>NZ_CP195161.1:930759-1241013 GCF_051200835.1 Janibacter sp. GS2
TAGGGCCGACGCACATCGAGCTCGACGCCCGCCGCGGTGAGCCACTGGCCCAACCGCCCCGGCGGGCAGGTGTCCTGGTGCTGGACGACGAGCAGGCTCATGCACGCACCGCCGTTCGCGACCGGTTCGGGCGCCGGAGCCGGGTCTGGGAGTCCATGGCCAGACCCTATGCCGCGACCCGCCGCAGACACGCGGTGCCCGGGTGGGACACGATGGTGTCCACGCACCGGGGTGCACCGCCCCACCACCGAAGGGAGTCGCGTCGTGTCGCAGACCGTCAAGGCAGTCATCGCCCGATCGAAGGGGGCGGACGTCGAGCTCGTCGACATCGTCGTCCCGGATCCCGGCCCGGGGGAGGCGGTCGTCCAGGTGCAGTCCTGCGGGGTGTGCCACACCGACCTGCACTACCGCGAGGGCGGCATCAACGACGAGTTCCCCTTCCTCCTCGGTCACGAGGCCGCCGGCACCGTCGAGGCGGTCGGCGAGGGCGTCACGGATGTCGCTCCCGGTGACTTCGTCATCCTCAACTGGCGGGCCGTGTGCGGCCAGTGCCGCGCCTGTGCCAAGGGCCAGCCCTGGTACTGCTTCGACACCCACAACGCGACGCAGGCGATGACCCTCGCTGATGGAGAGATGGCCGGCACGCCGTTGACCCCCGCCCTGGGCATCGGCGCCTTCGCCGAGAAGACCCTCGTCGCCGCCGGTCAGTGCACGAAGGTCGACGGTGACGCGGACGCCGCGGCCGTGGGCCTGCTCGGCTGCGGTGTCATGGCCGGGTTCGGCGCCGCCGTCAACACCGGCGGGGTCGGTCGCGGGGACTCGATCGCCGTCATCGGGTGCGGTGGCGTCGGCAACGCCGCCATCGCCGGTGCCCACGTCGCGGGTGCCACGACGATCATCGCCGTCGACCTCGACGCGAAGAAGCTCGAGGCCGCCAAGGGCTTCGGCGCGACGCACACCGTCGACGCGAGCAGCGAGGACACCGTCGAGCGGATCCGTGAGCTCACCGGCGGCTTCGGCGCCGACGTCGTCGTCGAGGCGGTCGGCCTGCCGCAGACCTACGAGCAGGCCTTCTACGCCCGGGACCTGGCCGGCACCCTCGTGCTCGTCGGCGTGCCCACCCCGGAGAAGGAGGTCACCCTGCCGATGATCGAGCTCTTCGGTCGCGGCGGTGCCCTGAAGTCCAGCTGGTACGGCGACTGCCTGCCCAGCCGCGACTTCCCGATGCTCGTCGACCTCTACCGGCAGGGGCGCTTCGACCTCGACGCCTTCATCACCGAGCGGATCGGCCTGGGCGACATCGAGTCGGCCTTCGACAAGATCCACTCCGGTGACGTGCTCCGGTCGGTGGTGATCCTCTGATGGCCGCCCGCATCGAGAAGGTCATCACCTCCGGCACCTTCGATCTCGACGGAGGCTCGTGGGAGGTCGACAACAACGTGTGGATCGTCGGGGACGATCACGAGTGCATCGTGCTGGACGCCGGACACGAGGCCGCCCCGATCCTCGAGGCCGTCGGGGAGCGCGCGCTCGTGGCCGTCGTGTGCACCCACGCGCACAACGACCACGTCAACGTCGCCGCCGAGATCGCCGACGCGAAGGGGGCGCCGATCTGGGTGCACCCCGAGGACGCTCCGCTGTGGCGGATGACCTACCCCGACCGGGCCCCCGACGGCGCCCTCGCCCACGGGCAGGTCATCACCGTCGCCGGGACCGGGCTGACCGTGCTGCACACGCCCGGTCACGCGCCCGGGGCCTGCTGCCTGTACGCGCCCGAGCTGGGGGTGGTCTTCTCCGGGGACACCCTCTTCAACGGCGGCCCGGGGGCCACCGGACGCTCCTACTCGGACTACCCGACGATCGTGGCCTCGATCGCCGAGAAGCTCCTCTCGCTGCCCGGGGAGACCGTCGTGCACACCGGGCACGGCGAGGACACGAGGATCGGGGCGGAGGCACCGCACCTGCAGGAGTGGCTCGACGCGGGCAGCTGACCCCCGTCGTCCGCCGACCCTGCGCCCCGCACGATGGGGGCGCAGGGTCTGCTGCCGGTTAGCCTTGACCGCGTGACCCTGCAGCTCTTCGACACCGCCACACGGACCCAGCACGACTTCACCCCCGTCACGCCCGGGCGCGTGGGGATGTACATCTGTGGACTGACGACGCAGGGCGCACCGCACATCGGTCACCTGCGCTTCGCCGTCGCCTTCGACGTGCTCCGGCGCTGGTTGGTGCGGGGACACGGCTATGACGTGGCCCTCGTGCGCAATGTCACCGACATCGACGACAAGATCCTGCGCAAGGCGGCGGAGTCCGGCGAGGACTGGTACGCCCTGAGCTACCGCAACGAGCGCTACACCTCGGAGGCGCTCGCGCTGCTCGGTGTGCTCCCGGCGACCTACGAGCCGCGCGCGACCGGCCACATCCCCGAGATGATTGCCCTCGTCGATGCGCTCGTCGAGCGAGGTCACGCCTACACGGCCGAGGACGGCAGCGGCGACGTCTACTTCGACGTCCGTTCCTGGGCCGACTACGGCGAGCTGAGCAACCAGAGCCTCGACGACATGGTCGGCGCCGACGACGCGGACCCCCGAGGCAAGCGGGACCCCCGCGACTTCGCCCTGTGGAAGGGGCGCAAGGGCGAGGAGCCCGCGAGCGCGAACTGGCCGACCCCCTACGGCGAGGGTCGCCCCGGGTGGCACCTCGAGTGCTCGGCGATGGCGCGCAAGTACCTCGGCGACACCTTCGACATCCACGGCGGCGGCATCGACCTGCGATTCCCGCACCACGAGAACGAGCAGGCCCAGTCGCGGGCGGCCGGCCTGGGTTTCGCGGGCTACTGGCTCCACAACGGGTGGGTGACGGTCAAGGGCGAGAAGATGGGCAAGTCCCTCGGCAATGCCCTTGAGGTCCAGCAGCTGGTGCAGGACCACGACCCGCTGACCGTGCGCTACTTCCTCACCGCCGCGCACTACCGCTCGATGATCGAGTACCACCCGGGGTCGCTCGAGGAGGCCGGCGCCGCCGTCGAGCGGATCGCGGGCTTCCTGCGGCGGGCGCTGCCCTCGCAGCAGGTCGTGGAGGCGGATCCGCAGGTGGAGATCCCCGCGGACTTCGCCGCGTCGATGGACGATGACCTCGGTGTCGCCGGGGCGCTCGCCGTGATCCACGAGAGCGTGCGCCGGGGCAACACCGCGCTGGACGAAGGGAGCCGCACCGAGGCCGCGGAGGTCGCGGCATCCGTGCTGGCGATGACCGATGTCCTGGGCCTCAACCCGCTCTCCGCCACCTGGGGTGGCGCCGGTGGCAGCCGAGAGGGCGAACTGCACGAGGCGCTGGACGCGCTCGTGCGCATGCAGGTCGAGGCCCGCGCGGAGGCCCGCGCGGCCCGAGACTTCGAGACCGCAGACCGGATCCGCGACGCACTCGTCGCGGCCGGGATCACCGTCGAGGACACCCCGGGCGGCGCCCGCTGGACCCTCGCCAGGAAGGACCACTGATGGCCGGAAACAGCCAGCGTCGCGGAGCAGTTCGCCGCTCCGGATCCAAGAAGGGCCCGCAGGTCGGCTCCGGTGGCCAGCGCCGCCGCGGCCTGGAGGGCAAGGGCCCGACGCCCAAGGCCGACGCGCGCCCCAACCACAAGGCGTACAAGAGCGACAAGCCCGCTGACAAGCGCAGCCAGGGACGACCGGTGCACCGCAAGAAGAGCGCTTCCACCGAGGTCGTCGCGGGACGCAACTCCGTGCTCGAGGCACTGCGTACCCAGGTGCCCGTGAGCACGATGTTCGTCGCGAGCCGGATCGATGCCGACGACCGGATCCGGGAGGCGGTCCAGATCGCCACCAGCGCGGGGATCCCCATGCTCGAGGCCCCGCGCACGGAGCTGGATCGGCTCACCGACGGTGCCGTGCACCAGGGGATCGCCGTCCAGGTGCCGCCCTACGACTACGCGCACCCGAAGGACCTCATCGACTCGTCGGCGCCGGGGACGCCGCTCATCGTCGCCCTCGACTCGATCACCGATCCGCGCAACCTCGGCGCGATCGTGCGCTCGACGGCCGCCTTCGGGGGGCACGGGGTGGTCGTCCCGGCCCGGCGGAGCGCCGGGATGACGGCGTCGGCGTGGAAGACCTCCGCCGGTGCGGCGGCCCGACTGCCGGTCGCCCAGGCCCCCAACCTCACCCGCGCCCTGGAGGACTACCGCAAGGCGGGCTTCTTCATCGTCGGGCTCGACATGGACGGCGACGTGGCGCTGCCCGGCTTCGAGCTGGCCACCTCGCCCCTCGTGGTCGTCGTCGGCTCGGAGGGCAAGGGTCTCTCTCGGCTCGTGCGCGAGACCTGCGACCAGATCGTCTCGATCCCGATGAGCAGCAGCGTCGAGTCGCTCAACGCCGGCCTCGCCGCCGGGGTGACGTTGTATGAGATCGCCCGCCTGCGGGGTGCGTGACTAGGGTTGGCGCGGCGGGGGTCACCAGGGCCCCCCGTTGAGCAGGAGGGACCTGATGAGCACCATGCCCCCACCCCCCGGCGGAGACCGGAGTGGATACCAGCCGGCACCCCAGTACCAGGCCGGACCGAGCCACGGCACCCCCGCGATGACGGGCCCGCCGCCGTCGATCGTCACGGCGAAGTACGCGATGTGGGCCGGTGCGGTGATGCAGTTGCTCTCGATCCCGGTGGAGCTGCTGATGCGCGACCAGACGCGCGAGATCGTCGAGGAGTCGCTGCGCGACTCGGGCGTGGCCTATGACGCGTCGACCGTCGACACCGCAGTGGCCGTGGGCCTGGGCGTCGGGGTGGTGCTCAGCGTGCTCGGCGCCGCGCTGTGGGTGCTCATGGCCTTCCTGACGGGCAGGGGCAAGGGGTGGGCGCGCATCGTCGCGACCGTGCTCTACGGCCTCTTCGTCGTGTCCTTCCTCTTCAGCTTCGTGCAGCCCAACCCACCGATCGCCCTCGTGCTCAACGCCGTCGTGCTGATCATCGGCGGGGTGGCCACCTTCTTCCTCTGGCGCCCGGACTCCACCGCGTGGTTCCGTGCCCACAAGGCCCCGACCGTCTGATCCACCGCACACCCGAAGGGGGGCCGGGAGCGCACGACGCTCCCGCCCCCCTTCGTGCCGTCTCAGGACTGGCTGGTGTGGATGACGTGCGTCGTGCCGACGATGTCCGCGAGGGTGCGGTCGTCGTCGTCGATGAGCATCCAGATCCAGGAGATGATCCCGGCGAACTGGTGGACCAGCTCGCGCAGCACGGCCGGGCCGAGCGTGGGGTTGGCGCCGGAGGCCCCGTCGATGACCTTCAGCCCGAGGAGCTTCTTGCCGATGCTCTGGCCGGTCCGGGTCACCCGCCACACGCGGTTCCAGAAGACGACCGCGAGCACGATGAAGAAGGTCAGCAGGAGCATCAGCACGCCGATGACCACGAGGGCGTCGGAGCCGGAGCCCGGCACCTCGCACTCGCCGGAGTAGTAGGCGCCGCAGTCGTAGCTGTCGGGCTGCCCGGCGATGATGAGCACGACGCCGAGGAGCAGCGGGACGAAGGCGGCCGCAAAGCCGATGGCGGCGTCGATGATCCCGGGCAGGATGCGCTCGGAGAACTCCGCGGTGCGCCCGTAGCGCTGCTCGATCCACGCCTTGGACCCGGGCTTGCCGGGGTCGCTCCCACCCGCGCCGGGGTAGGGCCCGCCCGGGTAGGGGGCGCCCTGCGGTGGCGGCGGGTTCCCGGCCGGAGGGGGAGGGCCGGGGAGGCCGTGGTTCGAAGGGTCCCCCTGCGTCGGTTCCGTCATGTCGTCTCCTCGTCGACGACGGGCAGCAGCTGGGTGTCCGACCCCAGTACGGACTGCTCGTCGGGCTTGCCCGGCAGGACCTCTCGCAGGTACTGCGCGATCGCGTCCTCGATGGGGACATCGTGCCCCACCTTCTCCGCCATGTACCACCGGTGCTCGAGGATCTCGTGGAAGATCTCTGCGGGCTCAAGCTTGGCGCTCAGCTCCCGGGGGACGGCGCGGGCCGTGGGCTGGTAGACGCGGGAGAGCCAGTCGTGGGCGACGAGCGACTCGTCATCCCCCTGCCGGTCCATCGCCGCGCGGTAGGAGTCGAGGTCGTTGAGCAGGCGGCGGGCCTGGTTCTCCTCGACGTCGAGCCCGGTCAGACGCAGCAGGCGACGACTGTGGTGCCCGGCGTCGACGACCTTGGGCTCGATGCGCACCTGGGTCCCCTCGAGGTCGGTGGTGATCGCCAGCTCGTCCACGTCGAAACCCAGGGCGTTGAGTCGACGGATCCGCTCGTCGACGCGCCAGCGCTCGCCGACCTCGAACCACTCGTCACCGGTGAGCTCCTGCCACAGCCCGCGGTAGCGCTCGATGATCTCGTGGGAGACGTCGATCGGGTCCAGACCCTCGGGGAGGAAACCGGCCGCGGCGAGGTCCATCAGCTCGCCGGCGATGTTCACCTGGGCGAGGTCGAGGTCGTGCTCGCGCTGCCCGGTGCTCAGCCGGTCGTGCAGCTCGCCCGTCTCCGCGTCGACGAGGTAGGCGGAGAAGGCGCCCGCGTCGCGGCGGAAGAGGGTGTTGGACAGCGAGACGTCGCCCCAGAAGAAGCCGGCGAGGTGCAGCCGGACGAGCAGCACCGCGAGCGCGTCGGCCAGACGCGTCGTCGTGTCCTCCCGCAGGTGCTGGCTGAAGAGCACCCGGTAGGGGAGGGAGAACTGGAGGTGCCGCGTCACGAGGCAGGCGTCGAGAGGCTGCCCGTGCGCGTCGGTGCGCCCGGAGACCACGGCGAGCGGCTCGACGCAGGGCAGGTCGAGGCGCCGCAGCTGGCGCAGGAGCTGGTACTCGTCGCGCGCGAGCTCGGCCTTGATCTCCTTGACGGCGACGATGCCGCCCGAGAGCCGGGCAAAGCGCACGACGTGCCGGGAGATGCCGCGCGGCAGGGCGGCGATCAGCTCGGTGGGCCACTGCTCCAGGGGCAGCGACCACGGCAGGTCGAGCAGCGCCGGGTCGGGGCGTGCGGCGGAGATGTCCAGCGGCACGGATCCTCCCTTCGAGGGCCGGGTGCGACCCATCACCCCAGTCTGTCGCAGCCGCCGGCCGAAGGGAGGTCCGCGCTCGCCGTCAGTCGCGGCGAGCGGCGGCGAGGGCGGCGAGGACGGCCGGGACCGCGGCGCTGTCGTCGAGGCGTGCCCGAGCGGCGGTGTGGCCGTCGCCGACCTTGATCCCGAGGTCGGTGTCGCCGAGGAGGGCGAAGACGTGCTCGTCGGTGACGTCGTCGCCGAGGTAGGTGATCGCGTCGACCCCGAGCTCGTCGGCGAGGGCCCGCAGGGCGCTCCCCTTGTCGGCCCGCACCACGCTCAGCTCGTGCACGCCCTTGCCGCTGAGCAGGGTGACGCCGTCGTTCGCGGCGGCCTCCTCGGCGATCGCGGCCGCGGTGGTCAGCGCCTGCGCCGGGAGTCCGCGGGTGTGCAGGACGAGGGCAGTGGGCTTGTGCTCCAGTCGGATCCGCGGATCGCGGGCCTCGACGGCGGTCTCGACCGTGGCCCGCAACGCGGACAGCCGGGCCGAGGCCTGCGGCGGGATCGAAGCGCTGCCGGCCCGGCTCGTCTCGGCGCCGTGGCTGCCGATGAGCGTGGTGGCGGACCCACCGAGGCCGGTCAGCCCGGCGAGGGTCTCGAGGTCGCGCCCCGACACGACGGCGGTCCACGTGCCCGGCGCGGACGCGAGCTCGGTGAGGGACTCCACCGTCCCGGCCCGGGGGCGCGCCGCCATCGGGTCGAGGACGAAGGGTGCCAGGACCCCGTCGAAGTCGGTCGCCACGAGCAGGCGGGGTGCCTGCGCCACGGCGGCGAGGGCCCGGCGCAGCTCCGGCTGCACCTACATCCCCTTCGTCGTGGGGCGGGGCGGGCGCTCCGGCGCCATCTCGAGGTTCGTGAGGAAGGCGTCCGCCCACTTCTGCACGTCGTTGTCGCCGACCCGGCGACGCAGCGAGCGCATGGATCGGCGCTTGTCGCGGTCGTCGAGCGACATGACGCGGAGCATGACCTGCTTCAGGCCCTCGATGTCGTGCGGGTTGCAGACGAAGGCCTGCTTCATCTCGTGCCAGGCGCCGGTGAACTCACTGAGCACGAGCGCGCCGCCGGTGTCGTGACGGCAGGTGACGTACTCCTTCGCCACGAGGTTCATCCCGTCACGCAGGGGCGTCACGAGCATGATGTCGGCCGCCTGGAAGAGCGCAGCCATCTCCTCGCGCGGGTAGCTGCGGTGCAGGTAGTGCACGGCCGGCGCGCCGATCGCCGAGTAGGTGCCGTTGATCCGACCGACGGTCGTCTCGACCTCGGTGCGCAGCTGCTTGTAGGCCTGGACGCGCTCGCGGCTGGGCGTGGCCACCTGCACGAGGGTGACCGCGGGGGAGAAGATCGACCCGTCGGCGAGCAGCTCCTCGTAGGCCTTCAGCCGGTGGCGGATGCCCTTGGTGTAGTCGAGCCGGTCGATGCCGAGCATGACGATCTCGGGATTGCCGAGCGAGGCGCGGATCTGCTCGGCCCGCCGCCGGACGGGCTCCGTCCTCGCGAGCTCCTCGAGCCCGCGGTAGTCCACGCTGATCGGCACGGCGGAGGCACGGACCTGGCGCGCACCACCGTCGGGACCGGTGGTGGCGACGGTGTCCCCCTTCGTCGTGCGGCCGTCGAGCTGGCGGCAGGCGCGCAGGAAGTTCTGTGCGTCGGGGGTGCGCTGGAAGCCGAGGTAGTCGGCGCCGAGGAGCCCCTCGAGGATCTGCCGGCGCCACGGCAGCTGCGCGAAGAGCTCCACCGGCGGGAAGGGGATGTGGTTGAACCAGCCGATGCGCACGTCGGGGCGCAGCGCACGCACCATCGCCGGGACGAGCTGGAGCTGGTAGTCGTGGATCCACACCTTGGCGCCCGGGGCGGCGACCTCGCAGACCGCCTCGGCGAAGCGGGCGTTGACCCGCTCGTAGTCCTGCCACCACTCGCGGTGGAAGTGTGCGGGCACGATGACGTCGTGGTAGATCGGCCAGAGGGTGTCGTTGCTGAAGCCCTCGTAGTGGGTCTCGCGCTCCTGCTCGGACAGCGGGACGGGGTGCAGCCACATCCCCGACTCCTCGAAGGGCTCCGGCGCCTCGCCGGTCTCGCCGGCCCAACCCACCCAGGCGCCCTCGCGGTTGCGCATGACGGAGTCCATCGCGGTGACCAGCCCACCGGGGGAGCGGTGCCACTGCGAGCTGCCGTCGGGCGCGACCACCCGGTCGACGGGAAGGCGGTTGGCGGCAATGACGAGGTCGAACGTGCGGTGGACCGGCACGGGCAGAGCACCTCCTGGGTCGATGGCTCCCACTCTATGTACCCGCGGACCTTCCGCTGACGCATCCGGGGCACTACCGTTGCTGCATGAAGATCTCCGACGTTCTGCGCGGCAAGGGCAGCGATGTCATCACGGCCTCTCCCGATGACACCGTGGCCGACCTCCTCGCTCTCCTGGACGACCACGGCATCGGTGCCGTGGTCGTCTCCTCCGGAGAGGGCGCCGTCGACGGGATCGTCTCCGAGCGTGACGTCGTCCGGCACCTCCACCGCTCGGGCACAGGCATCCTCGAGGGCCCGGTCAGCGCGATCATGACCCCACAGGTGCACACCTGCACCAGCCACGACGACGTCAGCGACCTCGAGACCCGGATGACCGAGCGACGGATCCGGCACGTCCCCGTCGTCGAGGACGACCGGCTCGTCGCGATCGTCAGCATCGGCGATGTCGTCAAGTACCGCATCCGTGATCTCGCCGCCGAGCGGGACCAGCTGGAGGCGTACATCACCCAGTAGCACGAGCACCGGAGGACGCGCACAGGTGACGCTCCACCAACCCTCAGGGTCGGCCTTCTAGTCTGGTGGGTATGACGACTGAGGTGCTCGGCGCAGAACCGCCCCCTGAAGGGCGCGGGGAAGGCTCAACGATCCCGCACTTCGACACCATCGGTCCCTACCGCGTGCTCCAGGAGCTCGGGCAGGGCGGCATGGGCGTGGTCCACCTCGCCCTCGACGAGCGTGGGCGGGCCGTGGCGGTGAAGGTCCTGCGGCCGCACGTGGCCCACGACGCGGACGCCCGGGCCCGGCTGGCCCGTGAGGTCGACACCCTGGCCCGGGTGCGCTCCGACCGGATCGCCCCGGTCTTCAGCGCCGACCTCGATGCCGAGCGTCCCTACATCGTCACGAGGTACGTGCCCGGCCCCAGCCTCGAGCAGCGCATCCGTGAGCAGGGCCCGCTCGAGCCCCAGGAGCTGCTCTCCCTCGCCCGTGGTCTCGTGGAGGCGCTGCGCGCGATCCACCAGGTCGGGGTGATCCACCGCGATCTCAAGCCGGGCAACGTCCTGTTGCTCGACGGGGACCCGGTCGTCATCGACTTCGGCATCGCGCACGTCGCGGAGAGCTCGCGGATGACGATGACCGGTTTGGTCATGGGCACTCCCGGCTACCTCTCCCCGGAGCTGGTCGAAGGGGGCGACGTCACCCCGGCCACGGACTGGTGGGGGTGGGCCGCCACGCTCGTCTTCGCGTCCACGGGACGCGCGCCCTTCGGCCGTGGTGGCATGGAGGCGGTGCTCGCCCGCGTCTTCCGTGGCGATGCCGACCTGCGCGACGTCGACCCGCAGCTGGCGCCGCTGCTGCACGCCTGCTTCACGCCGGACGCCTCGCGACGGCCGGACGCCGACGAGGTCCTCACCGCGCTCGACGCCTGGGCCAATGGTCGCCCGGTGACCGAGGCCCTGCCGCAACGCACCCGCGCCCTCGCGCCCGATCAGACCCGCGCCCTGCCCCCAGCGGCTCCGGTCGCACCCGTCGAGCCGCCGGCCCCGTGGGGCCAGGGGGACTGGCGCGACCCGCACCCGGCGCCGCCCGCAGCCGCTCCCCAGCCCCCGCCGCAGGACCGCGGTGCGTGGCCGGGGGTGTCCGGGGCGAGTCCCGACCGCCCGGGTGACCCCCGGATCGGCAAGCCGCGACGCGCCGATGTGCTCGGTGCCCTGCTGGCCGCCCTCGTCGCCCTCATCGCGGCCGTTCCGTGGGTGGGTCTCGCGGTCGCCGTCGTGTGGTCCTGGGCGGCTCGCACCGTCGACACCTCCATGACCGGCACCGTCCGGCGTCGCCACCGTGGCGGGCGGCGTCGCAGCGACGGGGTCGTCGCCATGGCCGTGGGCCCGTGGCACCTGCTGACCGCCGCCCTCACCACCCTGGTGGCATCGCTCCTGCCGCTCGCCGTGGGTGCCGCCGGAGTCCTCGCAGCAGCCTTGGCGCAGAGCGGGGTCGACGGTCTCGGCGTCCGACTCGACTCCCCGATCCCGTTGGCGGCCGGTGCCCTCCTCGCCCTGATCATCGGGTGGTGGGGTCCGGGCGGACCCGGCCTGCGCCGCGGCAGCCGCAGCCTCGTCCGGGGCGTCACCGGTCCGCCCACGCTGCGGGTGGCGCTCCTCGCCGTCCTGCTCGTCTTCGCCGTCGGTGTCCTCGGGGCCTTGGCGGTCGGTGCCCTCGACGTGTCCTGGTGGCCGATGCTGGAGTCGCCGATGCCGGATCCGGAGCAGCTGCCCACCCGATGACGACCCCACCACCCCCGCCCCGTCCCCGTCCGCGTCCGCGCCCGCGCCCACGTCAGGAGAGCAAGCCGCGACGTCGGCCCAGCCTGCGCGGCGACCAGCCGACCCAGACCATTCCGCTGCGGGGTTCGCTGCGGGGGACTCCCTACCGAGACCCACGCGTCACCCGCGCCGTCGCGGAGGAGCAGGCGGCGGCCAATGCGCTGGACCTGGCGCTGCGCGCGGCCGAGCTGATGCTCCGCTGCGGCTCGGGTGCCAGCGGCGTCGAGACGGCGACCATCGCGGTCGGCGTCGCCGCCGGCCTGGAGGACCTGGACGTCGACCTGACGATGCAGTCCCTGCACATGCAGTGCCGTACCGCGTCCGGGCAGACGATCTCCCGGCTGCGGGTGGTGCGTCAGCCGCGACAGGACTTCGCCCGGCTCGCCCTCGTCCACTCCCTCGTCGACGACCTCGTCTCCGGCGACATCGACCTCGAGCAGGCCGATGCCCGGCTCAAGGAGATCAGCGCGACCCCGCGCACCTGGTCCCGCTGGGTCATCGCCCTCGGTGAGGGTGGCGTCGCCGGCGGTATCGCCCTGATCCTCGGCGCGAGCATCTTCGGCGTCGTCCTCGCGATGCTCTCCGCCGGCGTGATCATGGGCCTCGCCTCGTGGCTCAACCGGATCGACCTGCCCGACTTCTACCTCGGGGCGCTCGGCGGTGCCGTGGCCACCGTGCTCGCCTTCGTCGCCTACGTCTTCGGGCCGCTCGACGGTCCGGACTTCGCCTTCGTCGTGGCCGGCGGGATCGTTGCGCTGTTGCCTTCGCGCACCCTCACCTCGGCCACGGAGGACGTGCTCTCCGGCTTCCCGGTGACGGGTACGGCCCGGTTGTTCGCGGTGATGTTCCACACATTCGGGCTCATCGTGGGTGTCGCCGGCGGCCTGGGGGTCTGCCTCCAGCTGGCCGCGGTGCTCCAGCTCGGCTACGAGCCGCCGAGCATCGACAAGCTGGCGTGGGCCTCGGCGCCCCTGCCGATCGTCATCGGCGGCGCGGTCTTCATCGGCTTCGCCGGTGCCGTCACCCTGCAGGAGAGCCCGCGGATGCTCCTGCCGGCGGCGCTGCTGTGCTCGGTCGGTGTGGCCGTCGCCGCCACCGCGACGTCCGCGGGCGTGGGCCGGGTCACGGCCACCGGCCTGGCGGCGGTGATCATCGGCTTCTTCGCCCGGCTCATCGCCCTGCGGATGGACGCACCGGCGATCACCCTCTTCGTCCCGGCGTCCTTCGGCCTCTACCCGGGTCTGGGGATCTTCATCGGCCTGTACCACCTCACCAGCTCCGATCCGGCTGCCGGGGTCTCCGGCCTCGATCAGGGTCTGCTCTCGGTGCTGGGCTCGCTGGGTGTGATCATGGCGATCGCCACGGGGGCGACGTTGGGGGACCGGCTCGCCGCCCCCTTCGATGCGCCGGTGGCCCAAAGACGGCGCCAGTCGGTGGAATCGGAGAGCGAACGGCGCACGGATGAGGGCTGGGAAATCGTCTGAGCAGGGGTTTGACCCGATGGTCACGGGAAGGTAACGTTCCCGAAGTCCGCGAAT
This sequence comes from Janibacter sp. GS2, assembly GCF_051200835.1. Lineage (GTDB taxonomy): Bacteria > Actinomycetota > Actinomycetes > Actinomycetales > Dermatophilaceae > Janibacter. The sequence goes on from NZ_CP195161.1 coordinate 943,928, forward strand.
GATGCCAGACCTTCTGGCAGCTCCACACACATCTGGAGCCCCCTGAATTCCGTGGAAGGAAACCCCACAGCATGTACTACTCGCCCAAGCACGCCCAGGCCTCGACGTCCTCCCCCACCCGCCGGCGGATCGCCGGTGTCGCGGTGGCCGGAGCGACCGCTGCCGTGGGTTCCCTCGCGACCGCGCAGAGCGCCAGCGCCAGCACCTCCAGCAACGTCTGGGACGCCGTCGCTCAGTGTGAGAGCGGTGGCGACTGGTCGATCAGCACCGGTAACGGCTTCTACGGCGGCCTGCAGTTCACCACCCAGACCTGGCAGGGCTTCGGTGGTGGCAAGTACGCCGCGAACGCGAACGGCGCCACCAAGAGCCAGCAGATCGAGATCGCCCAGAAGGTCCTCCAGACCCAGGGCCCCGGCGCCTGGCCCAAGTGCTCGCAGGTCGGTGGCCTGACCAAGGCCAACGGCATGACCGGCGGCGGCTCCTCCGCTCCGGCCCCGACGCAGGAGCAGGCCCCCGCCCCGCAGCAGGAGCAGGCCGCCCCCGCCCCGACGCAGGAGCGCTCCTCCGACCAGAGCGCCTCGCGCAGCGAGGCCCGCAGCGAGGTCAGCACCAGCACCGAGACCAGCACCGGCTCGCTCGCCGTCGACGGCATCCGCGGCCCGCTGACCAACTCCGCGATCGAGAAGTGGGTCGGCAACAGCGCCGACGGCACGCTCTCCACGGACGACATCAAGGGCCTCCAGGCCAAGGTCGGCGCCAACCAGGACGGCGTCCTCGGCGCGAAGACCACGCTCGCCGTGCAGAAGCTCACCGGCGCCCACCAGGACGGCATCTGGGGTGCGCAGACCACCTCCGCACTGCAGACCTACCTCAACGGCCAGGGCCTCTGAGCAACCGCTCTTCCCTGATCACGACGAGGGCCTCGCACCACGGTGCGGGGCCCTTCGTCATGCCCGGACGTGTGACTGAAGGTGTCAAAGACATGAGAGTTACAGGTCTGTATTTATGTGACAAGTGTTGTTTGTGTGACTGGTGAGTCCTTAACGTCTCTCTCGGACCTGCGCGGGGCCCCTGCCCGTGCTCAGCCGAAAGGGACTTCTTCATGTTCAGCACCAACGACTTTCCCGATCAGCCGGCCTCGCGCCGCGGTCGTCGCCTCAAGGTCGCCGGCGCCACCGCCACCGTGGGCGCCCTCGCGGCGGGCGGCCTGGTGGTCGCCTCGAACGCCGGGGCCTCCGGCACCGTGTGGGACCGCGTCGCGCACTGCGAGTCGACCGGCAACTGGAGCATCAACACCGGCAACAGCTTCTACGGCGGCCTGCAATTCACCTACCAGACCTGGAAGGGCTTCGGCGGCCAGAAGTACGCGTACACGGCCGACCGGGCCACGAAGGGTCAGCAGATCGAGATCGCCCAGGAGGTGCTGAAGGTCCAGGGGCCGGGCGCCTGGCCGGTGTGCTCCCGCAAGGCGGGCCTGACCGTCGCCAACGGTCTGGCCGTCAACCCCTACAGCGGTGAGCAGCGGCCCTCGCGCGACACGTCACGCACGCCCACCACCTCCACCGGCGGGCAGCTCGCCGTCGACGGCGTCCGCGGTCCCAAGACCAATGCCGCGATCGAGAAGTGGGGCGGTCGCCCGATGAACGGCTACCTCGACGTCGGGGACAAGCAGGCCCTGCAGCGCAGGGTCGGCACCGCCCAGGACGGTGTCGTCGGCCCGCTGACCACCCGGGCGCTGCAGCGCAAGGTCGGCGCCTCCGTCGACGGGCAGTGGGGTCCGCAGACCACCAGCCGGCTGCAGACCTACCTCAACCGGCACGTCCTCTGAGGCTGAAGACGACACGAGTGGGAGCACCAGGTGTGCTCCCACTCGCGTGAGGGTCAGTGCCGGGAGCGCTGCCCGGCCCGGGCGGGGTCGCTCAGACGCGGCCCGCGCGCAGCTGGGCGACGACGGTCTCCGGTGCGGGGTCGTGGCGCCGGTTGTGCGGCAGCTTCGACAGGAGCATGCCCATGGCGCAAGTGTTGGTCAGCGCCGCCCCCGTCAGACCCGCCCCGATGCCGGCGGAGACCCACTTGGCCTGCGGGACGACGGTGCTGGCGAGGATGCCGGTGAGGACGATGGAGCCGGCGACCAGGCGGACCTGACGCTCCAGGTCCCATCCTTGCTCGCCGTGCACGAGGTCGCCGCCGGCGCTCTCCCAGGCGGTGATGCCGCCCTCGAGGATGTGCAGGGTGGACGGGCCGCTCTGCGCCAGGACCTTTTCGGCGCGGGTCGCGCGGGCGCCCGACTGGCACACCAGGACGATGTCCTCGTCGAGGTGCTGTGCCAGCTCGCGCTGGTGCTCCTCGAGCAGGCCGAGGGGCACGTTGTAGGCGCCGGGGATGTGGGTGGTGGCGAACTCACCGGGAGTGCGCACGTCGATGATGCGCGGCGCCGACGGCTGGTCGAGCCAGGTGCGGACATCGGTGGCGCCGAGGGTGGTGGGGCGAGTGGTTGTGGTGCTCATGGTGCCTTTCTTCGGGATTCGGGGTGGTTCTGCGGGGAAGGGGGTCAGGCCAGCAGGTCCGGGACGTACTGCACCGCGGTGAAGGCGGCGATGACCAGGACGAGGACGGCGAAGGCCTGGGAGAGCCGCTGAGCCGGAATCCGGTCGGCGACCCTGCTGCCGATGAGGCTGCCGACGACGGCGACCGCGGCGAAGCCGAGGATCAGCGGCCAGTCCAGGTCGCCCACCCCCTGCTGCGTCCGTGCGGCAAGGGCCGTGGCGCTGTTGATGGCGATGACGAGCAGGGAGGTCCCGACCGCCACGGGCATGGTGAAGCCGAGGACGAGCACGAGGGCAGGCACGAGGACGAATCCGCCGCCGACACCGAGGAAGCCGGTGAGCAGTCCCACGACCGTGGCGGCGACCACGAGCTTGACCAGTCGAGGACAGGCGCAGGCCAGCGGGTGCAGCGTGATGATCGGCTCGTGTGGACCGACGTCCGCGCTCTGCGACGAGCCGGAGAGGCTTCGCCGGAGCATGAGGACGGCCACGAGCACCATGAGGGCGGCGAAGGCGGTCATGAGGACGGCCGCCGGAACCGCCCGGGAGGCGGCCGACCCGGCGAACGAGCCAGCCGTCCCGAGCAGACCGAAGGTGACGCCCTGGCCGAAACGCACCCGCTGCGCCCGGTGGTGCGCCGGCAGCGAGAGGAGCGAGGTGATGCCCACGATGATCAGCGAGCTCGTCGTGGCCGTGACCGGGTCCTGGCCCAGGACGTGGACGAGGGCGGGGACGGCGAGGATCGACCCGCCACCACCGAGCGCGCCGAGGGCGAGGCCGGTGAGGAGGGCGAGGGGAATGACTGCAAGGGGCACGGGTGGCTCCTGGTGGGACCGCCGGGGACGAGGCAGGGGGGTACTCGCCCCCGGCGGAGTTGTGGACGGCTCAGCCGCGGCCGAACAGGCGCGAGAGCAGCGGGCGGGACGGCCCGGACGAGGCCGGAGCGCGATCCCCCTTCGGGCTGTCGGCGTGGCCGGGGCAGCGATCGCTGCCGGGCACGCCTTGCATCACCTGGTCGACGTGCTGGCCGCAACCGGCCCAGGTGGTCTTGCCGCAGACACGGCAGGTGGCGCGACGGCACATGGTGGTCTCCTTCGGTCGAGGGTGGTGACGGCGCTCAGCTGGCGCTGGTCATGGGCAGGCCGGCTGCCTCGGCCTCGCCGAAGCCGTCGTCGACGAGGACGACGTCGCGACCACGGGCCGCGAGGACGGAGGCCCCGATGGAGGCCCGGTAGCCACTGCCGCAGTGCACCCACAGCTCGCGCTCGGGGATCTCGTCGATCCGCTCGAGCAGCTCGCCGATGGGCACGTTCTGGGCGCCCTCGATGTGGCTGTCCTCGTACTCGCCGGCGAGGCGGACGTCGAGAATGTGCACCGGACGGTGGTGGCGCACCTGGGACAGGTCGGCGAAGACCGCGCGCTGCAGCTCGCCCAACGGACGATCGGTCCAGTTGGACGGCCCGCCGGTGGCGGCACCCGAGATGCGGTCGACGCCGATGCGCACCAGCTCGCGCTGGGCCTGGTCGACCTGCTCGGCGTCCTCACCGAGCAGGGTGACCGGCGCACCCCACGGGATGATCCACCCGAGGTAGGTCGAGAACTGCCCGTCGAGACCGAAGTTCGTCGTGCCGGTGACGTGGCCCGCGGCGAAGGCGGTGCGGGTGCGCAGGTCCACGACCCACTCACCGGCGTCGATGCGGGCAGCCAGCGTGTCCTTGTCGGCGCGCTCGGGGGTGTCGAGGTCCGGCGCGCTGGGGCCGGCCGCATTGGCCGGGGTCATGTGGACGTAGTAGGCGGGGTAGGCGTCGAGACCCGCCAGGGTGTCGGCGACCCACTGCTCCTCCTCCTGCGTGAGCGCGGGGTTGGCGCGCTTCTCCTCGCCGATGGTCGACTCGGTGGCGCCGCCCGTGGACCCGGCGGAGCAGAAGGAGCCGAAGCCGTGCGTCGGCAGGACCTCCGCGTGCTCGGGGAGCTCGTCCGCGAGCCGGTTGATGGAGGCGAACTGGTGGTGCACGAGGGTGCTCGTGTGCTCCTCGCCGAGCAGGTCGGGGCGGCCGGTCGCGCCGAAGAGCAGGGACCCGCCGGTGAAGACCGCCGACGCGACCACCTCGGAGTCGGCCATCGACTCCACCGCGTAGGACAGGTGGGTGAAGGTGTGGCCGGGGGTGGCGATGGCTCGCACACGCATCGTCGGGGAGATCTCGACGACGTCCCCGTCGCGGATCGGCTCCCGGTCGAAGGAGACCTCGTCCTCGGCGTTGACGTGGTACCGGGCGCCGAGCTGACGCGCCAGCGCCAGCCCGCCGGTCACGTAGTCGTTGTGCAGGTGGGTCTCGAAGACATCGGTGATGCGCACGCCTGCCTCGTCGGCGACCTCGAGCACGCGGTCGATGTCCCGCTGCGGGTCGACGACGAAGGCGGCCTCGCCGTCGTGGGCGAGGTAGGAGCGATCTCCCAGGCTCGGGGTCTCGATGGTGACGATCGTCGGCTGCTGCATGTGACGTCCTTCCCTTGGGGACTGCGTTGGTCGAGCTGTCTTGAGTGACAAATTAATACCCCCAGGGGTATGCTGTCAATCGTGCGCGGCCCTCTCGCGGAGGGCGTCGCCACAGGTCATGGCCCAGCCACGGACGGGGTACCGTCCGAGAGTGGGCTCACGTAGTCCGATGCCGCGCCCACCCGGGCGCAAGACGAAGGGAGAGCACCATGCAGTACGCACTCACCGCCACGGTGGACGCGCCGTTCGCCGAGACGCTGACCGCCACGCGCGAGGCGCTGGCCGACCAAGGCTTCGGGGTCCTCACCGAGATCGACCTCGCCGCGACCCTCAAGGCCAAGCTGGGCACCGACATCGAGCCCCACGTCATCCTCGGCGCCTGCCGGCCCCAGCTCGCCGAGCAGGCCGTCGCCCGCGAGGCGTCGATCGGTCTGCTGCTGCCCTGCAACGTCGTCGTGCGGGCGGAGAGCGAGCACCGCACCGTCGTCGAGGCCGTCGACCCCGAGGTGCTGGTCAGCGTCACGGAGAACTCGGAGCTGACCGGGGTCGCGCAGGACGCGCGCACCCGGCTCGACGCCGCCCTGGCCGCACTGCCGGCCCAGGTCGCCTGAACCCCACCGAAGAGGAAGGAACACGCGCCATGGTCAACCTGGACATGGAGGAGATGGGGCCGGTCGTCAACCGGCTGCGTCGGGCGCAAGGACAGATCGGCGGGGTGATCCGCCTCATCGAGGAAGGGCGCGACTGCAAGGACGTGGTGACTCAGCTCGCCGCGGCCAGCCGGGCCCTCGACCGCGCTGGCTTCGCCATCGTCGCCTCGGGTCTGCAGGAGTGCCTCTCCTCACCCGATGGCATCAACGAGGACGATCGCGCCGCGATGGAGAAGCTCTTCCTCACCCTGGCCTGACTGACTCCGCCATCGGGAGGGGAGCACAGTCGCGCTACGATGCCGCGGTCCCGTTCTTCGCGTCCGGGCACTGCTGGCGTGGCGCAATTGGCAGCGCACCTGTCTTGTAAACAGGGGGTTGGGGGTTCGAGTCCCCCCGCCAGCTCTCTGAGCAGGGCAGACACGTCACTCACCGCCCTCTAAGTCGTCCAAGCCTCCACTTTCGCCTCCACTTTGGGGTAGCGAAGGGGGCCGTGGGTTCGCCGCTTCGAGCGCCGCGAGCACCCGAGGATCCTGCTCGCCGCGCCCCAGGTAGACGTCCTGGGTCATCGACACCCGTGAGTGGCCGAGCTGGTCGGCGATCATCCGCGCAGTCACCCCCGACCCGTCGAGGATGCTCGCCGTCGTCTTGCGCCATGCGTGCGAGGTCACCCACTCCAGGTCACTGTCCGCGCGGACCTCGTGAAGCCATCGGCTGACCGTACGCGGCTCACGAAAACCTCCGTCGATCGTGCCGAAGACCGGCTCATCGGGGCCGACCCCGACCTCAGCACGCCGCCGCAGCATCGCCACGCACCACCCCGGCAGAGACAGCCGACGCTGACCAGAAGCTGACTTCGTGGTCTTGCGGATCAGGCCCTGCCCGGTGATCCGGATCAGCGTCGATGTCACCTCGACCGCCCCGTGCTCCAGATCGACCTCGGACCAGATCACCGCGACGACCTCACCCAACCGCAGCCCGGTCGCCAGCATGAAGGCGCACAGGTCCGGTAGGTCACGCGAAACCGCCTGAGGATCGCGAGTCACCGACAAGAACCACGCCGCCCGCTCCTGCTCGGTCAGCGCCCGAGGACGACGACGAGGAGCGTTGCTCAACCGGCGAACCTCCCGCGTCGGGTTGAACCGGATCGCACCCTCACGCACGGCCCCGACCCATCGCCCCGGAGATCACCGCACGCGCCGTGCGAGAGGTCGCCGATCCCACCCGCTCATGCAGATCCACCAAGAAGCGGTCGACCACCGGAGTCGTGATCTCACCCAGACGCAGCCCACCCAGCGAAGGGGAAACATTGCGCTTCCACTGCCATCGGTAGGTCTGCACGGTGCCCGGTGACCGCTCACCCATGCGCACCAGCTGCTCCAGATCCTCCAACCACTGCCGCACCGCCTCCTCCAAGGTGTCCTGAGCCGACAAGCGCCCTACACCCGAGACCGACGCATCCTGCAGCGCCGTGGTCAACGCCCGCTGTGACGCCGCCCGCGAACGACCCCAGCGCTCCATCCGACGACGGCGACCATCGAATCCCCGGTACCAAGCCCGGCTCTTGTACACCACCCCCGTCGTGCCCTCCACGCGCACCGTCGATATCGACCCCCACTCGCCCGGGGCCAGACCCTGCCGTCCCACGACTCACGCCGTCTGCTCTTCGAGCCACGCGAAGACCACGCTCTCGCTATAGCGCAACAGATGCCCGACCTTGTAGGCAGGCGGACCCCCGCCCTTGCACCGCCACTCGTAAATCGTCTGCACCGGTACCCCCAGAAACTCGGCCACGTCCGTGACCTTCCACAGCGGGTCATGTCGATTGCACATCTGAATCCCTTGCCTCTCGTGTCGTCCCACTTGTCATGCTCTCCATGCGGTCTCGGCCCGCCACTGGTCGTAAGCGCGGGCACGGTCAGCCGCAGCAAGCGCCAGGGCGGTATCCGCGGCGGTGTCCCAGCCAGTGCCGACGTAGTTCCACGAGCCGACGACGAGCGTGGTTTCCTCCTCGTCGTCCGCGATCAGGTCCGCGAAGTCCAAGACGGGCATCTGCCGACCGTCACGGGCGCTGTCGGTGGCGATGCGTTGCCACCGCGCCCGAGCACGACGTAGGGCACCGAGAGTGATCGAGTACCGCCGCGACTTGCTGGAGAAGTGCCCCCGGAAGCCGAGCATGTGCACCCACTTGCCCATCAGCTCGTAGCCATCACCGGCCACACGGTGGTCCGCGAGGTCATCGATGGTGGCGCGCAGACGCCGGTAGTGCCCGCACCCACGCCGAGGATCGGTCGTGTCCGAAGCCGCCTTCGTCGCGTACTTCGCCAGATAGCCGGCCACCTGCTCACCCACCAAGGGAGCGTGCGGGTCATCGCCTCGGGTCGCGGTCACCGAGCGAGCATCGACCTGGGCGCCAAAGCGCAACCGGCCCGCGTCATGGCCAGCGCACGGCGGGGCGTCGAAGTGCACCCGAGCGGCGGCCTCCTCGAGCCACCCGGCCAACACGAGGGGAGTGATCGAGGCAGGGGCAGGCGCGTACCCCTCCAGCGTCTTGGGGCCATCCAGCCGGACCAGCGCGTGGAAGTGGACCACACCCCGCGCTTGATACTCAGCGACCTTGGCGTACTGCAACGTCGCCACCTCGCCCAGCCGTAAGTCCGGGACACCCATCGCCCGAGCGATCACCCGGCGGGTCGTGATCGTGAAGCGACGCCACAGCTCGGGTGCCCACCACTGCCAGATGGCATGCGCCGCGTAGTCGTAGCACTCCGGGCAGATCGGCGTCCCCACAGCGAGGTCATCGCCCTCGTGCGCCTGCCAGCACGCCACCGAACGAGAGTGCTCGCACACCGCGTGCCCATCCCGAGGACGACACCGCTGCCCGCCCTTCGCCGCGTGGACCGGACCGAAGGAGGGAGCCGTCAGCGTCAGGAAGACCAACGGGTTGCCGCTGACCTGCTCCGGCACGCTCTTGCCGCCGACGACCCCGGCCCGGATCATCTCGAAGGTGTCGCGGGCATAGATCCGCGAGCACGCCGGACAGACGCTCCCCCGCCGGTTGCCGCACCGCACGTACGTCACCCCGAACGGCTCGTGCCGCGAGGAATAGGTGGAGGTCACCTCACCCGTGGCCCGGTCCACCCGGCTGGAGGAACCCACCAGCTTGATCGGGTGCGCGCAATGCCCCACCCGGGAAGCCGCATCCGCCCACGCATCGAAGGTGCCGCCCACGAGACGCTCCACCATCCCCTGCCGAGCCGCTGCCCCAAGACCATCGAAGTCCAGCGGTGACGCCTCGCTGTACCCCGGGAACCCGGCGCGCGGAGCCCCGACCGAGGGCACAGCGTCAACCCGTCGCATCCCGGTCCCCAGCAACGCCCCACCCGACGATCCCGTCGAGGGACTCTCCGCGAATCAGCCGCGTGCTCATCGCCTCGCGCTGCCCCGGGGTCGCGCCACCCCAGATGCCGTACTCCTCGCCGAACCACAGCGCCGATGCCAGACACTCACGCTGCACCGGGCAAGAACCACAGGCCCGCCGCGCGGCACGTGAAGCCAGCGAACCGTCCTGGGCGAACCACGCCGCGCCATTGTCGACAGCGTCCGTGCAGGTGCCCTCCACGCGCCATCCCCACGCATCCAGACGCGACGCCAGTCCAGGAGAAGCCTTCACCCCGCCCACGGGAGTGCCGTAGAGCCGCTGTCGCACGTCCCGGCCCGCGTCTTCGCCGACCTTCGCGCCCCGTGTCCCTCTCATGCGACTTCACCGCCCCGATCGGGCTCCTCGACCTGCCCGAGCGGCGCCTGTGCCGGGATGCTCTCCGAGAGCGCCACCACGTCGGCATCGGCGAGGTAAGCGGCCCGCACACGGCGAATTGCTCGGGTGCCCTCCACCCGGACGTACCCGACACCGGGCTGGAGTTCGCTGATCTCGTCGGCCCGAGCACCGCTGTCTCGTGCGCCTTCGCCGAGCACCATGTCGACCTGGATCGGGTTGTCCACCCGCAGGGAGATCCGGGTCGGGAAGAGATCCCGCCACGTCACCACGTCCTTGCCGGGGTCCTGCACCGCAGCCACCACGCTGATACCCACGGCACGGCCCTGCGTCAGCAGCAGACCCAACGCCTGATCGATACGACGGGTCACGGCGCGCTCAGCGAAGGCGGTCAAGGTCGCCAACTCATCCACGACGATCACCAAGTGCGGGTCATCCGGCGTGGGGGAGTGCACCCGCTGCCCGATGGCTCCCAACCACGCTGCCCGCTCGGCCTTGACCGCCACCGCGGCTTCCAGGAGATCGCACATCGCCTCCGCGTCGCCACCCTCGAACCGGGCGAAGCAGCCATGACCAAGACCCAGCTCCATCCCTCCCTTCGGGTCGATGGCCCACACCTGTGCCCAGCCATCCCGAAGCGCCGGAGCCAGCCCCGCCAGCAGCGACCACAGGACCGAGCCCTTCCCGGAACCCGTCGCACCAGCGATCAGCGTGTGCGTGCCCGCCAGCCGCATCCGCCACGGGTCGCCGTCATCGGCCAACCCCACCGGAAGCCGAGCCAGATCCGTGCCCGACGAGGCGATCGGCGCGACCACCCGCGCGAGGACGTCACGCCGGATCAACTCGATCCACACCCGCCCGGGCCGATCACGCACCACCCGAGCCGAGGTCGAGCCGAACGCCTGCCCCACCGCCTCGACCCGAGCCGCCACGTCATCAAAGGTCAGACCCACCGGCACCCGGACCAACAGCCGCTCGATCCCAGCCGGAGTGACCTGCACCCGGCGCAGCGTGGCCAGCTCACGCTCCGCGTCACCCTCGGTCATCGACGTGACCACCAACCCACACCGCGAGGCGACATGCGGGAAGTACGCCCGGTACACCGGAGTCCGCCACGCCAGCGAGATCCGAGGACGAGCCAGCCGAGCAAACGAAGCGGGAGCCGCCAGCCGCCACACCAACAAGCCAAGGACAACGGCGACCACGAGGACCGCCACGAGCGCCGGGCTCACCGTCTGCCAGAGCACGACAGCGACCACCACGACGAGGGCGCCGACCGGGTGACGCACCACCCACACCACGAGCCACACCGCCGCCCGGACCATGAGCCAAACAGCACGCAGGGCGGCCTCAACGACGACAGAAACCACGTCATCGCCAAGACCGCCCTGGGCCCGCTGCGGGTGCTCACGCATGGCGCACGACCTCCCGGTGGGCGTCCTCGACCTGAGCCGTTGCCTCGTGCGCCGCCCGCTCCATCACCAGCAGAGCCGTGTCCAGATCGGGGTCCGGACCCGAATGGACGAGGCTGCGCACCTTGATCACCTGCTCATCGATGCCCCGCAGCGCACGCACCAGACCGAACAACAAGCCAGGCACGTCGCTCTCCGGCACCCCCAGCGCGGACGCCCACGCCGCTGCACCCACCGGCCGGGCCATCTCACGCCACCTTCTCCGCAGACGTACCCGCCCCGGCAGGAGCCTTGACCGGAGCCTTCAACGACTCCGCCCGGAAAGACCACGCCAGCCGAGGCCGATTGCCGTTGTCATCCACATACGCCAGAGCCGTCAGGCCCACGAACTCCACCGGAGTCCACGGAAACGGCGTCGTGTTCTCCGGAGGCACCGGCTGCACCTTCGCCGCGATCTTGACCGACAGCGCCGTCCCCTTCTTGCCCGCCTCCTCATCCGCGTCCAGGACCGTCACCTGCCACATCGGCAGTCCCGAGTCCTTGTCCAGCTGCTGCGGCCTCGACCCATCCGGACGCTTGTCTGCGTTGAAGTCACCGACCGGCTCCACACCTCCCTTCAAGAACGCACCCGCGGGGAAGACGTCCGCGTGACCGACCGGGAATCGACGCTGCATTGCCATGACTTGCTCCTCACTCGATGAGTACTGGCTTAAGCCAGTGGTGAGGACGCTACAACTGGCTCAAGCCAGTGTCAACAGGTGGCTTAAGCCAGGCGTCTACACTGACGGAATGGACGAAAAGAAGGTGTCGCCCCAGGGGCAGGGGACGGCGAGCCGGCAGGTGGCTGCGGCACTGAGGGCCGCCATCGAGTCAGGGGAGTTCCAGCCAGGCGACCGACTACCATCGGAGCGTGCGCTGGCGTCGGAGCATGCAGTGGCCCGCAACACTGCGCGCGAGGCGGTGCGCCAGCTCGCCGAGTCCGGCCTGGTGACCGCCCATCATGGGAAGGGTGTCTTCGTCCGGACCAAGCCGCGCCTGATGCGGTTCGGTCAGTGGCGCTACTCGAAGAAGTTGCGTGAGGAGACCGGCGTCTCTCCCTTCCACGCCGAAGTCGCTGCGCAGGATCGGGTCCCCAATGCCTTCCTGAAGGAAATTGGTCGCGTCGTACCGCCGCCCGAAGTAGCCGAGCGCCTGGGCGTTAGCGCGGAGGAGGCCAGCGTCGTGCGTCGGGAGAACTGGTACTTCGCCGACGACGAGCCGATGCAGGTCGGCGTCACTTTCGTCCCCTGGTCGATTGCCGATGGATCTGAACTCGCGGAGGGAGACAACCTCGGCAAGGGTGATCTCTATGCGAGGTTCAGCGAGCTGGGCCACGAGGTCACGTACACCCGCGAGGAGGTCACAGCTCGGATGCCCACGCTGGACGAGGCAAACGGCCTGCGTCTCCCCGAAGGCGTTCCCGTTCTCGTCGTGCTCCACACCGGGCTAGACCAGGACCGGCAGCCCTTTGAAGTCACGCAGTTCACCATGCGCGCCGATTACTCCGGCCTCGACTACACCATGAGGGTGGATGAATGAGCAGGGAGATACGGCCAACTGTCGCTGCTGACATTAAAGGTCTTGCAGATGCGCTGATCCAGGTGCACTCGACAGATGGCTATCCGGTAGAAGGCGTCGATAACCCGCAAGCGTGGTTGCATCTACCAGCTGCCCTGGGGCAATGGACGGCACTTCTTGACGGGAATCCTGTCGGACACTTCGGCATCACCCGGCCTGGGCAAGGTGACGCCGCGCCTGCCATGCTGGCAGCGTCGGAGGGCATGTCCCTGGATGACATTGCCGTTCTAGTTCGCCTCTTTGTTGCCCCGGCAGCACGTGGGCGATCGTTGGGCCGAGAGATGGTTGAGAAAGCTGAGGAGATGGCGCGGGCCATGGGACTGAGGCTCACGCTCGATGTTATGGAGAAGGACCGAGATGCGATCTCTCTCTATGAAAGGCAAGGATGGGTGGCTCTAGGGTCCTTCAGCCACACTTACGGCGACGAAGAGCGAATCCATGCGATCGCCATGGCTGCCCCTGAGCCTAGGCTCGAATGATACGCCCCTGGCACTACTCTAACCTTGAAGGAATTCGAGCCAAATGAAGCGGATCGTCCTCACTCTGACAATCGCCTTTTCATTGAGCTTGGCTCTTCTTGTTGTCATGCACATCCAATGTGCGCATGGCGGGTGCCCGAGAATCCCTGCTAAGGGAGCCGGGGACATGGTTCTCTGGCAAGTTCAGACGACCTTCCTGTCTGTTGGGTTTGCGGGCCTTGCAGTAGCCGCGCAACTCTTTTCGGAGAATCCGCTTGCTATCGGCGCATCTCGGAATCATATCCTCCATTACGTCCGAGCTGGATGGTTTGCTGGAGTGGGGTTGGCAGGCAATGTCACTATAGGCGTAGAAGCGCTATGGCTCTCCACTGATATCGGCTTGGTCGTGTCGACTCTATGGTTTGCGTTTACAGTCGGTCTCTTAGCTCATTCCTACCTGAACCTGATTAAATTGCTTGGAACCCCCTCGGTACTGGACGAAGTGGTATCGAGTTCGCTGAAGGGGGCCATCGTGCGCCGTCTAGCCTCACCTTTTAGCCAGTCCTCTGAAGAGCGCATAGAGTTAGAAAGTCTCTTCCAGGTCGGCCCAGTTTCGGGCACGCTCGGCACCTCCCGTCAGACATTGCGCGTACCGGTGCCACGCGTTGAGCAAGTTGTTAAAAGGATTCGCCCCTCAGTCGTGCGCCGCGCGATGATGTCACTAGACCCCAAGCCGTCTAGTGACGACGGGCCTGATCAAGGCGTTGCCTACACGAAACCCCATTTTTCGCTCCTCGTAGAATCTGGGGATCGAACTAGAGCGGGTGACACGGCATTTACGGTGAAAACCGCGCAGAAACTAGACGAAGAAACTGAAGTCGAGCTCGTCCGACTGCTGCAGTCGAGTTTCGAATTTGAGCGTCCTGATTTCGTAACCGTGTATGAAATGACGAACCGTGAGATATCCACAATTAAGGATGCAATAAGTGTTCATCTACGGATGGGAGCGTATTCCGTAGCAGAAAGGTCCCTAGAACTCCTGGGGCGCGTGGTACGTGAAGTCTGGCTCACGGATTCAGGGACCGATGCGACTCGAAAGTCTTCGTTTACGCGACGCGACTGGCTCTACCGCAGCACAGCCGAGGTCGAACAGGATGCGTTGTTGTCTCGTCGCGCATGTGAAATGTTCGTCCGTCAAGCGACACAGCGCACCTATGAGGCTGCTAGGAGTGGTCCAATTGAATACGTTGAACATAGTCTAACGAGCTTCAGGCGGATATGGCTTCAGGTAATCCGAAATCAGAATGAAGACTTCAGGGATATCCCTTTAGGGATAGTGTCAACGCTCAGAAGTCTTACGCAGCATGGATTCGCTATCAATGAGAAGGATCGATATGAGCTCCAAGCAAGGGGAGTGTGGGCCATAGTAGATATCGTTAAGGATGCCAGTGATTGTGGGGATACGGAGTCAGCGTCATTGGCGGCAAAGACGCTAACTGGCCTGTTTAAGTTTTCTGGTTCTACCCACGCAAAAGGCCAAGTGCGCGCCGGACAGCTTGTAATTTCTGCCTGGCTCGAGTATCTCCAAGATAAAAAAGATATCCGCGCAGCGCATGACCCCGGGCTGCGCGCCCTTTTGGCTCTGCACGGATCGCCGAAAGAGATTGTGGAGGCCCGAGCGATTGCTGATCGGGCGGCCTCGGAGTTCAGCCGATGGGACATGTGGGAAGTGGAGTTGTCGCTTTCTGGCGAGGCGCAAATTCTAGAGTTTTCCGGGTACGTTGATGCTGTGCAGGTGAAGTCTCTTCTCTCCACATTCGATTCACTCCCCTCCACCTTGGAGCACGATGTTGTAGATGACTACAAGCGCTTCCTCCGTCTCCTCCAGGAGAAGCCGGAGCCGAAGAGAACGCCGAGAGAGGAGGATCTCATGAAGCGGCTCGAGGCGGCGATTGAAGAATGGGGTAGTCGAGAGAATGACCGCCTCTCGGCCCAAGAGCTATCTCAAGAACGAGTTGCTCTACTTCACAAGGGCATTAGTGATGAGTTGAATGCAGGACTTCGTATTGCAGAGTGCATCCCGAACCTAGCAGACGATGCACATGCAAGTCTTCAACAAGACTCAGTCCTTGGCTTGAACTTCCGCGTATCCAAGCACTTCTTTGTTGATGAAATATTCAATCAAACCTACGCGGATCCTCAAGATCTCGGAAACACTATCGGACGCTCTATGGTGGCCGGTGAGGACCGAAAGATTCTAGAGCAGCTAAAGGCCGGCGATTCGAGCATTCATAACCCCACCATCGAGGCAATCGAGGGAGTTGTTCGCTCGTTGGGCGAACAGGCTCAGAATTACATCTTTGCGATACCCTTCGGCGGCCTCGATGGGGACTGGTATGCGGAAGATTTTCAGGAGAGCCTGCGAGAACTGACCTGTATAGAAACGCCAGTCCTTGAGGAAGAGGCAATTCTGTTTGACTCGCGTAGCAGTGTGGTATCGACGCGAGCGGCAGAACCAAAGGACGGACTTTCTCGCGTACCGGATACAACCGTAGCGGTGGGAGTCTTCGAATTCGTCGGGGAGAATGACGAACCACAGGTCCGCGTCGAGGTCGGCGAGGTCCTCGCCCTATCGCCAGGGTCTGCGCCGCATGTACACAGATTTGGTTGGTTGACGGACGCTCGAATCGAGTGACATAAAGCGTTCTTCGGTGCGCAATTTGTCCTGACTCAGTAGGTTCTTGAGGGATCTGACGGCCGCTGTCCTTTAATGCCATGCACGGCTTTCTCGGTGGTCCGGTGCACGAGCCTGGTGTCTCCGTCGGACAGGTCGATAACCAGCCTCCGCTGTATGTGCCTGGGTGGTCACACGAAGTACGGTCCGAAGACGAGCCCGACCGCGACTATCAAGGCAACCGTCAGTAGCTAGAAGCTCACGGTAGCGCTTCGCTCAGTGTGTTCTTGTTCTCCCCGTTTCATAGGGCCTGAGCGTAGAGGCGAGTGGCGATCGCCGGATGCTGAGAGTTCAGATAGCGTGCATCCGTGAAAGGTGGACCCGACCTCAGCGCCCTCGCCCCAGTGTGGGCTAAGGCGCTGGAGTACGAGGGCATCCAGTCACCTGTTCAGATGGATCTGTGGTGGTGGCCGGCGACTTTCCTGACTTGGGAATGTGCAAGCGAACTGCATTGGTGTCACCGCTGCCCCCACGCGTTCCTGAGTAGCGTCGGACTGGGGAAGCACCTAACAACGATCCACGGCTGGGGCTCCTAGGGTGGCAAGTCCGCAATGGCCAGGCGAGACAACGTCTCGTCTCGTTCCTCCGATAGGGTTGACGACTGTAGCGGACCGATTGACGGGTAGCGCCACGATGAGAAGCGCGTACGCGCATCGGCAGTCATAGGTGCTCGGACGAGCACGGCATGACCCCTCAGTACGAGAAGATGTCTCCGCAGTCGCGAATATCAGTCTCTACGCGAACCGGGATATAACTGAATGAGCGCTCAATCAGGTCGCCAACGCCTCTCTCGCGGGCGTGCCTCCATAGTTGCTCGTACAGTTCCGGCAGAACGATTGCATCGTTTGCTGCGTACGCAATCTGCTCGGAGGTCAATTTACTGCTGCCCCAGTCGGAGAGTCTCTCAGTCTTGTCCATGGTGTGCCCTAGGAACTCTCGGGTAAGACCAGCCAAGCTGTGCTCCTTCCGGTGTGGGAGGGCGGTCTTCGAGATGATTTTTGTGCAGCCCACGTTCCTCGCTCTTGCGCCCCACTGGTATCGCATAAATCGAAGATCGAACATCGCGTGGTGAAAAAGCGTGAAGACTCTCTCGGAGCCAAGTGCCTCCACGAGTCGGTGTGGCGTGCGGCCCGGAGCGAGCTGAACCACTTCCACTTCATGCCCTGGAACGAACAATTGGCAAGTACGGATCGCATCCTTCCTGAAGTCTAATCCGTCAGTTTCAATGTCCCAACCGACCAGACCTACCTCGCGCATAGCCGAGTCAAGTTTGGCGCTTATATCCCCGAACTGCAGAACAACGGGTTCCTGCGTCGTAATCATTTCATCTCCTCAATCACGTCACTCCATGGCACCTCGTGGCCTTGTTGAACAATGGAGTCCAGATCTTCCGAGAAGAATTTCCCGAATGACCCTCCTGAGATCATCAGCGTCGGAACGGGGGTTCGTTCCGTGCGATGCTGGTATAACGTGACCACATAAGTGTCATCAAAGCGGTATCCGGTAAAGGTGGGTGCGCCCTTTCGATACCAGATGCGAATGTCGGCCTTGCCTTGCCGTGAGAGTTCGGCGACATCCCGTGCCGCCTCGCGCACTTTCCCTTGAACTATCTCCGGAGTGTAGTCGAACCGCGAAGCTAGGACGGACATTGTTTCCGCGTCCTCGGGGTCTGGAAGTAGGTATCGCAACTTCTTGCCGCGCTTAAGTGAGAAATCCTTCAATTCCGCGCTATGCGTAGATAGCCATGTGCTTCCGTAGGAAATGTGGATATCAATCTCGCGGGCATTGGCTATCAGCTCACTCCACGGTACGACTCTCCAGTCCATGGAGGCGCGAAATATCCCCGTCTCCTTGACGTCGTCTGCGACCCCAACCTTGGCTAGAACTTCGTCTACCAAGTCCCGCTTGCCTCGCAACTCCCAAAGAATCGCCAACGCGCCCGTTGCGACCAGTAGTGCTCCTACTTGTTCGACAACCAACTTCAGTGAACTGAGGTTCGGTGCCCACGTAACCGTCCCAGACGCAAGGGCTGAGAGGCCGATGACGACCATCACACTGACGGAGAAAAGTGTCTTGTAGTTGGTGAGACTCCTCCGCAGGCCTGCGGCGGAAGTGGGATGGCGCTTCATGCCTGTGACACTAATCGCCCCCTCCGACAACGGCCGGCATCCTCGGCATCCAGGCGGGGCCGATCACACGCGGGCGCTCACTCAAAGGTTCAGTCCGTGAGCTCGTGCCAACAGGTCAGCCTCCTGCGCGTATCCCCGGGCTCGCAGTTCCGGGATGAACACGTGCATGGGTGGCGTGCATGACCGGTAGGGGTTGGCGCAGACACCGTTGTATAGCCCACCCCCGGGTCCTGCGTACATGCCGCCACCCGGGCCGGTATCCAGTCCGCCTCCGTTGTAGCGGTCCAAGCCGCCGCCGTTGTAGGCGTCCAGGCCGCCGCCGTTGTAGGCGTCCAGGCCGCCGCCGTTGTAGGCGTCCAGGCCGCCACCGTTGTAGCGGTCTAGACCGCCACCGTTGTAAGAGTCAGCACCACCACCGTTATAGGGATCGAGGCCGCCTCCGCTGCCTGCGTAGAGGCCCCCACCGGGGCCGTCGTACCGGTCACGTGGCCAAGTTTTTCCCATGCTGAAGATTAGGTCATGGTGAGAACTTTCTCCACTGACTCAAGCGCGCCTCCGGCGCGAGCCGGCGGGCCTTCGGCCCGCCGCCGTGCCGGGCATGCGGCCTCCGGCCGTTCCGGGCTCGGCGTCGGACCTCAGCCCGCACGGCACAACAGAAGGAGCGGCGCCCAGGAGTCACCCCGAGCGCCGCTCCCTTCGCTGAGCAGCTACGTTGTCACCACCGCCATGACGTCACCTTCACGCCTCCGACCCTCCGCTCCACTCTCCGCCCACCTCCGGACCGCATCAAGAGCGCTGCGCGTCACTACGTGATGGACTCTGTCCACCCTTGACCCGGCCACTCCGGCAGGCTCCTCTGCTCCGCTACAGGGTCGGCGGCTCCGTGTGGCCGCCCCTCCACTTTGGCCTCCACTCATCTGGGAACCTCGCCCGATCCTGACCGAGCCGAGTGCGCCGAGCCGTGAAGTGATCGCCAGAATGATGGGGAGAAGCGAGAGCGCGAGCAGGCACGTGAAGATCGCAGAAGGCAAACAGGGGGTTGGGGATTCGAGTCCCCCCGCCAGCTCTGTCCCGACATGGCAGGTTGTCGCTCACAGGCCCCAGAGTTCGAGCACAGGCCATGTTTGGGCGGGTGGACGCTACCCACGGTCCGCGAGCCAGGCATCGAGCGATTTCTTGAGCGGCTGCTCCCCCTCGCCGACGAGCACGACCGGGTCTGCAGTGGCCAACAGGTCGTCCGTCGCACCATCCGCGCCGATGATCACGTCGATCTCGCCACGCTCGACCGCCGCGGCGAGGGCGTCGAGCTCGCCGACCTGCCAGCTCGGATGGGCGCCGATGGAGTCGGCGTACCCGCTGATGAGGTCGGCGTCGGAGCCGCTCACGTCGCCGTCGTCCTCGGGCACCGCCCGCGGCGGGTTGTCGACGACCCCGACGGTGAGGATGCCGGTGCTCTCCGCGCGCGAGAGTGCCGAGCCGGAGTCCGAGCAGCCCGCGACGAGCAGCAGCGGCAGCAGGAGCAACATCGCGAGGAGTCGTCGCATGCGTCCCATGATGCCTGCATACGATGAGGCCGGGACCACGCCGGTTCCCACCCGTGGAGAGGCACACGCACCATGCAGGCAGCGACCCGTGACTGGCTCGCCGCGAGCAGCCATGTCCACGAGGACTTCACGGCCGAGGCGCTCGTCGCCGCCCTGACGAAGTCCGGGGAGCAGGTCAGCGTCGTCATCCCCGCACGCAACGAGGCCGACACCGTCGGCGAGGTCGTCTCCGTGCTGCGGCGCGAGCTCGTCGAGGCGGTACCGCTCGTCGCCGAGCTCGTCGTCATCGACTCCGACTCCACCGATGCCACGGCTCAGGTCGCCGCCGACGCCGGCGCCACCGTGCACCGCTCCGCCGACATCGCCCCCCACCTGGGCAGCCACCCGGGCAAGGGGGAGGCGCTGTGGAAGTCCCTCTTCGTCACCTCCGGCGACCACCTCGTCTTCGTCGACGCCGACCTCACGGCGTGGGGACCCCACTTCGTCACGGGCCTCGTCGGTGCGCTCATCGCCGACCCGGCCACCCTGCTCGTCAAGGGCTGGTACGACCGGGTCCTCGACGTCGAGGGGCGTCCGCCGAGCACCGAGGGCGGCCGGGTGACCGAGCTCGTCGCCCGGCCGGTCTTGGACCTGTGGTGGCCGGAGCTCGCCGGTGTCGTCCAGCCGCTCGCGGGGGAGTGGGCCGCCCGCCGATCGCTCATGGAGACCCTCGTCGTGCCCACCGGCTACGGCGTCGAGATCGCCTCGCTCATCGACACCCGCACCCGCCACGGGCTGGACGCGATCGCCCAGGTCGACCTCGGCTCGCGGGCCCACCGCCACCAGAAGGACCACGACCTCGCCGTGATGGCCGCCGAGCTGCTCGCCGTGGTCCGTGCCCGGTGCGGCGGTGGGGTGGCACCCGTGGACGTCGCCGCGGAGGAGCTGCACCAGTTCACCCGCGAAGGGGGCTGGCGCACCCGCGGGGTCCCGCTCGCCCAGCGCCCGCCGGCGATCGAGCAGAGCGGCTACGCGGGAGGGGAGCGATGAGGCTGGGCCGGCACCCCTTCGCCGACGACGCGATGCTCGTGATGGCGATCGTCAACCGCACTCCGGACTCCTTCTACGACAAGGGCGCCACCTTCGCCGAGGACACGGCGATGGAGCGTGTCGACCTCGTCGTCGGGCAGGGGGCGGAGATCGTCGACATCGGCGGGGTCAAGGCGGCCCCCGGGGAAGACGTGGACGTCGCGGAGGAGATCGACCGCGTGGCCGGGCTCGTCGCCCGGGTGCGCGAGGCGTACCCGCAGCTCGTGATCTCCGTCGACACCTGGCGGGCAGAGGTGGGCGAGGAGGTCTGCCGCGCAGGCGCGGACGTGCTCAACGACGCCTGGGGCGGCGCCGACCCGTCCCTCGTCGACGTCGCCGCCCGGCACGACGCCGCGATCATCTGCACGCACACCGGCGGCGTCACCCCACGCACGCGTCCCTTCCGCACCGGCTTCGAGCGGGACATCGTCGCGGACGTCCTCGACGGTGTGCTCGGGTACGCCGAGCGGGCACGAAGCGCCGGCGTCGCCCCGGAGTCGATCGTCATCGACCCGGCCCACGACTTCGGCAAGAACACCCACCACACCCTCGAGGTGACCCGCCGGCTCGACGAGATGGTCGACACCGGCTGGCCGGTCCTCGTGTCGTTGTCGAACAAGGACTTCGTCGGCGAGACCCTGGACCGGCCGGTCGAGGGACGGCTCGTCGGGACGCTCGCGACGACGGCCGTCTCGGCGTGGCTCGGCGCGCGCATCTACCGCGTGCACGAGGTCGGGGAGACCCGCCAGGTCCTCGACATGGTCGCGACCCTGCGCGGCGAGCGGGCGCCCGCGCGCACGATGCGAGGGCTCGCGTGAGCGCTGTTGCGGCAGTGGTCGTCCCCGCGGCACCGGCCTTGCTGCCGGGGATCGGCGGAGCGGCCGACCCCCTGTCCGGCCTCCGGGAACGGGCCCGGCGGCTCGTCCTGGAGACCGTGACCCGGGCGAAGGGTGATCCCCGCCTTGTCGTGATCGGTGCCGCGGAGTCCACCCGCACCTGGCCGGTGGCTGCCCCCTCCGGGGCGGCACGCTTCACCACCGGACGCGTGCCGGAGGGCGCGCTGCCGACCGACCTGGAGATCGGGCGCTCGTTCGCCCCCTCCGGTGGGGGCGAACTGGTCCTGCAGTCGATCGCCGCCGACGCGCCACCGGCTGAGTGTGCGGCGCTCGGCCGTTGGCTGGCCGACGCGGAGCCGACGGTCCTCCTCGTCGTCGCCGACGGCCCGGCGACGCTCACCGAGAAGGCGCCGGGCCACCTCCAGCCGGACGCCGCCCCCTTCGCCCGGGGGTTGGCTCGTGCCCTGGCCGCCGCGGACGCTGCGACGCTCGCCGATCTCGACCCGGCCGTCTGTGAGCGGCTGTGGATGCGCGGCCGACCCGCGCTGCAGGTCCTCGCCGCAGCGGGTGCCGGGATGGCGGGCGAGGTGCTCGCGGACGAGGCGCCCTACGGGGTGCAGTACCTGCTCGCCCGCTGGGGCTAGCCCACCTCCGGCGCGGGCGGACAGCGGCGTCCGCGGTCGACGGGCGAGATGGCTTCATGGCAGGGCCGCTCGATTCGTACCATGTACCGAGTGACCGGGACCGTACAGCTGCACAACATCGGACGGCGTCGCGCCTACGCCATCTGGGGGACTGCGCTCTCGGTCTACGTCCTCGCGATCTTCCACCGGACCTCGTTGGGTGTCGCAGGGCTCATCGCCGCCGATCGTTTCGGCATCAACGCCAGCCAGCTCGCGACCTTCACCGTCCTCCAGCTCGCGGTCTACGCCGCGATGCAGATCCCCGTCGGGGTCATGCTCGACCGCTTCGGGTCGCGCGCGCTCATCCTCTCCGGGCTGGTCTGCATGACCGCCGGGCAGCTCTGGTTCTCGACCGCCGAGAGCTTCGGGACGGGGCTCGCGGCCCGGGCCCTCGTCGGCGCCGGCGACGCCATGGTCTTCACGTCGTTGCTTCGGCTGATCGCCCTGTGGTTCCTCGTGCGCCAGGCGCCGGTCATCACCCAGCTGACCGGCATGATCGGCCAGATGGGGGCCGTGATCGCGGCCGTCCCCCTGAGCGCGGCCCTCCACCGGTGGGGGTGGACCCCGACCTATGCCGGGGCGGCCTCTCTCGGTGTCGTGCTCGCGATCGGTGTCGTCGCGGTGATCAAGGACTCCCCGTACGAGAGGGGCGCGGCCGAGAAGATCAAGATCCGCGCCCTTCGTCACAGCCTGACCGAGGTCTGGCGCGACCCGGGGACCCGGCTCGGCCTCTCGGTGCACTTCACCGCCCAGTTCGCGCCGACGGTCTTCGCGCTGCTGTGGGGCTACCCCTTCCTCGTCTCGGGGCAGGGGCTCAGTCCCACCACGGCCTCCGGCCTGCTCACCCTCATGACCTTCGTCGCGCTCATCGCCGGGCCGCTCATCGGCCGCTACACCGGGCGCCTGCCCTACTACCGCTCGATGATCGCGCTGGGAGTCGTCGGATCGATCTCCTTCGTCTGGGCGGTCGTCCTGCTCCTGCCCAACCCCGCTCCGCTGTGGCTGCTCGTCATCCTCGTGTCGGTGACGGCCGTCGGCGGTCCCGGCTCGATGATCGCCTTCGACCTCGCCCGCAGCTTTCACCGCAGCGAGCGCTACGGGCGGGCCTCCGGCGTGGTGAACATGGGCGGCTTCGTCGCCTCGCTGCTGACCATGGCCCTCATCGGCCTCATCCTCGATCGGCTCGCTCCCGGGGGGCCGGAGACCTACACCCTCGACGACTTCCGGATCGCGATGAGCGCCCAGTTCCTCCTGTGGGGCTTCGGCGCCGTGATGATCTGGCGCTACCGGCAGCGCACCCTGCGCCGCGTCGCGGACGTGCCCGGCGCGATGGACGCCCTCCGGGGCGGATCCACGCTGCTGCCGGGGATCTCGCGCGACCACGACGACGACTGAGGCGAGTCAGCCGCCCTTCGTATCGTCAGCCACCCCTCGTGCAGCGGCTGACCATACGAAGGGTGGCCAGCCACACTTTGTCGCGGGGCGAGGAGGGGGGGTCAGAGGGAGGCGAGCAGCTGGCGGGAGATCACGAGCCGCTGGATCTGGTTGGTGCCCTCGAAGATCTGGGTCACCTTCGCCTCGCGGAAGTACCGCTCGACGGGGAAGTCCTGGGTGAAGCCGGCTCCGCCGAGCACCTGGATCGCGTCGGTGGTGACCTTCATCGCCGCGTCGGTCGCGATGAGCTTGGCCACCGCGGCCTCCTTGCCGAAGGCGCGGCTCGCGTCGCGCAGCCGGGCGGCGTGGAGGTAGGTGGCGCGGGCGCTCGTCACCGCGGCCTCCATGTCGGCGAGCAGGAAGGCCAGGCCCTGGTTGCTGGCGATGGTCCGGCCGAACTGCTCGCGCTCGGTGGCGTACTTCGCCGCGACGTCGAGGGCGGCCTGGGCCAGGCCGGTCGCGGCGGCGGCGATGCCGAGCCGACCGGCGTCGAGGCCGGAGAGGGCGATGGCCATGCCCTTGCCCTGCTGGCCGACGAGGCGGTCGCCGGTGACGGGCACGTCGTCGTAGATGACCTCGCGCACCGTGTCGCCGTGCAAGCCCATCTTCTTCTCCGGGGCCCCGAAGGAGAGTCCCTCCGCGTCACCGGGCACGACGAAGGCGCTGATGCCCCGGGCGCCCTCGTCGCTCGTGCGGGCGAAGGTCGTGTAGAAGTCCGCGTGGCCCGCGTGCGAGATCCACGCCTTGCGGCCACGCAGGCGCCAGTCGTCACCATCGGCGCTCGCCCGCGTGGTCATCGCCGCGATGTCGGAGCCGGCGAGCGGCTCGGACAGGGCGTAGGCGCCGAGGCGCTCCCCGGAGAGCATGTCCGGCAGGAGCGCTTCCTGCTGCTCCTGGCTGCCGAAGCTGTGCACGGCGTAGCAGGTGAGCGAGTGCACCGACACCCCGACCGCGACGGACATCCACGCGGAGGCGATCTCCTCGACGACCTGGAGGTAGACCTCGTAGGGCTGCCCGCCGCCCCCGAGCTCCTCCGGGTAGGGAAGGGAGAGCAGCCCCGCCTGACCGAGGGTGCGGAAGACCTCTCGCGGGAAGTACTCATCGCTCGCCGCGCGCGCCTCGACCTCGTCGACCTGGGGCCGCAGCGACTTGTCGCAGATCGTGCGGGTGAGCTCGATGAGATCGTCACCGAGCTCCGTGGGCATGAGCCTCGTTGCTGCCATGCGCTCCACTGTAAGAGGGTCCGGTGCCTTCGACCCAACACCCGCCCCGACGCGGGCGACGACGGGCGGTACGACACCTACGGTGGAGGGGTGAGACCCCCCTTCGCCCTGAGCGCCACCGCAGCCACCACCGCCCTCGCGCTGACCCTCGCCGCCTGCTCGGGCAGCGCGGACGAAGGGCAGGAGACCGCCTCCTCGTCCTCCTCCCCGTCGTCCTCCCCGTCGTCCTCCCAGTCGTCGACGTCCTCGTCCACCACCGCCGAGCGGACGGTCGAGATCGCCGACGCCCCGGCCTCCCTGACCACGGCGGTCGCGACGAAGTACGGCTCCCGCTCGGTGAAGGGCACGGCCACCACCGGCAGCTGGCGAGGAGCGAAGGTCGCGGTCGTCACCGCCGAGGACGACGTCACCCTGGCCGTGCGGCCCAAGGGCCGGCAGGGCTGGAAGGTCGTCGGCGGGTGGTGGCCCAGCCTGGGGGCGAAGGGCACGGCCGACCTCGGGGGCCGCCGTCACGTCCTCGTCATCGGCAGCGACGCCCGCCCCGGTGAGCAGGTCGAGCGCTCGCGGGCCGACGCGATCCAGCTGCTCGGTGTCGACGGCTCCGGCGGCGCCGGGCTCATGGGCTTCGCCCGGGACCTGTGGGTGCCGATCCCGGGGCAGGGCCACGGCAAGCTCAACTCCTCGATGGTCTTCGCCGGCGCGAAGGGTCAGACGGAGTCGGTCTCGAGCATCAGCGGCATCGACGTCGACGGGTACATCGTCACCGGCTTCGAGGGCTTCGGCGCGATCGTCGACGAGCTCGGGGGGCTGAACTTCATCGCGCCGAAGGCGATGCGCTCCCACCTCACCGGCGGCACGATCAAGAAGGGGTACAACCACCTCGACGGTACCGAGGCCCTCGCCTGGTCCCGCGAGCGCAAGACCCTCCCCGGCGGGGACTTCGACCGCTCCCGCAACCAGGGGCTGCTGCTGGCCGCCGCGGCGATCCAGGCCCGACTGCGCGGCCCCGAGGCGCTGCCCGAGGCGCTGAGCGTCATCGACGAGGAGGCGAGCAGCAACCTCTCGGCCGAGGACATGCTGCTGTTCACCGCGGCCTTCTACCGGGTCACGCCGACACAGATCGGCCACGAGGTCGCCAAGGGGCCGACCGGGATGCAGTCCGGGCAGTCGATCGTGCGGCTCGACAGCGACTCCAGGGCCGCCTTCCGCGACTTCCGGGACGGCCGGCTCAGCTGAGCGGGTCGGCGTGCGCGGGGTGCACCCGCACCTGGCTCGCCTTGACCGAGACCCACACCCCGTCCCCGGGACGAAGGGGGAGCTCCGCCAGCGCCGCAGGCGTCACCTCGGCGCTCAGCGGCAGCGGCAGGTCGAGCCACACCCGGGCCCGACCCGCGTGCGCCTCGATCCGCGAGACCCGCCCCCGCCAGACATTGCGGGGTGATCCCTGTGGCCGGTCCCGGTGGAGGGAGACCGCGTCAGGGGTGAAGGTCACCCAGGCCGCGCCCGTCACGTCGTGCGGGCCGGTGGCGATGTCCAGCACGCCGTCGGCGGCGGTCGTGGTCGCACCCGAGCCGGGCCGGGCCTCGCCGTGGACGAGGTTGACCCCCGCGAGGCCGGCGGTGAAGGCGCTGCGCGGGTGCTCGAGGACCGCACGCACCGGGCCGTGCTCGACGCGCTCGCCGAGGACGGTCAGGGTGTCGGCGGGCCCGTCGGCGACGGTGAGGACGTCGAGCACGTCGTGGGTGACGAGCACGACGACGAGGTCCTCGCGGGCATGGGTGACGTCGGCGAGGACGGCCCGCATCGCGGGGGTCGCCTCGACGTCGAGGGCTGCCAGCGGCTCGTCGAGCAGCAGGGCGGCCGGC
Source organism: Janibacter sp. GS2 (assembly GCF_051200835.1). Taxonomy (GTDB): domain Bacteria; phylum Actinomycetota; class Actinomycetes; order Actinomycetales; family Dermatophilaceae; genus Janibacter. The sequence continues at coordinate 970,396 of NZ_CP195161.1, forward strand.
TCGGCGGCGAGGGCCCGGGCGAGGGCGACGCGGGCCGCCTGCCCGCCGGAGAGCTGGGCGGGTCGGCGCCCGGCGAAGGAACCCATCCCCACGACCTCCAGCCAGTGGTCGGCGGTGGCGCGGGACCCCCTTCGTCCCTGACCGTGGCTGCGCGGCCCGAAGGCGACGTTGTCGCGCACGCTCAGGTGGGGGAAGAGCCGCGTCGCCTGGCTCATGAGCGCGATCCGGCGGCGGTGCGGTGCCACGGTGTCGAGGGGGCGGTCGTCGAGGAGGACGCGGCTGCTGTCCGGGTGGGACAGGCCGGTGATGACCGACAGCAGCGAGGACTTGCCGGCGCCGTTGGGGCCGGTGACCGCGTGCCGCCCGGCGGGCAGGTCGAGGTTGACGTCGAGCCCGCGCTCGGCCCAGCGGGCCCTCACCTGCAGGCTCATCGGGTGGACCTCGTCGTGCGGGCGTAGACGGTGCCGACGATGAGCGTGGCGAGGACGACGAGGACGAGGGAGAGGGCGATCGCGGCGTCCTGGTCGCTCTCGCGCTGGAGGTAGATCTCCAACGGCAGGGTGCGGGTGCGGCCCTGGGCGGACCCGGCGAAGGTCAGGGTCGCGCCGAACTCCCCGAGCGCGCGGGCGAAGGCGAGGACGCCTCCCGAGAGCAGACCGGGCGCCACGAGCGGCAGCGTGACCCGCGTCAGGCGCCGCCACGGGCCGGCGCCGAGCGTGGCTGCGGTCTCCTCGTGGTGGCGGTCCAGGCCACGGACCGACCCCTCGAGGGCGAGGACGAGGAAGGGGAGCGCGACGAAGGTCTGCGCGAGGACGACGGCGGTGGTCGAGTAGGAGATGGACAGGCCCGCGGCGACGAGGTGCTCCCCGAGCAGGCCCCTGCGGCCGAAGGTCGTCAGCAGCGCCAGCCCGCCGACCACCGGTGGCAGGACGAGGGGGACGAGGACGAGCGCGCGCAGGACGGACAGCCCGAACCACCGCCCACGGGCGAGGAGGATGGCCAGCGGTGTACCGAGCAGCACGCACAGCGCGGTCGCGGCGGCCGCGGTGCGCAGGGAGAGCAGCAGCGCGGTGACCGAGGCCGGTGAGGTCAGCAGCGGCCACAGTTGCGCGGCGTCGACCGAGCTGATCAGCCCGAGCAGGGGGATGACGACGACGAGGACGGCCCCCGCCGCCGGCACCCACAGCCAGCGGGGTGGGGTCACGGAGCGCCGAATCCCTTCTCGCGCAGGACCGCGCGGCCCTCCGGTCCGGTGACGTGGTCGACGAAGGCGGCGGCCTCCTCGCCGTTCTCGCTGTGGGCGAGCGCCACGATGGGGTAGGTGTTGACCACCCGGTCGGCCCCCTTCGTCGGGACCGTCTCGACGTCGTCCCCCGCACTGGCCGCGTCGGTGACGTAGACCAGGCCGGCGTCGGCCTCGCCGCTGCTGACCTTGGTCAGCACGTCGGTGACCTTCGACTCCTCGCTCGCGGGGTCGAGGGTGACGTCCTGTTGCGTCAGCAGCGTCTCGGCGGCCGCGCCGCAGGGGACCTGCGGGGCGCAGACGACGACGGCGAGGTCCTCCTGCTCGAGGTCGCGCAGGCCGGTGATCTCCTGCGGGTTCCCGGGCTCGGTGATGATCGTCAGGGTGTTGGTCGCGAAGGTCGTCGGCTCGCCCTCGGCGGCGTCCTCGACCTTGGCCATGTTCGCCTCGTCCGCGGAGGCGAAGACGTCGAGCCCGGCGCCGTTGTCGATCTGCGTGGCGAGGTCGGAGGACCCGGCGAACTGGAATTCGACCTGCACGCCGTCGTTCGCTGCCTCGAAGTCGGCGCCGATCTCCTCGAAGGACTCCGTCAGGGAGGCGGCCGCGGCGACCCGCAGCGTCGTGGTGCCGCCGCTGCCGGAGTCGGAGGAGCCGCAGGCGGTGAGGGCCAGGGCCGCGGCGCCGAGGGCGGCGGCGGTGCGCCTCACGAGGACCCTCCGGGGGTGCCGATGACGACATTGGTCGACTTGATGGACGCGACCGCGACGACTCCCGGCTCGAGGCCGAGCTCGTCGGCGGCCTCGCGGGACATGAGCGAGACGACGCGGAAGGGCCCGGCCTGGAGGCTCACCTGGGCCATGATCCCGTCGCGCTGCACCTCCGTGACGATGCCGCGCATCCGGTTGCGCGCGGACTCCTCGCGCACCGGGCCGACGGCCGGTGGGTGGGCGACCTCCTGCGCGAGGCGGGCCAGGTCGCCGCCGTCGACGAGGGTGACTCCCTCGCCCTTCGTCGCCGTGAGCCGCCCGCCGTCGATCCATCGCCGGACCGTGTCCGGGGAGACAGCGAGCAGCTCGGCCGCCTCGGAGACCCGCATCTGCGTCATGTGCGGACCGTATCAGCCGCACCTGCGCCACCCCCTTCGCATCTGCCTAGGCAAATGCGGGGTCCGGCCGCGCTCCTGCGCATCTGCCTAGGCAGATGCGAAAGGGGGGTGGGCGGGGTCAGTCGGCGGGGAGGTCCCGGGGGCCGAAGGGGGTCGGCTCGGCGATCTTCGCCGTCACCGAGTCGCCGGAGGAGCGGCCGGTGAGCCGGCGCTGGACCCACGGTCCGGCGTAGGTGCGGGCCCACCGGGCTCCGCCGGCCACCTGTTCGCGGCGCGGGACGGCGGGAGCCGGGTCGAGGGGCTCGTGCCAGCGGGCGTCGCTCACCGGCTGGTGCAGCGCGACGAGCGCCGCCTGGGCGAGGCGCCGGTGCCCCTCCGTGCTCAGGTGGATGCGGTCGGTGGCCCACAGCCGCCAGTCCCGCAGCGCCCGGATGCCCCAGAGATTGAGCACGTGGGCGCCGTGGCGCTGGGCGATGGAGAAGACATTGGCGGTGTGCACGCCGTGCCGGGCGCGAAGGGGGGACAGCAGCCCCGCGTCGACGGGGTCGGCCGGGGTGGCCAGGAGCACGTCGGCGCCGGTGACGCGGATGGTCGCGACCGCTCGGTCGAGGCGGTCGGCGATCTCGTCGAGGTCGACCTTGGGCCTGAGGATGTCGTTGCCGCCGCCGACCATCGAGACGAGGTCGGGCTGCATCCGCAGGGCGGTGTCGAGCTGGGGGCCGATGACGTCGTCGAGCTTGCGGCCGCGGATCGCGAGGTTGGCGTAGCTGAACTCGCCGTCGGGAAGCCGGGTCGACAGGTCGGCGGCGAGCCGGTCGGCCCACCCGATGTACCGGCCCTCGGCGCGCGGGTCGGCGTCGGACATCCCCTCGGAGAAGGAGTCGCCGATGGCGACATAGCGACGCCACGGGTGGGCGGGGTGGGTGGTCACGGGAGTCTCCAATCGATGGGCGCGGCGCCCAGTCCGGTGAGCAGGTCGTTGGTGCGGCTGAAGGGACGCGAACCGAAGAAGCCGCGCCGGGCCGACAGCGGGGAGGGGTGGGCGCTCTCCACGCAGGGGTGCGTCCCCAGGCGGGGGGCGAGGTCGCGGGCGCTGCGCCCCCAGAGGATGGCGACGAGGGGACCCTCGCGGTGCGCGAGGACTTCGATCGCCCGGTCGGTCACCGCCTCCCACCCCTGGCCCTGGTGGCTGTTCGGGGCACCCGGGCGCACGGTGAGGCAGCGGTTGAGCAGCATGACGCCCTGCTCGGCCCAAGCGGTGAGGTCACCGTGGCCCGGGTGGGGCACGCCGAGGTCGTCGACGAGCTCGCGGTGGATGTTCTGCAGCGACCGCGGAAGGGGGTGGACGTCGGGGGCCACGGCGAAGGAGAGCCCGACCGGGTGGCCCGGCGTCGGGTAGGGGTCCTGGCCGACGACGAGCACCCGGACCTCGTCCACGGGGATGGTGAAGGCCCGCAGGACGGCGTCCCCGTCCGGCAGGTACCCGTGGCCGTTCGCGACCTCGGCCCGCAGGAAGTCCCCCATCCGGGTGATCGTCGGCGCCACCGGCTCGAGGGCGTCGGCCCACGAGGGGTGGACGAGGTCGGTCAGGGGGCGCGCAGTCACACCCTCAATCTATCGACCGTGCAGGTCTGCCTCTGCGCCGTGCTCGATGTCGACGCGGATGCAGCCCTAGAGTGCTCGTCGTGCATGGATTCCCCGACGACAACACCTCCCTGGCCGAGCTCGAGCGGGTCGTCCTCGACTACTCCGCGGAGCGGATGCGCCTGGACCCGGTGCCCCTGGACCACTCGCTGACCCCCGAGCAGCTCGAGGAGGCGGCCGGGCGGACCATCACCGCTGAGGGCATGGGTGGGCAGGCGGCGATGAATCTCTTCGCGGAGGTGCTCGCGCCGGCGTGCCTGTCCGTGGACCACCCGCGCTACCTCTCCTTCATCCCGTGCGCGCCGACCGAGGCCTCCGCGATGTTCGACCTCGTCGTCGGGGCGAGCTCGATCTACGCCGGCTCATGGCTCGAGGGGTCCGGTGCCGTCTACGCCGAGAACCAGGCGCTGCGGTGGATCTGCGACCTCGTCGGGCTGCCCGAGTCATCCGGCGGGGCCTTCGTCCCCGGAGGCACGATCGGCAACCTCTCCGCCCTCGTCGCCGCCCGGGCGAAGGCACGTCACGCGGCCCCGGCGGGCCAGCGCCCCTTCCGGGTCGCGACGACCGACGGCGCGCACTCCTCGATCGCCTCGGCCTGCGAGGTCATGGACGCCGAGCTGACCCCCGTCACGCCGGATGGGCGGGGACGCCTCACCGGCGAGCGGCTGCGCGAGGTCCTGCTCGAGCACGGCCCGGAGACCTACTTCGCCGTCGTGGCCACCGCGGGTACGACGAACTTCGGCATCATCGACGACCTCGCCTCGGTCGGCGAGGTCTGCCGGGAGTTCGGCATCTGGTTCCACGTGGACGGCGCCTACGGCGGCGCCGGCCTGGCTGCGCCCTCCATCCGCCACCTGTACGCCGGGGTCGAGCACTGCGACTCCTTCATCGTCGACCCGCACAAGTGGCTCTTCGCCCCCTTCGACTGCTGTGCCCTGATCTACCGGGACCCGGCGGCGGGGCGGGCGGCGCACACCCAGCACGCCGGCTACCTCGACGTCCTCACCGAGGCCTCGGACTGGAACCCGGCCGACTTCTCGGTCGGTCTGACCCGACGCGCCCGGGGCCTGCCCTTCTGGTTCTCCCTCGCGACGCACGGCACCGACGCGTACGCGACGGCGGTCGAGCGGACCCTCGAGGTCGCCGCCTTCGCCGAGGCCGAGATCGCCAGCCGTGAGGAGCTGGAGATCGTCGGGCAGCGCGACCTGACCGTCGTCGTCTTCCGGCGCCGCGGCTGGAGCGCCGCTGACTACCGGGCGTGGTCGGATCGCATGCTCGCGGACGAGTTCGCCTTCATCGTGCCGACGACCCACGCGGGCGAGACCCTCGCCCGCTTCGCCATCGTCAACCCGCAGACGACGACCGAGGACATCACGGCGATCCTCGACTCGATGGCCTGACGGGTGTGGCTGGTGTGGCGAAGGGGGCGCCTGCGACGGCGTGTGGCGGTCCTGTCCAGCCGACACGCCGAGGGAATGACAGGCGTGTGATTCGGTCGGTACGCTGCCGAGCGTGAACTCCGCCAACCAGGCCAATCCCTCCAGCCAGACGACCCCTTCGGTCCCGCTCACGGACCGTGACCGCGAGATCCTGGCCTTCGAGCGCCAGTGGTGGAAGTACGCCGGCTCGAAGGAGCAGGCGATCAAGGAGCTGTTCGACATGAGCTCCACGCGCTACTACCAGGTGCTCAACGCGCTGATCAACAACCCGGCGGCCCTCTCCGAGGACCCGATGCTCATCAAGCGCCTGCGTCGCCTGCGTGACCAGCGCCAGCGCACCCGCAGCGCCCGCCGCCTGGGCTTCGAGGTCTGAGACCACCGGCGGGCCGCGCCCCGCCGCCGAGGTGCGCCAGGCGCGCCGTCGCCCCCTTCGCCGACCCCGAAGGTCACGAAGGGGTGACGGAATCGCGGCCGGGGGAACCGCTCGCCGGGGTGCTGCGTCCGTGCAGGTGGGATGGACCAGAGGCGGCTGTGGCGAGCAGGGGGTGTCGCAGCCGCCTCTCGTGTTGGCAGAGTGGGTCCATGAGCGAACTGGACTGGAGCACCCCGGCCGGCCTGGCGGCGATCAGGGACCACCTGGCCGGGCGGATCGACGGGTGGACCCAGCCGCTCGCCTGGGCCGTCGGCATCACGCCCGCGAGCAGCGACCCGGACTGGGAGTACCCCCACGTCAACGCTCCCGACGGGCGCCACGGGTTGGCGGCGGTCGTCCTCGCCTCGGTCCTGCGGCACGACGGGTCCACCGCGACCCTCTCGCTGTCCGCCAGCCAGCTCGGCGCCGCGGTCGAGGGGCTCGAGCCCGCCCGGGCGTGCACCGAGCTGGACCACCCGAACCTCGTCGCCTGGCGCGCCGTCCTCGAGGAGGTCGCGGCCAACCCGGCCCGGGAGCTCGTCGCCGTCTTCGTCGCCGATCTCGACGACCCGGTGTCCTCGGACGCGGACGGCTCGATGCGCGCGACCTTCGAGCATCACCACCCGCGAACCTGAGCTGCGCCCGAGCGCTGGGCCCGAGCACTGGGGGGCGTGCAGCGCCCGGCCGGAGCGGGGGGGCGTTTGCACTCGACGGTGGAGAGTGCCAATAATGACCCTTAGCACTCTCCCTGTGAGAGTGACAGTCCTGACCGGTCAAGGTGAGGGGCGCGACCGCACGGTGACGTGAGCCGGGTGGTCGTTCTCCGTCCGTCGCGGGCACCCACCGGTCGCCCCTTCGATTCGCGTGGAGGAACCACCCGAATGGCAAAGCTCATTGCTTTCGACGAGGAGGCCCGTCGCGGCCTCGAGCGGGGTATGAACACCCTCGCTGACGCCGTCAAGGTCACCCTCGGCCCCAAGGGCCGCAATGTCGTCCTGGAGAAGAAGTGGGGAGCCCCCACCATCACCAACGACGGCGTGTCCATCGCCAAGGAGATCGAGCTCGACGACCCCTACGAGAAGATCGGGGCCGAGCTCGTCAAGGAAGTTGCGAAGAAGACCGACGACGTCGCCGGTGACGGCACGACGACGGCCACCGTGCTGGCCCAGGCGCTCGTGCGCGAGGGTCTGCGCAATGTCGCCGCCGGTGCCAACCCGATGGCCCTCAAGCGCGGCATCGAGAAGGCCACCTCGGCCGTCTCGGACGAGCTGCTGTCGATGGCCGTGGAGATCGAGACCAAGGAGCAGATCGCTGCCACGGCCTCCATCTCCGCTGCCGACCAGGAGATCGGCGCCAAGATCGCCGAGGCCATGGACAAGGTCGGCAAGGAAGGTGTCATCACCGTCGAGGAGTCCAACACCTTCGGGCTCGAGCTCGAGCTCACCGAGGGCATGCGCTTCGACAAGGGCTACATCTCCGGCTACTTCGTCACCGACACCGAGCGCATGGAGACGGTCCTCGAGGACCCCTACGTCCTCATCGCCAACTCCAAGATCGGCAACATCAAGGACCTGCTCCCGATCCTCGAGAAGGTCATGCAGTCCGGCAAGCCGCTGCTGATCATCGCCGAGGACCTCGAGGGCGAGGCGCTGTCCACCCTCGTGGTCAACAAGCTCAAGGGCACCTTCAAGTCCGTGGCCGTCAAGGCTCCGGGCTTCGGTGACCGCCGCAAGGCGATGCTCGCGGACATCGCGATCCTCACCGGTGGCCAGGTCATCTCCGAGGAGGTCGGTCTCTCGCTGGAGACCGCCGAGCTCGATCTGCTCGGCAAGGCCCGCAAGGTCGTCGTCACCAAGGACGAGACGACGATCGTCGAGGGTGCCGGCGACCAGGACCAGATCTCCGGCCGGGTCAACCAGATCAAGGCCGAGATCGAGAACTCCGACTCGGACTACGACCGCGAGAAGCTCCAGGAGCGCCTCGCCAAGCTCGCCGGCGGCGTCGCCGTCATCCGCGCGGGCGCGGCCACCGAGGTCGAGCTCAAGGAGCGCAAGCACCGCATCGAGGACGCGGTGCGCAACGCCAAGGCCGCTGTCGAGGAGGGCATCGTCGCCGGTGGTGGCGTCGCGCTGCTCCAGGCGACCACGGCCGCCTTCGAGAAGCTCTCGCTCGAGGGTGACGAGGCCACCGGCGCGAACATCGTGCGCGTCGCGGCCGGTGCCCCGCTGAAGCAGATCGCCGTCAACGCCGGCCTCAACGGCGGCGTCGTCACGGAGAAGGTCAGCGGCCTGCCCGCTGGTGAGGGCCTCAACGCCGCCACCGGTGAGTACGTCGACATGATCGCCCTGGGCATCATCGACCCGGCCAAGGTGACGCGCAGCGCGCTGCAGAACGCCGCCTCCATCGCGGCGCTCTTCCTCACCACCGAGGCCGTCATCGCCGACAAGCCCGAGAAGAGCGCCCCGGCCATGCCCGGTGGCGACGACATGGGCGGCATGGGCGGCATGGGCTTCTGAGCCGATCCCCCCAGCGACACGGCACGAAGGGCGGTTCCCCGAGAACGGGGAGCCGCCCTTCGTCCTTTTCTCAGGAAGTGGGCGGATGATGGGTGGGATGTCCACTTCTCAACGCGACCCCCTCGTCCTCGGCCCGCTGCTGCGCTTCGTCGGCGAGCACAATGCGAGCATCTGGGTCGAGACCGCGGATGCCGCAACCGTGAGCGTGCGGGCCGACGGGCTCACGTGGAGCGCCCCGACCTTCCGCGTCGAGGAGCACCACTACGCGCTCGTCCTGCTCGACGAGCTGGAGCCGGGACGCACCTACGACTACGAGGTGCTCATCGGCGACGAGCCCGTCTGGCCGCTGCCGGACTCTCCCTTCCCCGCCTCGAGCATCGCGACCCTGGACCACGCTCGCCCCACCACCCTGGCCTTCGGCTCCTGCCGCACCAGCGTCCCGCACGACGCGGAGCACCACCGCAGCCACGGTGTCGACGCACTGCGCACCATGGCGCTCTCCCTGGCGAAGGGGGAGAGCAGCCGCCCCCACGCCCTCGCCCTCCTCGGGGACCAGGTCTACGCCGACGAGACCAACCCGCAGATGCACGACTTCATCGCCGCCCGTCGCGACATCGACGAGCCGCCGTACACCGAGATCAAGGACTACGCCGAGTACGCCGAGCTCTACCGCCTCGCCTGGAGCGAGCCGGCGATCCGCTGGGTCCTCTCCTGCGTGCCGAGCGCGATGATCTTCGACGACCACGACATCCGCGACGACTGGAACACCTCGTGGTCCTGGCACCAGGAGATGAACGCCACGCCGTGGTGGCACGAGCGCCTCATCGCGGGCCTGTGCTCGTACTGGGTCTACCAGCACATCGGCAACCTCGCGCCCGAGGAGCTGGCGGCCGACGAGATCTGGTCCCTCCTCGACGGCGCGGGACCCGGCGAGGTCGACCTCACGCACGAGCTGCGGTCGCTGGTCGCCCGGGTGGACCGCGACCCGGAGGCCTACCGGTGGAGCTACACGCGGGCCCTGGGGCGCTCGCGGCTGATCATGCTCGACTCCCGCGCCGCCCGCGTCCTCGAGCCGCACCGCCGCTCCATGCTCGACGACGTCGAGCTGGCCTGGCTCGACGAGAAGATGACCGGCGACCTCTCCCACCTCTTCATCGGGACCTCCCTCCCCTTCCTCCTGCCGCCCGGGTTGCACGACGCGGAGGCGATCAGCGAGTCGCTCGCCGGTCCGAACCGCTCGGGGCCCGTGCGCAGAGCCAGCGAGCTGGTGCGTCAGACGGTCGACCTCGAGCACTGGGGGGCCTTCCAGTCCGGCTTCGTCGAGGTCTTCGACCTCGTGATGTCGGTCGCTCGCGGCGAGCGCGGCGAGGCGCCGGCGTCGATCACCTTCCTCTCCGGCGACGTCCACAACTCCTACGTCGCCGAGGTGAGTGACCCGGCCGCCCAGGGCTCGCACAGCCGCATCGTCCAGGCGGTGTGCAGCCCCATCCGCAACCCGATGCCCCGCGGGGTCCGGGTGCTCATGTCGCAGATGACCAAGAGCCTGGTGCGACCCATGCGGTGGCTGGCGCAGCGCACCACCGGGGTCGAGGACCCGCAGCACCCGTGGCGGGTGACGGACGGGCCGTGGTTCGACAACAACCTCGCGTACGCGGAGGTCGACGACGACGAAGGGGGCGGCATGACGCTGCGCTGGGTCACCGGCGACGCCGTCGCGGGTGGGGAGCCGGTCCTGCGCACGGTCGCGACCATCCACATGGAGGGGTTGGCCGGTGCCGACCGCTCCCGGCCACCCCAGGAGCACGTCGGGGGCATACCCCAGTGACGCCTCGCCCGGCCCACCCCTAGGTTTGTCGCGACACGACGACACATCAGGGAGTGGGACATGGGCACGCAGGTGGCCGCAAGCACGCACGGTCTGCACAAGACCTACGGCAGGGGTGAGGCGTCGGTCGCGGCGCTCGACGGGATCGACCTGGACATCGGCGCCGGGCAGTTCACGGCGATCATGGGCCCGTCGGGGTCCGGCAAGTCGACCCTCATGCACTGCCTCGCCGGCCTCGACGAGGTCAGCGCCGGGCGGGTCCACGTCGGGGACACCGACATCACCCGCCTGAAGGAGAAGGCGCTGACGAAGCTGCGCCGGGACCGGATCGGCTTCGTCTTCCAGGCCTTCAACCTCATCCCGACGCTCACCGCCAAGGAGAACATCCTGCTGCCGCTGGCGATCGCGGGGCAGGAGCCCGAGCCGGAGTGGTTCGACCTCGTGATCTCCACCATTGGCCTGACCGACCGCCTGAAGCACCGCCCGAGCGAGCTCTCCGGTGGACAGCAGCAGCGCGTCGCCTGCGCACGCGCGCTGATGTCGAAGCCGTCGATCATCTTCGCCGACGAGCCGACGGGCAACCTCGACTCCACCTCCGGGGCCGAGGTGCTCGGCTTCCTGCGTCGCAGCGTGGACGAGTTCGACCAGACGATCGTCATGGTCACCCACGACGCCGTCGCGGCCGCGCACACCGACCGGGTCCTCTTCCTCGCCGACGGCAAGATCGTCGACGAGCTGTGGGGCCCGGACCGCGAGACCGTCCTGGAGCGGATGCTCGCGCTGAGCAACGGGGTCCACTGATGCTCAGGGCCAGCATCAAGAGCCTCTTGGCCCGCAAGGCGCGCCTGGTCATGAGCGCCATGGCGATCATCCTCGGGACGGCCTTCGTCGCGGGGTCGCTGATCTTCACCGACACCCTCGGTCGCACCTTCGACGGGATCTTCGAGGGCACGGTCGGGGACGTCGTCATCCAGCCCGAGCAGGTCGACCAGTACGGCGGCTCCACCGGTGCGCGCCTCTCCGCCGGCGAGGTGGAGAAGTTCGCCAACCTGCCGGGGGCAGAGCGGGCGGACGGCAACGTCGAGGCGATGGGGGTCTTCGTCGTCGGGGACAACGGCAACGTCGTCGGCGGCCAGGGGGCTCCCGCCATGGCCTTCAACTACAACGACGCCCCGAACCAGCTCGGCGAGGAGCCCATCCAGGTCGTCGACGGGCGCGTGCCCACCACGGAGGGTGAGGTCGCGGTGGACGAGGCCACCCTGGAGCGTGGCGGGCACGAGATCGGTGACGAGATCACCCTGGTCACCGCCGGTGACCGTCCCGAGATCACGGCGACGGTCGTGGGGTCGGTGGCCTTCGGCGAAGGGGGCACGGCCGGCGCCTCGATCACCGTCTTCGACACGACGACGATGCAGAAGTACTTCATGGAGGGCAAGGACGAGTACTCGACGGTGTGGCTCACGGCCAAGGACGGCGTGGACAGCGCGGAGCTGCTCGAGCAGGCGAAGCCGCTGGTCCCCGAGTCCTACGAGGGGAGGACCGGGGCGCAGCTCGCGCAGGAGAACGAGGACTCCAGCCAGCAGGCGCTGAGCTTCATCACGACCTTCCTGCTCGTCTTCGCCGGCATCGCGCTCTTCGTGGGGTCCTTCCTCATCATCAACACCTTCAGCATCCTCGTCGCCCAGCGGGGGCGGGAGCTGGCCCTGCTGCGGGCCATCGGAGCCAGCCGCCGACAGGTCGTGCGGTCGGTGCTCCTGGAGGCCTTCGTCGTCGGCGTCCTCGGCGCGACCCTGGGCCTGGCCCTCGGCGTGCTGCTCGCGCAGGCCATCACGGCGCTCTTCGCGACCTTCGGCCTGGACATCAGCAGCACGGGGCTCGTCTTCGCACCGCGCACGGTCATCGCCGTCTACCTCGTCGGCATCATCATCACGATGCTCGCGGCCTGGTTGCCGGCCCACCGGGCCGGGTCCATCCCGCCCGTCGCCGCGATGCGCGACACCGTCGAGACGACGAAGGACCACCCGCTCCGTCGCGCCCTCGAGGTGGGGGTGCTCGTCCTCGGGGTGCTCGCCTTCCTCTTCGGCCTCTTCGTCGCGGAGAGCCGGGAGATCTGGTGGATCGGTGGGGGCATCATCGGGCTCGTGCTCGGCACGGCCTTCCTGTCCCCCTTCGTCGGACGTCCGGTCATCGCCGGCCTGGGCGCGATCTACCGGGCGCTCTTCGGCAGCATCGGGCGGATGGCCGAGCAGAACACGGTGCGCAGCCCGGGCCGCACGGCCGCGACGGCGTCGGCGCTGATGATCGGCATGACGCTCGTCGCCCTCATGGGGGTCGTCGCGTCGAGCGCGACCGCGAGCATCGACAAGCAGATCAAGGAGAGCTTCCGGGCGGACTACGTCCTGAGCAATGCCATCGGCCAGCCGTACTCGTCGAGGATCACCGCCGAGGCAGCGCAGGTGGACGGGGTCCGTGCGGTCTCGCCGATCCGCTACGTCTCGGCGATCGTCGACGGCGGCCAGTTGAACACCGTCGCCATCGATCCCGGGACCTTCGCCGACATCGAGGAGCTCGAGGCCTCCGAGGGCACGACCGACATCGGCGAGGACTCGGTCATGCTCTCGACCAACCACCGGACCGGCCGGGAGGTCGGCGGCACCGTGGAGGTGACGATCGGCGAGGCGACACGGGAGCTGCGGATCGCCGGCTTCTACGAGGAGACGACCACCCTCGGGACCCCGGACGTGCTCATGTCGGTGGCGACCGTCCGCGAGATGGGCGGCCAGGGGGCCGACAACATGGCCTTCGTCTTCCTCGAGGACGGGGCGGACACGGAGGCGGTCTCGAAGGACATCGAGGAGCTGATCAGGGCGCAGCCCCTGGTGACCCTCAAGGACCAGCAGGCCTTCGCGGACGAGCAGCGCGGCTTCATCGACCAGCTGCTCTACATCATCTACGCGCTGCTCGGGCTGGCGATCATCATCGCCGTCCTCGGCATCGTCAACACCCTCGGCCTGTCGGTCATGGAGCGGACCCGGGAGATCGGGCTGCTGCGCGCGGTCGGGCTCTCCCGCGCCCAGCTGCGGCGGATGATCCGGCTGGAGTCGATCGCCATCGCGCTGCTCGGTGCGCTGCTGGGCATCGGTCTGGGTGTCGTCGCCGGCGTGGCGATCCAGCGCTCGCTCGTCGAGGACGGCATCACCGAGCTGGCCATCCCGTGGCTGCAGCTGATCGTCTTCGTCGCACTCGCCGGTGTCGTCGGGGTGCTCGCCGCCGTCGTGCCCGCCTGGCGGGCCTCGCGGATGGACGTCCTGGACGCGATCGCAGCGGAGTGAGCGGGCGAAGGGGCCGGTGCCGGGGGGATCTCCGGGCACCGGCCCCCTTCGTCATCGACCCGACATCACCGGCGGGAGCCCCCCGAGGTGAGCGTCGACTTCACCCCGTCCTCGGTGGTGGAGTAGGTCCGGCCGGCCTCACCCAGGACGCGGGAGATGTCGTCGAGGCTCTCCTTGACCTGGCGCTGGGTGCTGCGCCACTCGCTGATGAGCTCCTGGAAGGAGCCCGAGGCCGAGCCGGTCCACTCGCTCTGCAGCTGGGTCAGCCGGGTCATCATCTGCGAGACGGAGCTCTCGACCTCCTCCGAGATGCGGCTGACGTCGGTGGCGCTCCCGGCGATGCTCTCGGTGTTGACGGTGAACTGGCTCATGGGCTCCCCTTCGGGTGGATCCGGACAGGTGGACCGGTCGATCCGCCTGTCCCTCAGACCGTAGGAGGAACCGGCCCGCCGACCGGGAGGTTGTCCACAGGCTCCGTGCCCCGACGTCGGGAGCGCTCGAGTGCCTGGGCGTAGCCGGCGCCCATGGCCAGCAGCAGCAGGCCACCGATGATGAAGCTGAGCACCCGCGCGATGCCCCCGAGGAAGGCCAGGTCGAACAGGAGCAGCTTGCCGACGCTGAAGGCCGCGATCGCGAGCCCGGCGGGCACGGCGATCGACGAGCCGCGCAGCCCACGCAGGAGCAGCGCCGCCGCCGTGCCCAACCAGAGCAGGGTCGCGCCGGTCTGACCGGCCGTGAAGCCGCCCCGCGGGTCGTCCAGGAGCCCGCCGACGAGGACGCCCAGGAGGATGACGGCGCCGCCGGCCCACAGCACCGCACCGGCCAGCAGCACGCGCGACGTGAGCGGGTCGAGGACCGGGAGGAGCGTGGTGACGGCCCGGGCGAGGGTGAGCAGGAGGGCGACGATGACGACCGCGGAGACGAGGTGCTCCATCCCGACGTCGGGCGAGAGCCCACGGGAGAGCAGGTAGCCGATGAGCGGGGTGGCCCACAGGAGGCTGAGGAAGGAGGTCGCCAGGGCGACGCACAGGAGGAACTGGTGGCGCAGCGCCAGCGCCGCACCGGCCCACACGAGCGACACGCCGAGCAGGACCGGCACGGTCCAGGCGCCGACGTCGGTGGCCGGGAGGGGCGCGAGCAGCGAGGACAGGCCCGCGGTGCCGAGGCAGATCTCGCGCAGGCGCTGGTGGGTCGGGGTCCGGTCGGACTCCCGGGCGAGCCCGGCGACGAGGACGAGCATGCAGGTGAGCGCGACCAGCAGGCAGGTCCCGACCCACCGGTGGTCCACGGCGAGCCCGGCGAAGAGCATCGGGAGCGCCGCCACCGGGACGAGGACACCGAGCTGCCCCGGCAGGGCGGGGACCCGGGTCCCGGCGAGGCTCGCCACGAGGACGAAGGCGGTGAAGGAGATGGCCAGCAGTGCGACGGCACCGTCCGGCTCGTCGGTGGCGACGAGGATGCTGACGAAGAGGGCCGTCGGGAGGACCCGCGCGAGCTCGAGGAAGAACCAGTCGCGCGAGATCTGGGCCGGCCACGCGGCGATGGTCAGGACCACGAGGAAGGCACCGGTGAGCAGGAGGTGGTCATAGCCCACCGTCGGCGCGAGCAGGGCCACCCCGACGACGGCGATGACCGCGAGCAGCTGGCTGTCCCAGGCGCGGGCGAGGAGCAGACCGCCGAGGCCCACGAGGCCGGCGAGGAGCAGTCCCAGCGCGGTGGGGACCCACTCGTAGATGCGGGTCACGGCGAGGACGTCGAGGAAGGCGGTGGCGACACCGGTCGCAGCCAGGCCCAGGGCGCCGATGGTGCTGTCCTGCCGGCGGCGCACGACCAGCGCGACGACGACGAGACCGACCGCGAGCATCGCCCCGCTGAGCACGCGGGCGAGGGGACCGAAGAAGCCCATCTGGATCGCGAGCGCGAGCAGGAAGGCGACACCGATGAGGGTGATCCCGGTGCCGACGACCGCGAGGATCTTCGCCACGACGCCGTCGCGCTGCCACCAGGGCTGCGCGGGTGCGGCCGGCATCGGCGGCGGCGGGACGGGCGGGGCCGTGCTCGGCTGCCGGGCGAAGGGGGCCGCTGCCGCGGGCGGCGGCGTCACGTGGCCGGGGTGGGTACGGGCCAGGGCGGGAACGGGCCGGGTGTCCGTCTCAGCCGGATGCTGCGCTGCCGGTGCCGCCGGTGCCGCCGGTGCCGCTGGTGCTGCCGGTGCCGCCGATGCGGCCGGGGCAGCGGGTGCGACCGGCGGGGCGACGGGGTCCCACGCGGCGGGGGAGGTCTCGAGCGCAAGACGGGCGCGGAGTCGGGCCAGGTCGTTGCCGACGGAGTACATGTGGGACATCGCCTCGGCGAAGTCGTCCTCGAGGGCCCGTACCGAGTCGAGGGTCGCATCTCCAGAAATGCTCATGCCCCCAGTGTGCTGTGATCAGCACACCGGGGGCATGAGTTCGGCTACTCAACACCCGCCTTCAGACGCCACACCCGAAGGCGGGGGGTAGCACCCCTGTGGGAGCCGGAGGAAGGTGGTACCTGCATCGGGGGAGGAAACGATGGGCGGCCAGTGCTTCCTTCTCCTGTGCTCCTGACCCCCACTCTGCACACCCGAACTTGGACCGCGCTGGCATCGGCCTGTGAGTCCGCTGGGACCGCTCAGGCATCCGAGCTGGGGGCCGTGCCCAGGGTGACGTCGATGGTCCTCTCCTGGCCGTCGCGGATGACCGTGAGCGCCACCGAGGAGTCGATCCGACGGGCGTGGATGAGGCCGACGAGGGACTCCGCCGAGGCCACCGGGGAGTCATCGATCCCGGTCACGAGGTCCCCGGTCTCGAGCCCGGCGGACGCGGCGGGACTCCCTTCGCTCACGGAGGTGATCTCCGCGCCGCTGTGGGTGGCGGCTCCCTCGGTGGCCTGGCCGTCCTGCGGTGTGACGCCGAGGAAGGCGTGCTCGGCCGTGCCGTTCTCGATGAGCTGTTCGGCGATCCACGTCACCTCGTCGGCGGGGATCGCGAAGCCGATGCCGATGCTGCCCGACTGCCCGCCGGAGCTGCCCACGCTGGCGATCGAGGAGTTGATGCCCACGAGACGCCCGGAGGCGTCGACGAGCGCGCCACCGGAGTTCCCCGGGTTGACCGCTGCCGAGGTCTGGATGGCAGAGGTGACCACGGGGGAGGACTGCGACTCCTGCCGCTGGGCGAAGGGGGAGCCCTGCTGCTGCTGCTCCTCCTGGGCGGAGGTGGCCACGGGACGATCGAGGGCGCTGACGATGCCGGTGGTCACCGTCCCGGCGAGACCGAGCGGGTTGCCCACCGCCATGACCGGGTCGCCGACCGTCAGGCCGGCCGACGAGCCGACGCTGATCGGGTGCAGGTCATTCGGGGGATCGGTGATGGTGATGACCGCCAGATCGGTGGAGGGGTCGGTCCCCTCGACGGTCGCCGCATAGGTCGCTCCACCGTCGAGGGTGACGGTGATCTTGGCGTTGTCACCGGCGCCGGAGACGACGTGGTTGTTGGTCACCACGTGGCCCTCGTCGTCGAGGACGACGCCGGAGCCCTCGCCGCCGGTGCTCTCGCCCCTGACCCCGATCGCCACGACGCTCGGAGCGACCGTCGACGTGACGGCATTCCAGTCCGGGGACTGCTTGGCGGCGGAGCTCACGGGCTGCGCGTCAGCCGTGCCCGAGCCCGAGGCCGTGGCAGCGGTACCCGTGCCGGTGCTTCCGGAGCCGGGCGAGTCGTCGGAGGCCAGGGAGATCGCCCCCCAGGTGCCTCCCGTGGCCAGCGCGGCCGAGAGGAGGGAGACCGCGGTGAGCTCGCCGACCCGCCGACTACGGCGGCGCGGCCGCCGGGGCTGGGGGGTGTACGGCATGAGGGGTTGGGTCGGTTCGTCCATGGTGGCTCCTTGTCGAGGCGGTGCCTCCAGCGTGCGCCCCGGACATCGGATGTCCCTTGGTCTGGCCTGTGAGCTTGCTGTGCGGGCAAGGGCCAGCGTGTCGCGGTGCTCCTCAGACCCGGTCGGGGCGCTCCGGCACCCGTCCCGGCAGCTCGACGCGGAAGGTCGCGCCGCCGCCGGGGGTCTGGAGGGCGCGCACGGTGCCGTCGTGCTGGCTGACGATGGCGGCGACGATCGCGAGCCCCAGACCGCTGCCCCCGCGGGCGCGGGAGCGGGCCTTGTCGGCGCGGTAGAAGCGCTCGAAGACCCGCTCGGCGACCGCTGGGTCCACGCCCGCCCCGTGATCGCGGACCTCGAGGACCGCGGTGGACCCGTGGACACCGGTGGCGACCTCGACCGGGACGTCGTCGGCGGTGTGCATCAGCGCATTGCCCAGGAGGTTGCCCAGCACCTGGCGCAGGCGGCTCTCGTCCCCGGGGAGCATGACCGGCTGGAGCTCGCCGTCGAGTCCGGTGAGCTGGATCGTGCGGTGGGGCAAGCGGGCCCGGGCGTCGTGGACCGTCTCGGCGCAGAGCACGACGAGGTCGATGTCCTTCTTGTCGAGGGGGCGCTCGTCGTCGAGGCGTGCGAGGAGGAGCAGGTCGTCGACGAGCACGCCCATCCGGGACGCCTCGCCCTCGATGCGGGCCATGGCCTGGGCGACGTGCTCGGGGTCCGGGACGGCTCCCTGGCGGTAGAGCTCCGCGTAGCCGCGCACGGTGGCGAGCGGGGTGCGCAGCTCGTGGCTGGCATCGGCGACGAACTGGCGCATCTTGCGCTCGGACGCCTCCTGGACGCTGAAGCTGCGCTCGACCTGACCGAGCATGGAGTTGAGGGAGTCGCTGAGGCTGGCCACCTCGTCGTGGCTCGCGCGCACGGGCACGCGGCGGGTGAGGTCGCCGGCGGCGATCGCCGCCGCGGTGTCCTCGATGCGACGAAGGGGGCGGAACGCCCTTCGGGTCGCGAACCAGCCGAGCACTCCGCCGGCGGTCACCGCGATGAGGCTCATCAGCGTCGAGAAGACCGCGAAGCGCTGCACCGTGTGGTTGACCCCGGACAGCTGCATGCCGACGGCGAAGGTCGAGTTGTCCGTGTAGCGACCGGCGATGACGCGCCACCGCGTGTCGCCGTCGACCGAGTCGATGGTGAAGGGCTGGCCGGAGAGGACCCGCGGATCGCTCGGGGAGAGGGTCGGCACGTCCGGGCGGATGTCCACCCCGGTCGGCGCCGCGTAGCGCCAGTTGGAGCCGTCGGCGGGCTGGCGCAGGAGGAAGAAGTTCGTCGGGCCGGCGGTGCTGCGTCGCTGCTGGTAGAACTCACCGTCGTCCTGCGCGTACGCGGAGGTGTCGCGGGCGATGGGGTAGGCCACGGCCCGCAGCTGCTCGTCGACGTTCTGCTTGAGGTCGCGCTGGAGGAGGTACGCGGTCGCCGTCGACGTCGTGAGCATCGCGGCCAGGAGGAGCGTGAGCAGGATGGCGATGAGCCGCCAGGTGAGGGGCATCCTCTCCAGGCGGCGGACGATCGGCGCGGTGACCCGCTGCACGCCGCTGGTCACTCCGGGGGGAGGCGCAGCACGTAACCGAAGCCGCGCTTGGTGTGGATCAGGGGCTGGTGGCCCTCGGTGTCGATCTTGCGCCGCAGGTAGGAGATGTAGGACTCGACGATGCCGACCTCACCGCGGAAGTCGTAGTCCCACACGTGATCGAGGATCTGCGTCTTCGACAGGACGCGGTTGGGGTTGAGCATGAGGTAGCGCAGGAGCTTGAACTCGGTGGGGGAGACATCGACCGAGACGCCGGCGCGCCGGACCTCGTGGGCGTCGTCGTCGAGCTCGAGGTCGGCGAAGCGCAGCACGGACTCCGCCGAGGGGACGTCCTGGGTGCGTCGGAGGATGACCCGGATCCGGGCGATGACCTCTTCGAGGGAGAAGGGCTTGGTCACGTAGTCGTCGCCGCCGACGGTCAGACCCTTGAGCTTGTCGTCGAGGGAGTCGCGGGCGGTGAGGAAGAGGATCGGCTGGTGGCGTTCGGTGGCGCGCAGGCGGGAGGCGACCTCGAAACCATCGATGTCGGGGAGCATGACGTCGAGGACGATGAGATCCGGCTCGACCCGGTGGACGATGTCCAGCGCCGTGGCGCCGTCACCGGCCATCTCGACCTCGAACCCGGCGAAGCGCAGGGAGGTCGCCAACAGCTCGCGGATGTTGGGCTCGTCCTCGACGACGAGCAGGTGCGGGCTCGGCTCGGCGGAGGCGGGAGTGGTGTTCACCCCAGTGAGTGTGCGCCTGCAGTCTGGACGTTCGCTGACAGTTGACTGTGTGCAGGGCCGTGCGGTGGGGGCCGGGCGTCGGTCACCCGTGGGTTGCGGTGACATAACGAAGGGGGGATCGCGGCGCTCTATTCCTTGTCTGGGGGGCCCCGACCTGTTCAGGTAAGGAGGCAAGACGACGGGGGGCGGATACCGGCCCGAGAAAATCTGTGCGATAAATCGCCTCGTCGCAGTCACCCCAGACCGCGACGGTGGGAGGAGTCACGACTCCGCACGGTGTCCCCCGAGAGGGAGGAAGACCGTGCGTAACACGCGAATCATGGCCGGAGTGGCCGCAGCGAGCCTGGCCCTCACCGTGGCGGCCTGTGGTGACTCGGGCTCGGACGAGTCCGGGGGCGGCGGTGGCGGCGACAAGCTCTCCGAGCTCAAGGACGCCGGCACGATCACCGTCGGGTTCGCCGGGGAGGAGCCGTACTCCTTCGAGAAGGACGGCGAGCTGACCGGTGCGACGATCGCCCTGCACGAGAAGATCTTTCCCGAGCTGGGCATCGACGAGGTCAAGGGCGTCAAGACCGAGTTCGGCTCCCTCATCCCGGGGTTGAACGCCGGGCGCTTCGATGTCGTCTCCGCGGGCATGTCGATCCTGCCCGATCGCTGCAAGCAGGCCGACTTCGGCGACCCGGAGATCCTCTACACGACGGCCTTCCTGGTGCCGGATGGCAACCCCAAGGGTCTGAACGACATGCAGGACGCCAAGAAGGCCGACGCCAAGATCGCCACGTTGACCGGGGCGATCGAGTCCGGGTACGCCAAGGACCTCGGGATCGAGGCCACGGAGGTCGGCAGCCCCCAGGACGGGCTGGACGCCGTGACCCGCGGGCGCGTCGACGCCTTCGCGCTGACCGGGATCTCCCTTCGCGCCCTGGCGGACAAGAACAAGGACGCGGGGGTCGAGGCGACCAAGCCCTTCGTCGCGGTCGTCGACGGCAAGGAGCAGGTCGGGGCGGGCGCCACCGTCTTCAAGAAGGGCGATGAGGACCTGCGGGATGCCTACAACAAGGAGCTCGAGAAGATCGTCGGGGACGAGAAGGCCTACGACGACGTCGTCGGCGAGTTCGGCTTCACCAATGCCGAGCGCCCGAAGGGTGACCTGACGACCAAGCAGCTGTGCGCCGGAGAGCTCCCGGACGCTCAGTGAACGACAAGCTCGACGCACTTCGGGATGCCCTGCCGAGGCTGGTGGAGGGTCTGGAGATCACCCTCCAGCTCACCCTCGGCGGGGCAGCCCTCGCGTTCCTCATCTCGGTGGCCTTCGGGCTGCTGAGCATCTCCCCGGTCGGCCCCCTGCGTTGGCTCGCGACGATCGTCGTCGAGTTCTTCCGCGGGACCTCCCTGGTGGTCCAGCTCTTCTGGCTCTACTACGTCCTGCCACTGTTCGGCGTGAGCATGGACGCGGTGTGGACGGGGATCCTCGCGTTGGGCCTGAACTACGGCGCCTACGGCGCCGAGGTCGTGCGCGGGTCGATCAACGCCGTGGACAAGGGGCAGTGGGAGGGCGCGACCGCGCTGAACATGTCGAGCCTGACCCGGATGCGCCGGGTCATCTGGCCGCAGGCGTGGGCGCTCATGCTGTCGGGTTACAACAACTTGCTGATCATGCTCATCAAGGGCACCGCCGTGGCCCTGTTCATCGGACTGCAGGACCTGACCTACCAGATCAGTGAACTCCGGTTGAGCACCGGGACCGTCTTCGCCTTCAGCGTCGGTCTGCTCATCTACTACCTCTTCGCGCTGGTGTTCTCCAAGGGTCTACGGGTGCTCGAAAAGCGCGCCTTCAGGCGGTTGGGGATCACTCCGCGCAGTAGCCACGCAGGAGCGGGGGCGGCTTTGTGATGCGACCTGCCATCGACTTCAATACCTTCTGGGACTGGACCGCGGCGGCCGAGGTGCTGCCGGAGCTGCTCACGGCCTTCGTCCAGGTCACCCTGCTCGTCACGGTCGTCGGGACGATCATCGCGTCCCTCGTCGGGCTCCTCCTCGCGGTCGCCGTCCAGGTCCTTCCGGTGTGGCTGTCGAAGCCGCTGCGGTGGGTCATGGACTTCGTGCGGATGACGCCACTGATCATCCAGCTGATCTTCGTCAGCTTCGTCGTCCCCTCCGGCTGGCTGCCCCTGCTGTGGGTCGGCACGGTCGTCATCGGGGTGCACTACTCGACGTACATGGCCGAGTCCTACATCGCCGGCATCGCCTCTGTGGACAAGGGACAGTGGGAGGCGGCCAGGGCGCTCAGCCTGCCCCAGGCCAGGACGTGGCGGGACATCGTGCTGCCGCAGGCGTTGCGCGCGACCCTGCCGTCGCTGGGCAACTGGACGATCTCCATGTTCAAGGACACCCCCTTCCTCTTCGCCATCTTCGTGGTGGAGATGGTCACCACGGCGCAGCAGTACGGCGCGAACACCTTCCGCTACACCGAGGCCTTCACCATCGCTGGCCTGATCTTCCTCGCGGCGAGCCTCGTCACGGCCGTCGCAGTCCGGAAATTGGAGAAGTCACTTGCCTACTGAGACCACGACGGACAGCGCCCAGCCGGTCATCCGCTTCGAGGACGTCGAGAAGAAGTTCGGGGACACCACGATCCTGTCGGGGCTGAACTTCGACGTCGCGCCGGGGGAACGAGTCACCCTCATCGGGCCGAGCGGGTCGGGCAAGACGACGATCCTGCGACTGGTGATGACGCTCGAGGAGCTGACCGACGGATACATCTGGATCGACGGTCAGCCGCTGACCCACGACCGCCGCGACGGGAAGCGGGTGAAGTTGCGGCCCAAGCAGGTCGCCGAGACCCGCAAGAAGATCGGCATGGTCTTCCAGCACTTCAACCTCTTCCCGAACATGTCGGTCATCGACAACCTCACCGAGGCGCCGGTCACCGTGCTCGGACGGAGCAAGAAGGAGGCCCAGGAGCGGGCGATGTCGCTGTTGGAGCAGGTGGGGCTGAGTGATCGCTCCCACGCGCACCCGAGCCAGCTCTCCGGTGGGCAGAAGCAGCGGGTCGCGATCGCGCGGGCGCTCGCGATGGACCCGGAGATCCTGCTGCTCGACGAGGTGACCTCGGCCCTGGACCCGGAGCTCGTCGGGGACGTCCTCGGGGTGCTGCGTGACGTGGCCGACAACACGGACATCTCGATGCTCATCGTCACGCACGAGATGGGCTTCGCCCGCGACGTGTCGCACAAGGTGATGATGTTCGACGGTGGTCAGGTCGTCGAGCAGGGCAGCCCGCGCGACATCCTCAGCAACCCCCAGCACGAGCGCACCCAGCGCTTCCTCGAGTCGATCCACTGACCCAGGACGTCGCATCTGCCTAGGCAGATGCGACCTGAGCCCCCGGGACGGTGCATCTGCCTAGGCAGATGCGACGTCGGGGGCGGGCTCAGAGGTCGTCGGCGTCGACGATCCGGTAGGCGTAGCCCTGCTCGGCGAGGAAACGCTGGCGGTGGGCGGCGAACTCCGCGTCGACGGTGTCGCGGGCGACGACCGTGTAGAAGTGCGCGGTGCGCCCGTCCTCCTTCGGTCGCAGGAGGCGCCCCAGGCGCTGCGCCTCCTCCTGGCGGGAGCCGAAGGTGCCGCTGACCTGGACGGCCACGGTCGCCTCGGGGAGGTCGATGGAGAAGTTGGCCACCTTGGACACGACGAGCAGGCTGATGCGCCCTTCGCGGAAGTCGGCGAAGAGCGTCTGACGCTGTTTGACGGGTGTCTCACCGGTGATGAGGTCGGCGTCGAGCTGCTCGGACAGCTCGTGGAGCTGGTCGAGGTACTGGCCGATGACGAGCGTCGGCTCGCCCTCGTGCCGCGAGACGACCTCGCGGACCACCCCGAGCTTGACCGGGGAGCACGACGCGAGACGGTAGCGGTCCTCGGCATCGGCGGTCGCATAGGCCATCCGCTCGGCGTCGCTCATGCTCACCCGGACCTCGACGCAGTCGGCGGGCGCGATGTAACCCTGCGCCTCGATGTCCTTCCACGGGGCATCGAAGCGCTTGGGCCCGATGAGCGAGAAGACATCGGCCTCGCGGCCGTCCTCGCGCACGAGGGTCGCGGTGAGGCCGAGTCGACGACGGGCCTGGAGGTCGGCGGTCATCCGGAAGATCGGCGCCGGGAGCAGGTGGACCTCGTCGTAGACGATGAGGCCCCAGTCGCGGGCGTCGAGGAGGTCGAGGTGGGGGTAGACGCCCTTCCGCTTGAGCGTGAGCACCTGGTAGGTGGCGATCGTCACCGGGCGGACCTCCTTGCGGGCCCCGGAGTACTCGCCGATCTCCTCCTCGGTGAGCGTCGTGCGCGCGAGCAGCTCCTCGCGCCACTGGCGGGCGCTCACGGTGTTGGTCACGAGGATGAGGGTCGTCGCCTTGGCCGCAGACATCGCGGCGGCGCCGACGAGGGTCTTGCCCGCGCCGCAGGGGAGCACGACGACGCCGGACCCGCCGTCCCAGAAGCCGTCGACCGCCTGCTGCTGGTAGGGCCGCAGGCTCCAGCCGTCCTGATCGAGGTCGATCGCGTGCGCCTCGCCATCGACGTACCCGGCGCGGTCCTCCGCCGGCCAGCCGACCTTGAGCAGCTCCTGCTTGAGGGTGCCGCGCTCGGAGGGGTGGACGACCACCTCGTCGGGGGAGAGCATCTCCCCGACGAGCGGCGTGATCTTCTTGTGCCGCAGCACCTCGGTGAGCACGGCACGATCGGTGGTGCGCAGGACGAGCTGCTCGCCGTCCTTCTCCAGCACGAGGCGACCGTAGCGGTCCATCGTGTCGGCGATGTCGACGAGGAGGGCCTGCGGCACCGGGTAGCGCGAGTGGGTGATCAGCGCGTTGACGACCTGCTCGGCGTCGTGACCCGCAGCGCGGGCATTCCACAGACCGAGCGGGGTGACCCGGTAGGTGTGGATGTGCTCCGGGGCGCGCTCCAGCTCGGCGAAGGGGGCGATGGCCCGTCGTGCGTCGGCGGACTTCTCGTGGTCGACCTCGAGGAGGAGGGTCTTGTCGCTCTGGACGATGAGGGCGCCGTCGGGCATCACCATGACCGGCTCAGGCCCCGGCCGCGACGAGGATCGCGATGAAGGCCAGGACGCCGATGATGGTGAGCGCGGCGATCACCGCGAAGGAGATCCACCCGTACTTCGTCATCTGCGCAGCACCCTCGGGGTCGTTGTCCTGCTTGACGATGCCGAGGATGCCGAAGACGAGCGGGATGATGCTCACGAAGCAGCACACACCCGTGACGGTGGCCAGCCCGGAGACGACGGTGAGGACGATCGCCGAGACGTTCGCCGGCTGCTTGGCCGTCGGGTAGGGGAAGGGCGGGGCCGCCGGTGCGCCGGGGCCGAGTTGTCCCCCGGGCGGCGGCGTGGGCGGACCGCCGTACGCGGGCTGCTGCTGGGGTCGGTTGACCGGGACGTACGGGTCGTCCGAGTACGGCTGCCCGTCGTCCGGGCTCGGTCGTCCGTTCGGGTACGGGTCCTGGCTCATGCGTGTGTGTCCTCCTCGGTCGGCTCTGCGCTCGACCGGAGCCAACGGTACGGGATGCGTCATGATGGGTTCATGCCCATCGCACTTCCGCAGCTGGAGCCCCTGCCCGGTCTGCCGTCCCGGGTGACGGTCTACGAGGTCGGCCCGCGCGACGGCCTGCAGAACGAGAAGGCGAACGTGCCGACCCCGGTCAAGGCCGAGTTCATCCGTCGCCTCGTCGGCGCCGGTCTGGAGACCGTCGAGACGACCTCCTTCGTCTCGCCGAAGTGGGTGCCACAGCTGGCCGATGCCCGCGACCTCCTGGCCGACCTCGGGACGGTGGGGGCCGGCCCCCTTCGTCCCGTGCTGGTCCCCAACGAGCGCGGTCTGGACCGGGCGTTGGAGGCCGGGGTCGGAGCCGTCGCGATCTTCGGCAGCGCGACGCAGACCTTCGCCCAGAAGAACCTCGGCCGCTCGCGGGAGGAGTCGGTCGCGATGTTCGCCCCGGTCGTCGCCCGTGCGCAGGAGGCGGGGCTGTGGGTGCGTGCCTATGTCTCGATGTGCTTCGGCGACCCGTGGGAGGGGCCCGTGCCGGTGGACCAGGTCGCCGACGCCTGCGCCGAGCTGATGGACCTCGGCTGTGACCAGCTCTCCGTCGGCGACACGATCGGCACCGGCACCCCCGGTCACGTCGAGGCGCTGCTCGCCGCGCTCGATCGTCGCGGGGTGGGCGTGGATCGGATCGGGGTGCACTTCCACGACACCTACGGCCAGGCCCTGGCCAACACCCTCACCGCGCTGAAGGCCGGCGTGAGCGTCGTCGACGCCTCGACCGGCGGGCTCGGCGGGTGCCCGTACGCCAAGTCCGCCACCGGCAACCTCGCCACCGAGGACCTCGTGTGGATGCTCCGTGGCGCCGGGGTGGAGACGGGGATCGACCTCGACGCGCTCGTCGAGACGAGCGTGTGGATGGCCGAGCAGCTCGGCCGGCCCTCGCCCTCGCGGGTGGTCAAGGCCCTCTCCGGCGCCTGACGAGGTTTCTCGGGTCACCCGAGAAACCCCCGCTTCGCAAGGGTTTCTTACTCTTGCGAAGGCGCAGTTTCTCGGGTGACCCGAGAATCGTGGGGCGTGCTCACTCGTCGACGACGACCCCGGTGATCCGGTGCAGGGAGTACACCTGCGGGACCGCGTCGACCTCGCCGATGACCCGACCGCCGTCGACGGTGCTCGGGTGGAAGAGCAGCCGCTTGGTCGAGCCCACGGCATCGGTCACGCCGATCCACGCGGCCAGACGGTCGGCTGCGGCCTCCCGCAGCAGGGCCGAGGTACTCGCCGGGTCGAGCGCCGGGATCGTCGGCCCCCCGTCGTCGGGCAGGTTGCGGCGGCGCTCGGCGGCGGCCTCGCCGACTCGGAGCCGGGCGAGGACCTGCTCGGCCGGATCGGGCCCGACCTCGGTCACCGGCCGGTCCCGACGGGGCGGGACGCGGGTGCCGCTCGGGGTGGTCGAGACGACCCCACCGGAGCTCTCGAGGGACGGGGCCAGGGAGATGTCGCGCAGCGCCTCGAGGAGCACCGTGGGTCCGACGGGGGAGATGAGGACCGTGGGGGCGAGCTGGCGCAGCTGGAGGTGGCTCAGGTCACGGCGCGCGAGCAGCGCCTCGAGGTGGGTCGGGTCGTCGCTGCGCAGGTAGCTGCCCGCGGTGCCGACGCGCAGCTGGCCGTGCCGACGGGCCACGTCCCGGATGAGATAGGTCAGCGGCTGGGGGAGCTCGGTGGCGCTGAATCCGGTGAGGGCCTCCAGGAGGTCGTCCGCGGTCCACCCGGCGTCCAGGGCCGTGCGCAGGCTCTGCTCGGTGAAGCGGTACACCCCCGCACCGCCGCGGGACTCCAGGACGGCACTGCACCGCAGCAGCGACGCGAGCCGCGAGACCGGGGTGCCGGGGACGATCGCGGTGAGGTCGGCCTGCAGGAGGAGGTGGTCGACGGGGTCGGGGACGAGCGTGGCCAGCCGGGCCGACGCGTCGTCGGGGTCCGTGCGGAGGGCGCGGCCCACGCTGCTGATGGCGCTGCGGCCGGTGACCCCCAGGACCTCGCACTCCCGCAGGAGCCCGGCGACGACCTCATCGGCCTCGCGGGGCATCCGCCGCGGTCGGTTTCGGCGCAGCAGCTCGGTGACCTGCGCGGGCTCGGGGGCTGACCCGTCGGGGAGGTCGGCGAGGATCGCCAACAGCTCATGGCGCAGGGCCCGTACCGGCGGCCAGATGAGCCCGTCGGACAGGGCATTGACCCGGCCGGCGTCATCGGGTGCCGGGACGACACAGGCGCGAAGGGAGTGCACCCACGGCGTCGCGATGCCGGCCCAACGGTGGGCCGGATCGAGGGAACGCCAGGTCTCGACCTCGGTGGTCAGCCGCCAGACGGGCTCGAGGGCGCGGTCGTCGGCGACGAGGCCGGCTCCGAGGGCGAGCTCGAGCAGGAGGGTGGCCCCGGCCTCGTCGAGGTTGACCCGCCCGGCGAGGGTCCGCAGGTCGCGCACGGCGAGGCCGCTGCTGCGCAGCACCCGAGGTCGCATGGTCTCGAGGTGGTCGAGGAGCTCGTCGACGAGGGCGACGAGCTCGGTGGCGGCGGCAGCCGCCGCGCGGTCCACGTCCTCGGGCGTGCGCTGCGCGACCTGCTCACCCGTCTCGTCGAGAGGAGTGTCGAGGAGCCGGCCGCCGCGCACGGCCAGCCCCACCTCCCGCGGGACGGTCACGTGCCCACCGTCGACGGAGGCCACGAGACCCAGGTCGAGGAGTCGGGACACGGCCTGCCCGGTGCGCCCGGCGCCGTCACTCGGCCGGGCCGCCGTGGGGCCGTGCCAGGCGATCCGGCGCAGGACGGTGAGTGGCTCCTCGTCCGCGTCGGCGATCGCGGCATCCAGGTCCGTGGGGAGGGTGTGGGAGAGCGACGCGGCGGTCGGTCCGAGACCCGCGGGGTGGGGGCCGAGGACCTCGGCGGCCGTCCGGGCGACCTCGGGCCCGGTGCTCGATGACCACACGAGCGCTGCCCGGGTGAGGTCGTCGATGAGGCCGGCAGCTCGCCCTTCGTCCGTCCCCAGAGCGGCGGCGACCGCCGCGACGTCGACGGCGACGACGACGCACGCCTGGAGCGCGGCGAGGTGCGGCGCGTCGAGGTGGTCGATCGCCCGGGCGGTGCTGGCCCGGGTGCTCGCGCGGGCGGCAAGTGCCGTCAGGTCAGCGGGCTGCGGTCGGGCCAGGTCCGGACGCAGCTCCAGCAGGGCCACCAGCTCCTCATCGGTGCGGTGGCGGATGTCCTCGGCGAGGGAGCGCACCGACCCACGGTAGTTCACCGGGGGAGGGGCCCGGGACCGCCAGCGATCTAGCCGGTCGTGCTGTCGACCGGGAGCGGTGTCGGGAAGACCCCGTTGACCTCCGGGGAGATGATGCGTTCGAGACGCAGCAGCAGCCAGGCCGTCAGGGCCAGCCCGCCGAGGATGAGGGCGATGAACAGGGCCGCGTGGTCGCGCTCGAGCAGCACGCCCGCCACGAGCGGGCCGAGGACGCCACCCGACATGAAGGCCGTGGACTGTGCGGCATTGACCCGTCCGCGCAGGTGGTCGGGAGCCATGTCATTGGTGATCGCCGGGAGCGTGGGCTGGAGCAGGGTCTCGCCGAGACCGAAGAGCGCGCCGAAGGCCACCACGAGGACGGCGGCCGTGAGGGTGTCGGGCAGCATCCCGCTCACGCCCATCGCCAGCCAGGCGCCGAACCAGATGACCAGCATGATCAGACCGACCCGGGTCCGGCGATGGCCCTCGATGCGGTGCAGCACCCAGAACTGCAGGAGCACGATGACGGCCGTGTTGGCGGCGAAGAGGACCCCGATGACCTCGGTGCGCACCTGCGCGACCCCGCGGGCGAAGGCGGGGACGCCGGCCTCGAACTGGCCGTAGCCGACGAAGCTCGAGACGACGGCGATGAGCAGGACCCAGCGCATGCCCGGCAGGCGCAGGACCGTCGCGTAGCTCGACGAGGAGGTCTCCTCGGACGGCCGCTGCGAGCGGGCGTGCACGTGGCGCAGCGGGCCGAGCAGCCAGATGCCGGGGATGAGGATGAGAACGGCGTCGACGAGGAAGACCGCCTCGAAGGTGACCGGCCGGCTGACGTCGACGAGGGCCCCGGCGATGAGCCCGCCCGCGCCGATGCCGAGGTTGAGCAGCGCGAAGTTCACCCCGAAGTAGCGCTGCCGCAGCGGTCCCCGCACGAGCGCGGAGATGAAGGTGTTGCCGGCGGACCAGCCGATGCTCGCCGAGAGCCCCATGAGGACGGCGCCGGTCACCGCCAGCGGGAGGGCGGTGGCGAAGGCCATCGCGACCGCGCCGAGGCTCTGGCTGAGCCCCGCCGCGATGAGCATCCAGCGCGCGCCGACGAGGTCGGTCAGGCTGCCCATCGGCCCGGCCATGACCGCGGCCACGAGCGCGAGCAGCGCCATGATCGTGCCGGCGGTGTCGAGCGAGAAGGCGCGGACCTCGTGGAGGTAGATCACGGTGAAGGGCAGGGTCATGCCGCGCCCGAGGTGCTGGATCGCCACGGTGGACAGCAGGAAGCGCCCCTCCCGGGGCAGTGCCCGCCAGAACCCGGACAGCCCGGGGCCGATCTCCGCAGCGGGGACGTCACGGGGGAGGGCGCTCACGAGGAGACATCGTGCCCCATGGCACCGACAGCCCGCCCGCGGATTTCCCATTCGTCGGTGACCGTGGCACGGGTTAACCTTGGCGGTGGTGCACGGACCCGTGCGCCCCATGGATTCTGCTCGAGCAAGAGGTGCGCGGTGCCGACTGGCAAGGTCAAGTGGTATGACGCGGAGAAGGGCTTCGGCTTCATCTCCGGAGACGACGGCGAGGACATCTTCCTCCACGCCAACGCCCTGCCCGAGGGCATGACCACGATCAAGGGCGGCGCCCGGGTCGACTACGGCATCGTCGAAGGGCGTCGCGGCGCCCAGGCGCTGGCCGTCACCGTCCTCGAGCCCGCACCGAGCGTCTCGGCGAACCTGCGTCAGCGTGACCGCAAGCCGGCCGAGGACATGGTCGGCATCGTCGAGGACGTCATCAAACTGCTCGACAACGTCTCCAACGGACTGCGTCGCGGTCGATACCCGGAGAAGGCCCAGGGCGCGAAGGTCGCCCAGGTCCTGCGCCGCGTCGCCGACGACCTGGAGGGCTGACAATGGCACCCCGCACCAAGACCGACAGCGTCCTCGCGGCCGCGGTGGAGCCCGCTCGCCGCGAGCTCCTCGAGGCGACGAAGGGGGAGGGCGTCGGCGACCACGTCGGCTTCACCCTCGACGCCGAGCGCCTGGGCACCCACTGGTTCACCGCGACCCTGCCCGGCTACGGCGGCTGGCGCTGGGCCGTCACCGTCACCCGCGCACCGCGCGCCAAGAGCGCGACGGTCTGCGAGTCCCAGCTCCTCCCCGGCGAGGACGCGATCCTCGCCCCGGACTGGCTGCCGTGGTCCGAGCGGCTCGCCCCCGGCGACGTCGGACCCGGTGACATCTCGCCCAAGGTCGACGACGACCCGAACCTCGTGGCGGGCTTCGAGGCCACGGGCGAGGAGGACGTCGACGCGGTGGCGCTGTGGGAGCTCGGCCTCGGGCGCCCCCGGGTGCTCTCCGCCGAGGGCCGCGATGCCGCAGCGCAGCGCTGGTACGAGGGCGCGCACGGCCCGACGGCCGAGGTCGCGGTCAAGGCACCCGCCCCCTGCGGCCGGTGCGGCTACTTCCTGCCGATGCCCGGCGAGCTGCGTCGGGTCTTCGGCGTCTGCGCCAACGAGTGGAGCCCGAGCGACGGCGGTGTCGTGAGCAAGGACCACGGCTGCGGTGCGCACTCCGAGGTCGACATGCCCGACCCCGAGCCGGAGAAGGTCGGCACGCCGGTCCTCGACGACGAGGTCCTCGAGACCCTGTAACGGGCGCCCCTCGCTCGGGAATACGATGTGCGCCCATGAGCACCTCTGCCCGCCCTTCGACCGAGGGCTCCGTCGTCGAGCGGTACTTCCAGATCTCCGAGCGTGGTTCGACCGTCGGTCGTGAGATCCGCGGTGGTGTCGCCACCTTCTTCACGATGGCCTACATCATCGTGCTCAACCCGCTGATCATCGGCACCCAGGAGGACTCGACCGGAGGCTTCCTCGGGGGCGGCGACTCCCCGAACCTCGCCATGGTCGCCGCGGCCACCGCCCTCGTCGCCGGCGTGATGACCCTCCTCATGGGAGTGGTCGCCAACTATCCGCTGGCGCTCGCGGCGGGCCTCGGGCTCAACGCCTTCGTCGCCTTCGGCATCGCGAAGCTCCCGGAGATGACCTGGGCCGACGCGATGGGTCTCATCGTGCTCGAGGGCCTGATCATCCTCGTGCTCGTCCTCACCGGTTTCCGCAAGGCGGTGCTGCTGGCGGTGCCCGCCCAGCTGAAGACGGCGATCAGCGTCGGCATCGGTCTCTTCATCACCGTCGTCGGCCTCGTCGACGCCGGCTTCGTGCGCAAGGCCGAAGGGGGCCCGCTGGGTGAGCTCGGCGTCGGCGGCTTCCTCGCCGGCTGGCCGCTCCTCGTCTTCGTCATCGGCCTGTTCATCATCATCACGCTGCACGTGCGCGGTGTGCGGGGCGCGATCCTCTACGGGATCCTCGGCACGACCGTCCTCGCGATCCTCGTCGAGACGATCTTCGACATCGGTGGGCAGGCCGACGCCTCGGGCGAGGTGGTCAACCCCACGGGGTGGGGCCTGAACGTGCCGAGCATCCCCGACTCCGTCTTCGCGACGCCCGACTTCGGCCTCCTGGGCGACTTCAACCTGCTCGGATCCTTCGACAAGATCGGCTTCGTCTCCGCGCTGCTGCTGATCTTCACGATCCTGCTCGCCGACTTCTTCGACACGATGGGCACGATGGTCGCCGTCGGCTCCGAGGGCGACCTCCTCGACGAGGAGGGCAACCCGCCCAACTCGCAGAGGATCCTCATCGTCGACTCGCTCGCCGCGGCCGCCGGTGGTGCCGCCTCGGTCAGCTCGAACACGAGCTACATCGAGTCCGCGTCCGGCGTCGGCGAGGGGGCCCGCACCGGCCTGGCCTCGGTCGTCACCGGTGTGCTCTTCCTGCTGGCGACCTTCCTCTCGCCGCTCGTCGCGATCGTGCCCTACGAGGCGGCGACCCCGGCCCTCGTGCTCGTCGGCTTCCTCATGATGCAGCAGGTCAAGGACATCGACTGGGACGACATGGAGATCGCCATCCCGGCCTTCCTCACGATCATCCTCATGCCCTTCACCTACTCGATCACCGCGGGCATCGGCGCCGGCTTCGTCACCTACGTCTTCATCAAGATCGTCCGGGGCCGCTTCCGCATGATCCACCCGCTGATGTGGCTCGTCGGCATCCTCTTCGTCCTCTACTTCGGGATCGACCCGATCAAGGGTGTCCTCGGCGTCGGGTGACCACCACAGGTTTATCGGGTGACCCGATAAACCCCCGCTTCGCAAGAGTTTCTAACCCTTGCGAAGGCGATGTTTCTCGGGTGACCCGATAAACATCGGACGGGAGCGGGGTCCCGGGATTATTTAGCGCAGGTAATGAGTTGTGCTAAGTATGTCCGTGACGAAGGGAGCCCGGTGACCCAGACGGCCACGACCCGTGCACTCGGCCCGAAGGGGGTCAGTGCCCTGAGCGAGGAGCTTCGCCTGGCGTGCATGCGCATCAGCCGCCGGGTGCGCTTCGAGAGCGTCGACGGCGACCTCGCGCCCCACCACTTCTCGGTCCTCGCCCGGCTCGAGGACGGCGCACGCACCCCGCGACGGCTCGCCGACATCGAGAAGGTGTCGGCCCCGAGCATGACCCGCACGGTCGGCTACCTCGTCGATGCCGGCCTGGTCGGGCGCCACGACGACCCCGAGGACGGGCGTCGCGTGCTCGTCGAGCTGACGGGTGAGGGCCGGGCCGCGATCGAGCAGACCCGGCGCCGACGGGGACGGTGGATGTCCGAGCGCGTGGCCGAGCTCACCGCGCAGGAGCAGGCCACCCTCGCCGAGGCCGCGGCGATCCTCGGGAGGATCGCCGCCCGATGAGCCCCACCTTCGCCTCCCTGTCGATCCGCAACTACCGCATCTACGCACTCGGGGCGATCGTCTCCAACATCGGGACGTGGATGGGCCGCGTCGGCCAGGACTGGGTGGTGCTCACCGAGCTGACCGACCACTCGGCCTCCGCCCTCGGCATCGTCACCGGCCTGCAGTTCCTGCCGATGCTCCTGCTCGCGCCGTGGACCGGCATGGTCACCGACCGCTACCCCAAGCACCTGCTGCTCCTGGTCACCCAGGCCGTCCTCGGCCTGACGGCCCTCGCCGGCGGCCTCCTCGTCGTCACCGGCACGGCGCAGCTGTGGCACTTCTACGCGCTCGCGCTGCTGACGGGTGTGGCCACGGCCTTCGACAACCCGGCCCGGCAGACCTTCGTCTCGGAGATGGTCCCGCGCAACCGGCTGGCCAACGCGGTCGCCCTCAACAGCGCCTCCTTCAACCTCGGCCGGCTCATCGGCCCCGCGGTCGCCGGCGTGATGATCGCGGCGGTGGGCACGGGACCCACCCTGCTCGCCAACTCCCTGACCTTCGCCGCGGTGCTCGGTGCGCTGCTGATGCTGCGCACGAGCGAGCTCAGCCCCGCCCCGCGGGTCACCGGACGTGGCTCGGCGCTCGAGGGCCTGCGCTACGTGCGCGGTCGACCCGACATCATCCTCGTGCTGGTGCTGATCTTCGTGCTGGGCACCTTCGGGATGAACTTCCAGATCACCATCGCCCTCATGGCGACCCAGGTCTTCGGCCGGGGAGCGGAGGACTACGGGCTCCTCGGCTCGATCATGGCGGTCGGATCCCTGAGTGCGGCCCTGATGGCGGCCCGTCGCGGCACGCCCCGTCTGCGGGTCCTCCTGCTGTCGCTCGTCGGCTTCACCGCCGCCGCCTCCGCGGCTGCGCTCGCGCCGACCTACTGGACCTTCGCGGCCGCGCTCGCCGCCTGCGGCCTGGCCTCCCTGACGACGATGACGACCGCGAATGCCATGGTCCAGATGCGCACCGAGCCCGAGATGCGCGGCCGGGTCATGGCCCTGTACATGGCGATCTTCTTCGGCGGCACCCCGCTCGGCGCGCCGCTCATCGGCTGGATCGGTGACGTCCTCGGTGCCCGCTGGACGATCGGGATCGGTGCGATCGCGGTCGGGCTCACCCTCCTCGTGGTGTCCTTCTGGCTCGCGAGGCACGAGAATGTCGAGGTGAGCTACTCCAGTCAGCGACGCCCGCGCGTGCAAGTCATCACCGCACCCACCCACGACGTCCCCCAGGCCGCCCGATGACCCCGCGCTTCCGACGGACCATGACGTGGATCGTCCTCGCCTCCCTCGTCATCGTGGCGGCCGCGGCCGCCTTCTAGGAGCGGCCCCGCCGGCCCGAGCGTCACAGGCGCTCGACGACGTGGTCGATGCAGGCGAGCAGGGCCGAGACGTCATCGGGCTCGACCGCGGGGAAGGTGGCGATCCGCAGCTGGTTGCGACCCAGCTTGCGGTAGGGCTCGACGTCGACGATCCCGTTGCGCCGCAAGGTCGCCGCGATGGTGGCGGCGTCGACGTCCTCGTCGAAGTCGATCGTCGTGACCACCTGCGACCGGGCTGCCGGGTCCGTGACGAAGGGGGTGGTGTGCGCCCCCTTCGTCGCCCAGTCGTAGACCCGGCCGGAGGAGTCGGCCGTCCGTGCGGTCGCGAAGTCCAGTCCGCCCGAGGAGTTCATCCACCGCACCTGCTCGGCCATGAGGGCGAGGGTCGCCACGGCTGGCGTGTTCAGCGTCTGGTCCTTGCGGGAGTTGTCGATCGCCGCGGTGAGCGAGAGGAAGTCGGGGATCCACCGGTCGGTGGCGGCGATCTCCTCGGCGCGCTCGATCGCGGCCGGACTGAGCACGGCGAACCACAGTCCGCCGTCCGAGGCGAAGGACTTCTGCGGGGCGAAGTAGTAGGCGTCGGCCTGGGTGATGTCGACCGGCAGGCCGCCGGCGCCCGACGTGGCGTCGATGAGCACGAGGGCGTCCTCGTCGATGCCGTCCGGGCGCACGACCGGGGCCATGACGCCGGTCGAGGTCTCGTTGTGCGGCCAGGCGTAGGCGTCCACGCCGGACTCGGCGACGGCGTGCGTCAGCGAGCCGGGCTCGGCAGAGCGCACGCTCGGCTCGCCGAGGAAGGGGGCGGCGGCGCTCGCCGCGGCGAACTTGCCGGAGAACTCCCCGAAGACGAGGTGCTGGGAGCGTTGCCGGATCAGACCGAGGGTGGCGATGTCCCAGAAGGCGCTCGCGCCGCCGTTGCCGAGCACGACCTCGTAGCCCTCGGGAAGTCGGAAGAGCTCACCCAGGCCCTCGCGCAGGCCGCCGACGATCGAGCGCACCGGCGCCTGCCGGTGGGAGGTGCCCAGGACGCTCGTCGCGATCGAGACCAGGTGCTCGACCTGCTCGGCGCGGACCGTGGACGGACCGGAGCCGAACCGTCCGTCACGCGGTCGCAGTTCCTCGGGGATGGTGATGTCGTCGCTCACGACAGGAGTCTGACGCACCGGTCACGGTCGGTGCGACCCGACCTCAGCTCGTGCCGGCGATCTCGGAGTCCTTGGGCTTGGTGATGTCCACGGGCTCGCCCCAGTCCTTCGCGACGAGCGTGGCCGTCGAACCGTCCTGGGTGAAGGTCATCTGGCGGATGAGGTCGTCCTCGTCGAGCCACACGTCGTAAATCAGCGAGTCGGGCGCGTTCGGGTCCTTGTCCGTGCCGAGCTGCTCATAGGCCTTGTCGGTGTTGACCGTCGCCGTGTAGTGACGGGTCGTCACCCCGTCGATCTTCTCGGTCCCCTTGTCGCCGGCCTTCTCGACCCCTGCGACGAAGGCGTCGAACTGCGTGCGCATGCTCAGCAGCTGGACCTGCTCGAGCGCCTGCTTGACCAGTGGATTGGTCGAGTCCTCGGTGACCGGGACCCACTTGGGTGGCTGGGCGAGATAGTACTGACCGTTGACGAGACGGTAACCGAGCTGCTGGCCATCGGTCTTCACCTGCATGTCGAGGGAGTCGTTGGCGAGGTCCTGCCGACCTGAGGCGGTGGCGCTCTCCTGCCCACCCGCGGTCACCGTGACATCGATGTGCACGGTGGGGTTGGCGTCCACCGCCTTCTCGAGCGTGTCGGTGAACTCGTCCGGGTCGAAGGGGGTGCCCGTGTTCGTCGACGTCGACGAGGTCCCATCCGTCGCGGAGGGGTCCGCGTCAGCCGTCGTGGCTGAGGTGCCCTCGTCGGTCGAGTCCTGGGACGAGGTCGCCGTGGGGGAGGCCGACGGCGGGGGAGTGCTGTTGGGTTCGCCGTCCGACGTCGACGGGGCTGCGGGCGTGCTGCTGTTGTCGAAGCCGTCGCCCGCGGTCGGACCGGGCCCCCCACCGCCGCCGCAGGCGGTGAGAGCGAGCGTCAGCGCCGCCGTGGCCGCGGCCGTGGTCGTCATCCTGAGCATGGCGTCCCCCTTCGTCGTCGCTCTCCGCTCAGTCCGTGGAGAGGGTGGCGTACCCCTCGACCTCGGAGATCGGCCGAGGACCGGCGCCGACGTAGTTGCTGCTCGGACGGATGAGGCGACCGGTCCGCTTCTGCTCGAGCACGTGCGCGGACCAGCCGGCGGTACGGGCGCAGACGAAGAGCGGGGTCATCATCTCACCGGGGACCTCGGCGAAGTCGAGCAGGACCGCGGCCCAGTAGTCGACGTTGGTCTCCATGGTGCGGTCCGGGTAGCGCTCCGCCAGCTCGGCGATGGCGGCCTTCTCCAGCTCGAGGGCGACCTCGTAGCGGGGGGCGCCCAGGCGCCTGCAGGTCTCGCGGAGCACGGCGGCCCGCGGGTCGTAGGCCCGGTAGACGCGGTGACCGAAGCCCATGAGGCGTTCCTTGCGGTCGAGCGCGTCCTTGACGTACTTCGTCGCGTCACCCGTGCGCTCGACGCCCTCGATCATGTGCTGGGCGCGTGAGGGGGCGCCACCGTGCAGCGGCCCGGACATGGCGCCGACCGCGCCGGAGAGGCAGGCGGAGGCGTCGGCGCCGGTGGAGGCGATGACGCGGGCGGTGAAGGTCGAGGCATTCATGCCGTGCTCGGCCGCGGAGATGAAGTAGGCGTCGATGGCCTCGACGTGCTTGGGGTCGGGCTCGCCGCGCCAGCGGATCATGAAGCGCTCGACGATGTTCTTGCCCTCGTCGACCCGGGCCTGGGGGACCATCGCGGAGTTCTGCCCGTGGGCGGACTGGGCGATGAAGGACAGCGCCATGACGGAGGAGCGGGCGAGGTCCTCCCGCACCTGGGTGTCGCTGATGTCGAGCAGTGGCTTGAAGCCCCACAGCGGGGCGAGCTGAGCGAGTGCGGACTGGACGTCGACGCGGATGTCACCGCTGTGCACGGGAAGGGGGAAGGGCTCGGCGGGCGGCAGGCCCGGGTCGAAGGAGTCGTCGACGAGCAGGCCCCAGACGTCTCCGAAGGTGACCTCGCCGACGAGGTCGTTGATGTCCACCCCGCGGTAGCGCAGGACGCCCCCCGCCTTGTCGGGCTCGGCGATCTGCGACTCGAAGGCGACGACGCCCTCGAGTCCGTGCTTGACGTCGGTGTCCGACATGAAGGTGAGCCTTTCTCGTCCGCAACTCTGGTTCGGCCCATTCTGCACTCTCGGTCACGGCGCGCACACTGGGGACCACTGGCGGGTAACATGCCGCGACGGCACACGAGGGGGAGGGCTCAGGTGGCGAGATCCCGTTTCGGCTACAGCCCGGCACTGGATGGCCTGCGAGGCGTGTTCATCCTGCTGTTCATCGGCTTCCACTTCGGGCTCACCCAGCTTGAGGGCATGTGGGTGACGATCAATCTCTTCTTCGTCCTCTCCGGGTTCCTCATCTTCCGGTTGCTCACGGCGGAGGACGCGAAGTACGGCTCGATCGACGTCCTGGCCTTCTATCGCCGGCGGATCCGCCGTTTGGTTCCGGCGCTGCTGGTGATGCTCACCGCCGTCGCCGCCTGGGGCGCGCTCTTCGCGCCCGACGGTCTGCGCCGCAAGCTTGGTGGGGATCTGCTCGCGACCCTCGGCTATGGCATGAACTGGCGCCTCATCGCGCAGGGAGACCAGTACTTCGGGACAGCGGGTGGGGCCTCCCCCCTTCGCCATGCGTGGACCTTGGCGATCGAGGAGCAGTTCTACCTTGTCGCGCCGCTGGTGATCATCGCGCTCTTCGCCTGGTTCGGCAGCCGCCGCACGGCGGTCGGCGTGCTCCTGCTCGGTGCCGTCGTTTCTGCCGTGTGGACCGCACACCTCGGCTTCCACGACCAGTCGGACTACCCACGCGTCTACTACGGCAGCGACACCCGTGCCCAGGCTCTGTTCATCGGGGCAGCGATCGGTGTCCTCAGCGGCCCGGTGTCCCAGCGCACACGAGCCCCCGAGCTACCGATGTGGCTCATCGAGTGGGGCGGCCTCGTCGGCCTCATCTCCTCGGTGATCTCCTTCGCCTTCGTCACGCCCTACAGCGCGTGGATGTTCAACCAGGGCGGGATGTTGGCCTTCGGCATCGGCAGCGCCCTGCTCGTGCTCGCCTGCGCCGACCGACGTACCAACCTCACCCGTACGCTCTTCGCTTGGCGACCGCTGGCCTTCGTCGGTGAGCGCACCTACGGTCTCTACCTCTGGCACTGGCCGATCTACGTGGCACTGGCCCCCACGCCGCTGGGTGACCACCCGGTCCTCCTCTTCATCATCGGCATGGCCGCGACCGTCCTCGTGGCCCACCTCTCCTACACCTACCTCGAGCAGCCGATCATCACTCGCGGTATCCGGGGGGTCCTGCCCCGGACCCGCCGGCCGCTGCTCGCTTCGCTCCTGCCGGTGGCGCTCGTCGCGGTCCTCGGGTTCGGGCTGGTGCGCACCGCGCCAGGAGGGCAGGACGCCGGCTCGACGTCCGTGGCGGGGGAGCTGCCCGACATCGTCGAGGGCCAGGCGAGCTACCGACCCGGTGACCCCGGTCGTATCGGTGTCCTCGGTGACTCCGTGCCCTACTTCCTCGCCGAGAGGTTCCCGGACGAGCAGTTTCCGGGGGTCACTCTCGACAACCACGCTCGTGAGGGCTGCGACCTGCTCGACGAGCCGATCAGCTGGGCACCCGGGTTGTCGAAGACGACCGAGCCCTGGTGCGTGGTGCAGAAGCGGGAGTGGCCGCAGGACTTCACCAAGGGGGACGATGACATCCTGCTGCTCTTCGCCTCGCCGCTCGTCGGGCTGCCGCACCTCGTCGACGGGGAGCGCCTCTGGCTCGACGACGCGCGCTTCCGCGCGGTCATCACGGATCGTTTCGAGACCGTGTACACGCAGGCGAAGGACGCCGGGGCGCGACAGGTGCAAATCGTCAACGTCCCGTGCCGGGTTCCGCCGAAGGACATTCCGGAGGAGGTTGAGGCGGTGCTCGAGTCGGAGCCGGAGCTGCTCGCCGAGTACAAGAACCCGAAGATCCTCAACGACCTCATTGACGACTGGGCGGGGAAGCACCCGGACGACGTGCGGGTCGTCGACCTCGCGAGTGCGCTCTGCGCCGACGGCTACCCGGAGACGTTGCACGGCGCCCCGGTCTACAACGACTTCCTCCACTTCTCGCCCGAGGTGACACCGATGCTCTGGAAGTGGCTCCTCGGGCAGGTCAGCGAGAACTACGCCCGGCTCGACTGACGAGGGTCCACGCCGCCGGCCACCGCCGATCAGTCCTCGCGAAGGTTCCAGGCCGTGATGACCTGCGGGGCCAGCCACGTCCAGACGAGACGCGCCCCCTCCCGGGAGAAGTGGATCCGATCGGAGTAGAGCCGGGCGCCGTTGATCACCGGGCGATAGCCGTCGCCACACACCGCCCCGTTGAGGTCGAGCACCGTCACCGTGACCGGTTCGGTCCTGGTGTTGACCTCCTTGGCCCACTCCTGAACGACCACATTGGTGGACGTGGGATCGATCTTCACGGCACCGACCTCCTCGCCGTTTCGGATGCCCGCAGGATCGTCGTGGCACGTGGCGTTGATCAGCTGGAGCTGGGCGGCACCGGATTCCATGGTCTGTTCCAGCAGTGCCTCGAGATTGCTGCGGATCCGACGGGAGTGGGTCGCGCTGCCTGGCTCGACCGTCGTGCCGTCGACGACGAGCGGCTGGGTGAGCGCGGTCTCGACGGGGGAGAGGACGATGTCCGTGCCCGCACGACGCACCTCCTGCGGCCACGACTCACGCCAGGCTGAGCACGTCTCGTCCTCGGGGACTGCCCCGCCTCCCTGGAAGCGGAAGGTCAGCGGGATCGCATTGCACGAACCCCGGCGGGTGTGCCCGCTCACGTCCAGCCCCGGGTAGTCCTCGCCCTCGAAGCCGTCCCGTACCGACTGGGCGATCGAGCTGCCCACGACCGCCACCCGCAGCGTGGACTCGGGCTGCTCGTACTCCTGCGCGGTCGGGAGCGGGCGCTTGTCCCAGTCACCGTCGATGGCTCCGCTCCAGCTCGTGCTGAGCAGAAAGGCGACCGCGGTCATCGCGGCGAGGACGCCCGGGGCCACCCAGCGGCGGGCAGCTCGTGGGACGGAGGTGGGGACGAGGGCGCGGAATCCGTTGATCATCACCGGCATCTCGAGGAAGCGGTAGGAGAGCACCGCGCACACCCACGTGAGCGCGAGCTTGGTGGCGACGGCCACGACGAAGGGGAGTTGTCCCAGCGGCAGCCAGGTCGCGATCGGCCAGTGGAAGAGGTAGAGCCCGTACGAGATCTGGCCGAGGTGCACCAGGGGCGCAAAGCTCATGATCCGGTTGATTCGCAGTGGGCGTGGGTCCAGCGCGGAGGCGCCCATGCAGGCCGCCATCATCGCGAAGATCAGCATCCCACCACGCTCGAAGACCCACCGGCCGGTCTCGTCGAGGATGAAGAAGGCGGAGACCGAGGCGATGGTGCCTACCCACCCGATCGTCTCCGCCCCGACCCGGCTCAGCCGCGGCGCACGACCGCGGCGGTCCGGGGTGAGCAGCATGGCCGCGGCCATACCGACGAGCAGCGCTTGGGCACGTACGTCGGTGCCGTAGTACAGGCGTGACCCGGTGGCGCCGGTCCCAGCAAGGTAGGCCGTCCACGCAGCCGACGCGAGGGCCAGGCCGAAGACCACGGCGGTCCGCTCGAAGCGTCTCCGCAGCAGCATCACCGCGGCGACGAGGAAGGGCACCACGAGATAGAACTGCTCCTCCACGCCCAGCGTCCACACGTGACGAAGGGGACTGGGCTCGCCCAGCAGGTCGAAGTACTGGTCGTCCCGGGCAATGAGACGCCAGTTCTGCCAGAAGGTCAGGGTCGCGAAGGCATCACCCGCTGTCTGGGGTCGGTCGCCCTCGTCGACGAAGAGCGTGTGGACGAGCACCGCCGTGACGAGCAGCGTCACGGCAGGCACGATCCGACGGGCCCGCCTGAGGTAGAAGGCGAGCGCGTCGATGCGTCCGCGCCGCTCCCACTGACGGATGAGGATGCCGGCGATGAGGTAGCCGGAGAAGGTGAAGAAGTGGTTGATGCCCACCCACCCACCGGCGAGGGAGGTGACCCCGAAGTGGAAGAGCATGACGAGGACGATGAAGAGGCCCCGATAGCCGTCGATGGCCGGTCGGTAGGCCGGGCCCATCCGCTCGACGTCGGTGCTGACCAAGGCACGCCACCACGGGGTGCGTCCGCGGAGACGCGTCGAGGTGCTGGGTCGCACGCGCACTCCTCGCTGGTCGGTTCGACGTCTCGCGGCGACGGAGTCCGCCGTCGACTCGGCAGCGTACCGGGCGGTCACGACGAGCGCTGAGGACCGGTCGTACGCTGGCGGTATGAGCGCTTCGCCCGACGGGATCATCCCGCGCAAACCCCCGCAGGTCGACCACATCGACTACGCCGGGGAGGGGCTGGAGGAAGGGGAGGTGCCGGGCGCTCCCTTCGCCCTGGTCTCCTCGTGGATCGACGTCGCCCGGATACGGCAGGTCGAGCGGGGCGACGTCCCGGAGCCGCTGTCGATCGCCGTGGCGACGGTCGACGCCGATGGCCGGCCGGACGTGCGCACGGTGCTCATGCGCTTCCTCGATGCCGCCGGGCCGGGCTTCGTCACGAGCCTCGAGTCGACGAAGAGCCACCAGCTGCAGGCGGTCCCGGCTCTGGCCGCGACCCTGACCTGGCCGGCGATGTTCCGTGCGATCCGATTCCGTGGCCGGGCCGAGCGGGTGGGTGAGGCCGAGATCGATGCCTACTTCGCCGAGCGGCCGCGCGGCTCGCAGCTCAGCGCGTGGGTCTCGCACCAGTCGCAGCCGATCGACGGCCGGGACAGCCTGGAGCGGGCGTGGGCCGAGGTCGAGGCGCGCTACGAGGGGCAGGACGTGCCCCGGCCGGACTTCTGGGGTGGCTGGCGGATCGTCTGCGACGAGGTCGAGGCGTGGGCCGGACGGAGCAACCGCCTGCACGACCGCTTCCGGTGGTCCCGGGTGGCGCAGGGCGGACTGGACGAGGCGAGCGCTTGGCAGGTCGAGCGCCTGCAGCCCTGAACGTGGCTCACCACGACCCCGCTCGGCCGGGAAACCCTTGACTGACCGGGTTGCCCGCAGATGACCGGGTCATGGCGCGGTCAACTCGATGTTCCCCGGTCAGATCAGGCTTTCCGGTCGCGGCGCAGCGGGTGAGGGCGGGCGACCCGCCCATGGGCGAAGGGGGTCGCTCACCAGTGGTGCATCGAGGCCCGGATGACGCCGGCGATGTCCTCCTCGGTGACCTCGCGGGGAGCCGTCGCGAGCAGGCGCTGCTGTTGCATGGTGCCGGAGACGAGTCCGTCGACGTCCCCGTCGCCGTAGCCGATCTCCGCGAGTCCCGAGGGCTGGCCGATGTCGCGCATGAGTCGGCGCAGGACCGCGGAGAGGCGCTGTGGTGCCTCCACCTGCGCGTCCAGGCCCTGCGGGTCCAGCCACGCCGCGGCGGCGAGGTGTCGCTCCGGGTTCGCCTCGAAGGTCAGCTCGAAGGCCGCCGGGGCGGTCGACGCGACCGCCATCCCGTGCGGGACCATCGCCTCGCTCGCGGCATAGCCGTCGGGCCGGAAGTCGCTCGCCAGGTCGTGCACGCGCCCGGCGACCGGGTATGCATTCGCGTGCGGCACGTGGACGCCGGCATTGCCGAAGCCCATGCCGGCGAAGGTCGCCGCCAGCGCCATGTTCGAGCGTGCCGTGGCGGCCTCGGTCGCATCCTGCTCCGTCACGGCGGAGCGGAAGGCGCCGGCGAGCAGCTGCATGGCCTGCTGCGAGTACATGTCCGCGATCGGGTTGGACCCGCAGTAGGGCACGCGTTGGGCTGCGGTCTTGTGCTCGTAGCTCGTGTACGGCCGGGCGGTCCAGCTCTCGAGCGCGTGGCAGAGGATGTCCATCCCCGCGGAGGCGGTGACTCCGGGCGGCTGGGTCG
This sequence comes from Janibacter sp. GS2, assembly GCF_051200835.1. Lineage (GTDB taxonomy): Bacteria > Actinomycetota > Actinomycetes > Actinomycetales > Dermatophilaceae > Janibacter. The sequence continues at coordinate 1,014,164 of NZ_CP195161.1, forward strand.
CGGTCAGGTCGGGGTCGATGACGGCCATGACCGGGCGCAGTCGCTCGTGGCTGATGCCGGTCTTGACCTTGGCCTCGAGCACGTCGAGGACGCAGATCGTCGTCGACTCGCTCCCCGTCCCCGTCGTCGTCGGGACCGCGATGACCGGGAGCACGGCGTTCTCCGGTGCGCGGCCTCCGCCGACGGGGGCGTTGACGTAGTCCATGAGCTCGCCGGGGTTGGTGAGCAGCAGCGAGATCGCCTTGGCGGTGTCGATGCTCGACCCGCCGCCGACGGCGACGACGGCGTCCACGGGGCGTGCCCCCCTCGCTCGGTCCACGGCGGCGGCCAGCGAGGCATTGCTCGGCTCGACGGCGGCCGTGTCGTGGACCTGCGCGGTCAGCCCCGCCGCACGCAGCACGGAGGCCACCCGCTCGGGGTGACCGGTGGCCACGAGCTGCGGGTCGGTGACCACGAAGACGCTGCGCGCCCCGAGGGCGGCGACGTCGTGCCCGATCTCGTCGATGGCGCCGGGGCCGAACTTCAGCTTCGGCGCGGCGTAGGTGAAGACGGACTCGGGGACCTTCGGTGACGACAGCTGCATCTGTGTTCTCTCCTACTCGCGGTGGACCTTGTGGGCGGCGGCCTGCGCGCGCGGCTTGATCACGAGCAGATCGATGTTGACGTGCGGTGGGCGGGTGGCCATCCACGTGATGGCGTCGGCGACGTCCTCGGCGACGAGCGGTGCGGCGACACCCGCGTAGACCTGCTCGGCCCGCTCGGCGTCCCCCTTGAATCGGGTGAGCGAGAACTCCTCCGTGCGAACCATCCCCGGCGCGACCTCGGTGATCCGCACCGGCTGGTCCACCAGCTCCAGGCGCATCGTCTCGGTCATCGTCGCGAGAGCGTGCTTGGCGGCGGTGTAGCCGCCGCCACCCTCGTAGGAGATCCGCCCGGCGGTGGAGCCGACGTTGACGATGACCCCTTCGGCTGCCACGAGCGCAGGGAGCAGCGCCTGCGTCACGCGCAGCGTGCCGAGGACGTTGACCTCGTACATCGCCCGCCAGTCCTCGACGTCGCTGGTGGCGACCCGGTCCTGCCCGAAGGCACCGCCGGCGTTGTTCACCAGGACGGCGAGGCGCTCGCCGATCTGCGCGGCGAGCGCCGTGACCGAGTCGGCGTCGGTGACGTCACAGGTGACGGCGCGACCGTCGATCTCGGCGGCCAGCTCGGCGACCCGGTCCGTGCGGCGGGCGGCGCAGACCACCTCGTGGCCGGCTGCGGCGAGCGCCCGGGCGGTGGCGGCGCCGATGCCGCCACTGGCTCCGGTGACGAGGGCGAGCGGTCGGGTCATGGGACTCCTCGGGCGACGAAGGGGGGTTCAGCCGGCAGCGGGCGCGGTGCCCGGGATCTTCTCGCGGCCGACGGCGATCCACGTCGCGGCCGCGCTCGCGAGCAACCGGTCGCCGTCGAAGAGGGCCGTGCCGCAGCGGCGCTTGCGCCCGTCCCGGTCGATCGGCCAGGCGATGACGACGAGCTCGCGCCCGACGGGGACCTCCCCGTGCAGGGTCGAGGTGAAGGTGCCGAGGAGCAGGGCCTCCTCGCCGAAACCGAGGGTGAAGGCGCCGGGACAGTCGAGCGCGGCGAGGACCGGTGGCAATCCCTCCTCGGGGATCGTCACGGGAGAGGCGAGCACGCCCTCACGGCCGGTGACGGGGCTGGCGTACACGTGCAGACCCCCTTCGGCCTCGGGTCCGCAGACGAAGCACCCGGGGTAGGGGTGCCCGCTCGGGTCGAAGCCGGCCACGGCGTCCCGCGCCTGCGCCGCGGTCACGGGGGCGGGGACGTCCAGGTCCGGGGCCTCGCAGCGGCGGGCGGTGCCCAGGAGGGTGTCGCCGTCGAGCAGGTGGACCGCGATCTCGCCCGGGTCGGCCACGGACCCGTCGACCTCCCACCGCAGTGGATGCCCGAGCGGGGTCGGGGCGCTGAGGCGTACCGTCGCCGAGGTCAGGCCCCCTTCCGCGGGAACGAGATCCTCGAGCCGCTCGCTGAGCAGACCGCAGACCCATCCGCCGTTGCCGCACCCGGGCGGGCCGGCATGACGGTGGGACACGGTCGTGGTCTCGGGTGTGGTCTGCACCATGCCAACCTATCGACCGCCGACGAAGGGAGCACAGGTGCCGGAGGTGAGTGCGGTGGACGGCTTCGCCTGGCGGCGGATCGCGATCCCGGCTTTCGGCCCCACGCTCCTGACCGCCGCGGCCACCGGTGCCGTCGTCCCGATCGCCGCGCTGCGTGCCGACGAGCTCGGAGCCGACCTGGGGACGGCGGCCTTCGTCGTGGCGCTCACCGGCGTCGGCCAGCTCATCGGTGTGCTGCCCGCTGGCGCGCTCGTCGCCCGGATCGGGGAGCGGGCCACGCTGTGGCGAGCGGCTGTCGTCGACATCCTCGCCCTCGCGGTGGCCGGTTGGGCGCCCTCGCTGTGGCTCATGGGCGTGGCGTTGCTCTTGAGCGGCTTCGCCTCCAGCGCCTTCTTCCTGGCCCGTCAGGGCTTCATGATCGACGTCCTGCCCCCACCTCTGCTGGCGCGGGGGATGTCCCTGCTCGGTGGCGCGATGCGCACCGGCCTGCTCCTGGGGCCGGCGATCGGTTCGCTCGCCATCGCACCGATGGGGCTGCAGGGCGCCTATGCGGTGGCGGTGGCACTCGCCGTCGGTTCGCTCATCACGGTCCTGGCGAGCCCGGACCTCACCCGGGAGCACGAGCGGGTGCGCGCCGAGGAACCGCACGCCGCCGTCCTGCAGGTGATCCGTCGCCACGCGCGCCTGCTGCTCACCCAGGGGGTCGGGGTGACGATCATCTCGGCGCTGCGCACTTCCCGCCTGGTGATCCTGCCCCTGTGGGCGGTGCAGATCGGTCTCGGCGGCGTGGACTCATCACAGATCTTCGTCGCGGCGGGCGTCGCCGAGCTCGTCCTCGTCTACCCGGGGGGCTGGGCGATGGACCGTCTCGGTCGGGTGTGGGTCGTCGCCACCCTGCTGTCCGTGATCTCCCTCTCCTTCCTCCTCCTGCCCCTCGCGGAGACGAAGGGGACGCTGCTCGCCGTGGCGTTGCTCATGTCGCTGGGCAATGGCCTCGGCTCGGGGATCGTCATGACCCTCGGTGCGGACGCGGCGCCCACGCACGACCGGGCACAGTTCCTCGGGGCCTGGCGGCTCATGGGCGAGGCCGGCAATGCCGGGGGATCGCTGGGGCTGAGCGCCGTCACGGCGCTGGTGTCCCTGCCGGCGGCCGCGCTCTCCCTCGGGGTCGTGGGCCTGGCCGGACTGGCGTGGACGAGCGTGTGGGTCTCGCGGGCCGACGGGGAGCGGGCAGACGCCGCACTGCGGGCGTCCTGACGCTGGACACACAAGGCATGATGGGGCTCGTGAAGGACCTCATCGACACCACCGAGATGTACCTCCGCACGATCTTCGAGCTCGAGGAGGAGGGCATCCCGCCGATGCGTGCTCGGATCGCCGAGCGGCTCGGCCACTCGGGACCGACCGTGTCGCAGACCATCGCCCGCATGGAGCGCGACGGGCTCGTCAGCCTCGGCCCGGACCGTCGGCTCGTCCTGTCCGGGGAGGGTCAGCTCCTGGCCACTCGGGTCATGCGCAAGCACCGCCTCGCCGAGCGACTGCTCGTCGACATCGTCGGCCTCGAGTGGGAGCACGTCCACGAGGAGGCCTGTCGGTGGGAGCACGTGATGAGCGAGCGGGTCGAGCGCAAGATCCTCGCGATCCTGCCCGACCACCGCGAGTCCCCCTACGGAACGCCGATCCCCGGGCTCGATGAGCTCCTCGTCGACGAGGAGGAGAGCGCCGACTACCGCGAGGGCCTCTACAGCCTCAGCGAGGTCATCGAGCGCGACCTGCGGGGGGACTTCCGGGTCCGGCGCATCGGGGAGCCCGCGCAGGTCGACCACGACGCGTTGACGCTGCTCACGGAGGCACGGCTGCGGCCCGGCGAGGTCGTCAAGGTGTCCGCCGACGAGGAGCGCGTCGTCGTCGTGCGCAGCGGTGCAGACGCCTCCGATGCGGTGTCCCTGCCCCACGATGTCGCCGACCACGTCTTCGTCGAGTCCATCGCTCCGTGACGCGTCGTGACCTGCCGTGACCTCGGCGTGACATATCCGTGATCTGCAGGTACGGTCGGGGCGTCCGCCTCCCCTGGGCGGATCCGTCACGCGGCGCCGAGTCCTGCCACCGCACTTGATGGGCACGAACGAACACCGTTTTGGCAGGAGCGGGGGACCCACACACGGGGCATCGCGGATGCCCCTCGGGGTGAAGTCCCGGGGCACGCGCGTCGCTAGGTCGACTCGTAGCCGCGGGGCCGGGCCGTACCTCTGGCTCGAACCCGACAGCTGACCCCGTAGGCGGGAGAGGTAGACAACGTGTCTCAGTCCACTGGGCGCCACCGCGCCCCCGGCCGCTACAACCCGGTTTCCGAGATCGGTCAGATCGTCACCCAGGCCGGTACGCCGCTGGCCAAGGGTTCGGCCGTCCTCGCCGCCTCCGGCGGCCTCGTCGCCGCGATCGCCGTGCCCGCGCAGGCCGCCACCGTCGATGAGGTGGAGGCCGCAGCCCCCGCGAAGCAGACCGCCAGCGCTCCCCTCGCCGCGACCCCCGCCACCGCGGCCGTCACCGCCCCGCAGGCCGCCGCATCCGGCACCAAGGCGGCCTCGTCCTTCGGCACGGTCGAGGTCGAGCCCGTCGCCAAGCCGACCGGCCCCACCCCCTACCAGCTGCGCATGCGCGCCGAGCGCGAGGCCGAGCGTGAGCGTGCGGCCACCGCCGAGCGTGAGCGTCAGGAGCGCGCCGCGGCTGCCGCCGCCGACCGGTCCGCGGCTGCCGCCGCCGACCGGGAGCAGGAGCAGGAGGAGGACGCTCAGGAGCGGGAGGCGCAGGTCGCCCCGCAGCAGGAAGCCGCCCCCCGCCAGCAGGACACCCCGGAGCGGACCGAGTCCGCACCGAGCCGCAGCCGGGAGCGTCAGGCACCGAGCGCGAGCAGCACGTCCTCGACGCCGAAGTCCTCGCCCGCACCGAGCGCGGCGAGCTCCAGCGACGTCATCTCCATCGCCAAGCAGTACATCGGCACGCCCTATGTCTTCGGCGGATCGACCCCCTCCGGCTTCGACTGCTCGGGTTTCACCCAGTACGTCTTCGGCAAGGCGGGCAAGTCCCTCCCGCGCGTGACGAGCGCGCAGCAGGCGGCCGCCACCCCGGTCTCCGACCCGCAGCCGGGCGACCTCGTGTTCTTCGGTTCGCCGGCGTACCACGTGGGCATCTACGTCGGGGACGGTCAGATGATCGACTCGCCGCGCACCGGCTCGAGCGTCTCGATCCGTCCGGTCTTCGACGGGGTCTCCGGCTACGGCCGGCTCTGATCCTGACCGAAGGGGGGCGAAGGGGATCTCCCCTTCGCCCCCTTCGTCTGTCACAGGGAGGGCCGGTCACCGCATCTGCCTAGGCAAGTGCGAGGCACCCACCGCATCTGCCTAGGCAGATGCGGTTCTTCTGGCAGGTGCCTAGGCAGATGCGAAGGGGGGAGGGCTACTGCTCCATGCGGCGGTAGGCCTCGCCGAGCTCGTCGTGGTGGAGCAGCTCGCTCTCGGTCACGCCGCTGCGGTAGCCCGCGCGGCCGAGCATGTGGGCGGCGACCGGCGCGGTGAGGGCCTGCGCGCCCAGGACGATGATCAGGGTGGTGATCGAGGTCCACGTGCGCACGGAGAGCGCCAGGCCGAGGAGGATGAGCAGCAGGCCGAGGGTCTGTGGCTTCGTCGCGGCGTGCATCCGCGCGAAGAGGTCCGGCAGCCGCACCAGCCCCACCGCGCCGATGAAGGCGAGCGAGGCACCGAGCAGCAGGAGGATCGCGCCGGCGAGGTCGAAGGCCGCGTGCCAGGTCATTCCAACCCCTCCTTGCGTCCCATGAACCGGGCCACCGAGACGGACCCGACGAAGCCGGTGAGGCTGAAGACGACGAGGATCGGCAAGGACGCGTCGTCGCCGCTGCGCACGATCTGCGTGGCGAGGATGCCGGTGACGATGACGATGATGACGTCGAGGCTCAGCGCCCGGTCGAGGTTCGTCGGCCCCCAGACGATGCGCACGAGGGCCAGCCCGCCCGCCGCGAAGAGCAGGGCCAGGGCGATCCCCAGGATGATGCTCACGCCGCCCCCTTCGTGCACAGCGAGATCTCGTCGGTGGATCCCATGGCGCGCACGACCCGGGTCTCCAGGTCGAGGACGTCCCGCCGCAGCTGCTCGAGCTCCCCCTCGTTCGTGACGTGGAAGCCGTGGACGTAGAGGATCCCGGCGGTCCGCCGGGCCTCCACGACGATCGAGCCGGGCACGAGGGAGACGAGGGCGGAGATGATCGTCATGTAGAACTCCGAGCGGGTGCGCAGCTGGACCTCGACGATCGAGCCGCCCTTGGAAGGGTGTCGGTCGAGGGTGGCGCGGGCGACCTCGACGGCGGCGCTGACGAGGTCGGCGAAGAAGCGCACGAGGAGCACGAGCATCGGCCACGGGTGGATCCGACCGGCGTACTGGATCGAGGGCAGCGGGAAGACCTGGGTGACGACCGTGCCGATGATCAGTCCGTTGACGATGTTGCCGAGGGTCACCTGGTCCCACAGCAGCACCCAGACGACGGCCAGGGCGATGATCGCCCTGGGCTGCCACCCGCCCCGCCGCCGCGAGGACTGGTGGTTCTTGGTGCCCGGCGTGCTCACGGAACCTCCTTCGGCAGGACGGCCTCGGCGTAGCTGGCGCGATCCAGCATCTGCGTGGCAGCCGCGTCGGTGTAGGCGAAGAGCGGGCCGGCGAAGAGGGACAGCCCGATGCTGAAGGCGACGACGGTGGTCGCCGCGCCCAGCATCGCCGGGGGCATCTCCCGCCGCACCGGGGTGCCGAACGACGGTGGGGTGATCGGTGACGAGGGCCGGTCGGCGGCGACGGTGGCGCCGATGGCGTCACTGAGACGACCGAAGGAGGGGGTCAGTGACGGCATCTCGAAGGTCATCTCCTGCCCCTCCGGAGTGCGGGGCCGCCAGAAGGCGTAGCTCCACGTCTTGGCGATGGCGTAGAGGGTGAGCAGCGAGGTGACGACCGAGCCGATGATCAGCGCCCACGCCATCGGGCCGCCGACCTCGACGCCGGCCTGGATGAGCCCGACCTTCCCGACGAAACCCGAGAAGGGCGGGATGCCGGCGAGGTTCATCGCCGGCACGAAGAAGAGGAAGGCGAGCAGGGGGGCGCCGGCGGCGAGCCCGCCGAGCCGGTCGATGACCGTCGACCCGCCGGCGCGCTCGATGAGCCCGGAGATGAGGAAGAGCGCCGTCTGCACGGTGATGTGGTGGGCGATGTAGAAGATCGCCGCGGACAGACCCGCGTGGCTGGCCAGGCCGATGCCGAAGAGCATGTAGCCGATGTGGCTGACGAGGGTGAAGGAGAGCATCCGCTTGATCCCGGGCTGGACGATGGCGCCGAGGATGCCGACGGTCATCGTCAGCAGCCCGACGACCATGATCAGCTCGTGCAGCGGGGAGTCGGGGAAGAGCAGGAACTGGGTGCGGATGATCGCGTAGACACCGACCTTCGTCAGCAGGCCGGCGAAGACCGCGCTGACCGGCACGGGCGCCGAGGGGTAGCTGTCCGGCAGCCAGGCGGACATCGGGAAGACCGCCGCCTTGATGCCGAAGACCGTCAGGAGCATCAACTGGAGGGCCAGGGCGACGGTGGAGTCGATCTCCGGCAGACGAAGGGAGAGCTGCGCCAGGTTCACCGTGCCGGTGGCCGCGTAGACCGCGGCGATGGCGACGAGGAAGAGGAAGGAGGAGACCATCGAGACGATGATGTAGGTCGTGCCCGCCCGGATCCGGGTGCCGCTGCCGCCGAGGGTGAGCAGCACGAAGGAGCCGAAGAGCAGCATCTCGAAGCTGACGAAGAGGTTGAACAGGTCTCCCGCGAGGAAGGCGCTGGAGACCCCGGCGGAGAGCACGAGGTAGGTCGGGAAGTAGATGGCCAGCGGGGAGTCCTCGTCGCCGTCGGCGACGCCCTGCCCGATGGCGAAGACGAGCACGGTGATGAGCACGAAGCTGCTGACGAAGAGCATGAGCGCCGAGAGGCGGTCGGCGACGAGGGCGATGCCCAGGGGCTCGCTCCACGCGCCGAGCCAGAGCACGAGCGGGCCCCCGCTGTGGGTGTGCCACATGAGGGCGATGGCGACGCCGAGCCCGGCCGCGAGGACGAGCAGGCTGACGGCGATCTGCACCCGGGGGCGGTGGCGGGCGACGACGGTCAGGGCCGCGCCGATGAGCGGCAGGAGGACGGGAAGGGGGAGGAGGGTGGCCATGTTCATGCCGTCGCGTCCTCCTCGTCTGCCTCGGTGGTGGACTGGGTGTCCGGGTCGTAGGTGCTCGAGGTCTGGTCGCGCTCGGCGAGGCGCTTGATCCGCTCGTCCTCGGCGTCATCGGGGACGTCATCGCTGCCGGTGATGCGCCACTGGCGGTAGGCGAGGGCGAGGATGAAGGCGACGGAGGCCAGCGCGATGACGATCGCGGTCAGCACCATGGCCTGGGGGAGCGGGTCGCTCATCTCCTCGGCCGGTCTCGAGCCGACGAAGGGCGCCCCCTTCGCCGGCCCGGAGGCGACGAGGTAGAGCGTGGCGGCGCCATTGCTCGTGAGGACGATGCCCAGCAGCACCCGGGTGAGCGCCCGCTCGAGGAGCAGGTAGACGCCGGTCGCGACGAAGAAGCCGGCGACGATGACGAGGCTGAGGCTCGGGCTGATGGCGTTGCTCATGCGGTGACCCCGTCCTCGTCGGAGTGCTTGTCGATGCCGGCCCCGAGCGAGCGGACGACGTCCAGGGCGAGCCCGGTGACGATGAGGTAGACGCCGATGTCGAAGATGAGCGCGCTGACGAAGTGCACGTCACCCCAGATCGGCAGGGTGACGTCGACGGCGGCGGACTGCAGCACGGTGCCACCGAAGGCCAGCGGGACGAGGGCGGCGATGGCCGAGACCGACAGGCCGGCCCCGAGGACGGCGCCGGCGCTGACCGGGGCGGCATGGTCGAGCTCGTGGCGGCCGCCGGCGAGGTACCGGGCCAGCAGCGCCAGGCCGAGGACGAGGCCGCCGGCGAAGCCGCCGCCGGGCTGGTTGTGCCCGGAGAAGAGCAGGTACAGCGACAGGAGGATCATCACGTGGAAGACGAGCCGGGTGGCGACCTCGAGGATGACCGAGCGGCGCTCCTTCGGCAGCCCGCGTGCGGGCTCGTCGGCGGTGCGGCGGTTCGACCAGGACCGGTCGGCCTCCTGGGTGCGCAGGAAGACCAGGCTGGCGATGCCGGTGGCGGCGGCGACGAGCACCGAGATCTCGCCGAGGGTGTCCCAGGCGCGGATGTCGACGAGGGTCACGTTGACGACATTGCGTCCGTGCCCGAAGTCGTAGGCGGCCTGGGGGAAGGCCCGCGAGATCGGGGCCTCGATGCGCGCGTTCGCGGCGACGACCGTCAGCGTGCTCACCGCGAGGCCGACGGATCCGGCGAGGACGAGGCGCCAGAGGCGGCCGCGGCCGAGGGGGCGACGGCGGAAGTCCACGGGCAGCTTGCGCAGGACGAGGACGAAGAGGACGAGGGAGAAGGTCTCGACGAGGACCTGGGTCAGGGCGAGGTCGGGGGCGCCGTGCATCTGGAACAGCAGGGCCAGCCCGTAACCGGTGAGACCGACGAACATCACGGACTGGATCCGGTTACGGCTGCGCACGGCAAGGATCGCCGCGATGATGAGGAAGAACCCGACGGCCGCCTGGCTGACGGTGTCCCAGGGACGCACCGAGCTCCCGGGGAGGGCGGTGGCGGCCACGGCGCCGGGCGCGAGGATGACGACGACGAAGATCGTGCCGAGGTAGTTCGGGAGGGAGCCGCCCTGGGAGAGGGCGGTGACCTCGACGGCGAAGCGGTCCAGGGCCCGCATGAAGCGCTGGTAGACGCGCTCGGCGTCGACGACCTGGGGTGCCGCGGCCTGCAACCTCGCGAAGGGCGCGCGCCACCGGAAGAGCAGGACACCGCCGCCGATGGCCAGGACGGACAGGCCGAGGGCCGGGGTGAAGCCGTGCCAGAGCGCGAGGTCGTCGGGCGCGGCGCCCGGCAGCGTCGTGGCGTAGGGCGCGAAGGCCCGGGTGAGCGGACCGCCGAGGAAGCCCTCGGCCAGGGTCACGGCGGCGAGGACGACCGGGGCGATGAGCAGCGGCTTCGAGCCGGCGAAGGGGGTGGGCTGCGGCGATCCTCCGGTCGTCGTCTTCGTGACGAAGGCACCCCAGACGAATCGGATGGAGTAGGCCGCGGTGAGCGCCGACCCGAGGACCAGCCCGATGATCAGGAAGAGCCCGCCTGCGGTACCGAGCGGGCCGTGCAGCGACTCGACGGCGGCGGCGAGGGCGGACTCCTTCGCAACGAAACCGATGAGCGGCGGCACCCCAGTCATCGAGGCGGCGGCGATGGTGGCCGTGACGGCGAGCACCGGCAGCCGCCGCCCCAGCCCGTGCAGCTGGGTCAGGTCGCGGGTGCCGGTCCCCTTGTCGATGATGCCGACGGTGAAGAAGAGGGTGGACTTGAAGAGGGCGTGCGACATCACCAGGGCGAGGGTGGCGAGCGCGGCCGCCTTGCTGCCGACACCCGCGAGGGCGGTCATCATGCCCAGCTGGCTGACGGTGCCGAAGGCGAGGAGCAGCTTGAGGTCGTCCTGGCGCAGCGCGCGCCACCCACCGATGAGCATCGTGCCGATGCCCAGGCCGATGGTCAGCGGCCGCCACCCGGGGGTCGTGGCGAAGGCCGGCGCGAGCAGCAGGATGAGGTAGATGCCGGCCTTGACCATCGACGCGGCGTGCAGGTAGGCGCTCACCGGAGTCGGCGCGGCCATCGCCCCCGGCAGCCAGAAGTGGAAGGGGATCTGCGCGGACTTCGTCAGAGCGCCGAGGAGCACGAGGGTGACCGCGACGGTCGTCAGGGCGCCGGCGGGCGGCGGGTCGGCGAGCATCTCGCTGATCGTGTAGCTCGAGGTCTCGCCGAGGATGATCGTGCCGACGAGCATCGCCAGCCCGCCGAAGGTCGTCACGAGCAGGGCCTGGGTGGCTGACCGACGGTTGGCCGAGCGCACCGGGTTGTGCCCGATGAGCGTGTAGGAGAAGACCGTCGTCAGCTCCCAGAAGACGTACAGGGCCAGCAGGTTGTCGGCGACAACGAGGCCGAACATCGCTCCGGCGAAGGCGGTGAAGACCCCGGTGAAGCGCCACAGGCTGGGGTCGTCGTGCTTGAAGTACCAGGTGCAGTACAGCAGCGCGAGGGCACCGACCCCGGTCACGAGGAGACCGAGCAGCCACTGCAGCGCCCCGAGCCGGAGGGTGAAGTCCATCCCGAGCGTGGGCACCCACTGGATGCTCTCGGTGATCACGTCGCCACGGGCGATGAGCGAGGTCTGCGCGAGGAGCCAGAGGAAGGCCGCACCCGGCACGAGCGCCAGGACGAGGAAGGAGCGACGGTGGATCACCTTGGCCAGCCCGGGCGCCACTGCTGCGGCCACGAAGTGGGCGAGCAGGAGCAGGGTCACGAGGGCCTCTCGAGGTGGTCCGGGGACGGGATCGTAGTTTACCGGCTGGCCCCGGTACCTCGTGACGGGTGCCGCGGCGGCGCCGCGGTGCCGTGGTCGTCGGTCCGCACGGACGAAGGGAGAAGTGGGTGCCCCCGGCAGGATTCGAACCTGCGACACCTTCTTTAGGAGAGAAGTGCTCTTCCCCTGAGCTACGGGGGCCCGACGCGGAAGCGCCATCGCACAGGGTACGCGTCATACTCCCTTCGGTGACCACCACCGCGATGACGCAGCGCCGGACCGTGGCGACGCTCGCAGGGTCGCAGGTCATCGGCGGGGTCGGGGTCAGCTCGGGGCTGGCCGTCGGGTCGCTGCTCGCGGCCGACATCTCCGGCAGCGAGACCTGGGCGGGGCTCGGTGGCACGAGCCAGGTCATCGGCGGCGCCTTCGCCGCGATGGTCCTCGCCCGGGTCATGGCGGCGAAGGGGAGGCGTCCCGGGCTGGTCCTCGGGTACCTCATCGCCGTCGTCGGGGCCTTCCTCGTCCTGCTCGCCGCGGTGGCCGGGAACTTCGCGCTGTTCCTCCTGGGCTCCCTGCTCTTCGGCGGGGCGACGGCATCGAACTCCCAGGCGCGCTTCGCCGCGATCGACCTCGCCGAGCCCCGCACCCGGGGCCGGCACCTGTCGATCGTCGTCTGGGCGACGACCATCGGCGCCGTGGTCGGGCCCAACCTCACCGGCCCCGGCGCGGCGGTGGCCCGCGCCCTCGGGGTGCCGGCACTCGTCGGCCCCTACACCTTCTCCCTCGTCGGCTTCGTCCTCGCAGCCACCGTCCTGACGATCGCCCTTCGCCCGGACCCGCTCCTCACGGCGAGGGCCGTGGCCTCCAGCGGCCCCGAGCCGACACACGTGGAGGGGGCCCCGACGACGGGACTGGCCGCGATCCTCGGCCACCGGCAGGCCCTGACGGGCGTCCTCGCGATGGCCCTGGGTCACGCGGTGATGGTCTCCGTCATGGTCATGACGCCGCTGCACATGCGGCACGGGCAGGCCGACCTCGACGTCATCGGGTTCGTCATCTCACTGCACATCGTCGGGATGTACGCCTTCTCCCCGGTGACCGGCTGGGCCGTCGACCGGTGGGGCGGGCTGGTGGTCATCACGGCCGGGTCGGTGATCCTGCTGACGGCCACCCTCCTTGCCGCCTCGACCGCCGCCGGGGCGTCGATCCCCCTGACCGTGGCCCTCGTCCTCCTCGGCGTGGGGTGGTCGTGCACGCTCATCGCCGGATCGACCCTGCTCACCGCCGCGATCCCGCTGGCCCAGCGCCCGGCGGCCCAGGGCGTGGGGGACGTGGCGATGGGTCTGGCGGGCGGGGGCGGGGGTGCCCTGGCCGGTGTGGTCGTCGAGATGTGGGGCTATCCGGCCCTCGCGGTGGCCGCGGGCGGCACCGCCGTGGTCATCGGCGCACTGGTCCCGCTCGGACGGGCCCGTCGTTGTTAGCGTGGCCCCCGTGACCACGCCGCCGACGACCCCCGCATCGGTCCCGGCCGCAGTGACCGCACTGACCCGGGAGCTCATGGAGCTCGGGGGGCCCAACACGCTCATCTGGCCCGCCCGCGACCCCAACATCGTCGACCTCACCACCGCTCACCCCAGTGGCGCAGCGATGCTGCTCTCCGGGAGGGACGCCCGTCTCTCCGACCTCGTGCGCGAGCCCGGTGCGCTGCTGCGCGCCCAGCGGCACGCCGGCAAGCTCGCCGCGCACGTCGACCGGATCGAGGAGGAGCACGGGGTCAACACCTGCTTCCTCGCGATGGGGGCCGCCTCCTGGGACGTCCCGGGGGAGGACGAGCGGCCCATCGCGCCGATCCTGCTGCGCCGAGCCACCCTGCGTCGGCTGCGCCCGGGCCCGGACTTCGCCCTCGACCTCGCCGACCGGGTTGAGGTCAACCCCGCACTCCTGACCTACCTCCGGCGCGCCCTGCACCGCGACCTCGACGGACAGGCCCTCGTCGATCTCGGCCGCAGCGACGGCCCCGGCTTCAACCCCACCCCGGTCTACGAGGCGATCAGTGCCGAGTGCTCCGACCTGCCGGGGCTGCACATCACGCCACGGATCGTCGTCGCCTCCGTCCCTTACGGCAAGGCCGAGGCCCTCGAGGACCTCGCGGCGCTGGCCGCACCCCAGCAGCTCACCGAGACCGTCGCCCTGCGAGCCCTCCTCACCGGCAAGCCGGTCGAGCCACGCGAGGAGGTCGCGAGCACCGCCGACGCTGCCGTCATCGACGTCACCGCCGACCAGCAGGCCGTGCTGGACCGGGTCGCCGCGGGGGAGAGCCTCTTCGTCGACGCGCCGCCCGGCACCGGGGCCGCGTGCCTCGTGGCAGCCACCATCGCCGCGACGACGGGCCGGGGCCGCAGCGTCCTGCTCCTGACGGAGAAGCGGGCTGCCATCGAGGGCGTGCGCGAGGAGCTCGAGCGCACGGGGCTGTCCGACCTCATGCTCCACGTCGTCGACCCGGCCGCAGAGGTCGACCCCAAGCAGGTCATCGACCGCTGGCCCGCGAGGCCCCCGGAGGACGAGCGCTCCTTCGCTGCTCCCGGACGACGGGCCGCCGAGGCCGCCCGCCTCCTCGAGGGCCACACCGAGGCCATGCACACCCGGCGCGACCCGTGGGGGGTGTCCATCGCGGACGCGCACGACGCGATCGTCGGCCTGGGCAACCGCCGGCCGGCGCCGCGCTCGCGGGTACGCCTCACCGGCTCCGTCATCGCGGGCCTCGACACCGAAGGGCGGGACGCCCTGGTCGCGCAGGTCACCGGAGTCGCCCGTCGCCGCGCCTGGCGGCCGAGCCGGAGCGACCAGCCCTGGGCCGGCGCCCGGCTGCGCAACCAGCACGACGTCGACGACGTCCTGGCCGCCCTCGAGCGGCTCCGCGGGAGCGAAGGGAGCCTCGCCCGCCTCACGACGACCATCCGCGAGGTCTTCGCCGACATCGCCGAGCCCCGCGCCGCCTGCCCCGCGGACCACGGGCGCTTCCTCGCCGGCATCGAGGAGATCCGCGACACGCTCGAGGTCTTCCGCCCGGAGGTCTTCGACACCCCGCTCGACCACCTCCTCGCCGCGACCAGCCCGAGCGGGACGCCCGCCGACGGCGAGCCGCTCGGGATCTTCGAGCGGCGTCGGCTGCGCTCCCAGGCCAACCGACTGCTGCGGCCCGGCCGCCCGCCGGCCGACCTGCACGGTGCGCTCGAGCTGGCCCACCGCCAACGTCGCAGCTGGTCGCGCCTGACCGGTGGCGGCGGTCGCCCGCGCATCCCCACGGACATCGACCGGGCCCACACCGCCTACGAGCGCGTCTACGCCGACCTGACGCACATCGCGGCCGTCCTGCCCGATGCCCCCGGCGGGGACGGTCTCCTCGGCCTCCCGTGGGACGAGCTCACCGGTCGGCTGGACAGGCTCGCGAAGGACGTCTCGGGTGCCCGCTCGGTCCCCGACGTCATCGACGACCTCGACGACCTGCGTTCGCGCGGGCTCGGCGACCTCCTCGACGACCTCGCCGACCGCCGCGTCGAGCCGGGCGCGGTCGGCGACGAGGTCCGCTTCGTGTGGTGGACCTCCGTCCTCGCCGAGGCCAGCCGCGACGAGCGCTACGGCGCGGTCACCGGTGACCACCTCGACGCGGCCCTGCGCACCTTCGTCGAGGCCGACCGGGCGAGCCTGGGCGCCAACGCCGCCCGCATCGCCACGCGCCAGCGTGAGCACTTTCGGGGCGTGGGCCGACGGATGCGCTCCGTGGCCCGCGAGGTGGTCGCCGCCGACGAGGGGTGGCTGGCCCGACCGCCGTGGAGCGAAGCCGTCACCCGCTGGGGAGGCCTGCTGCGCGCCGCCGCGCCCGCCTGGGCCATGTCCCCCTTCGTCGTCGGGCAGGTCCTCCCGCTGCGGGAGCGCTTCGACCTCGTGATCGTCGATGACGCCTCGAGATCCACCCTCGCGCGCACCTTCTCGGGGATCGCCCGGGGCACCCAGCTGCTCGTCATCGGTGACCGCAGCCAGCTGCCGCCCCACACGTGGACCGCAGACGCCGGGGTGTCCGCGCCCACGGCGCCGAAGGAGTCCCTGGCGGACCGGGCCGCGCAGGTCCTGCCGACGGAGGCCCTGCGCGACAGCGCCTTCCCCAGCCCGAGCGTGACCTCGCTCTTCGCCGGCTCCGCCGCGGGCGAGGTCGTCCACCCCCCGGCGCCGGTGGCCCGCGAGAGCGTGCGCCTCGTCCACGTCGAGGGTCTGGGCGTCCTCGACGAGCGCACCGGCCTCGTCGAGAGCACCCCGGACGAGCTCGCCGCGGTCCTCGACCTGGTCGGTGAGCACCTGCGCAGCCACCCGCGTCGGTCCCTGGGGATCGTCACCTTCGGGCAGCGGCACGCCGAGCGGCTGACCGAGGCCGTCGCCGAGCTGCTCGAGGGCGATCCCGCGCTGGCCGCGATCGCGCGCCAGCTCCCGGAGCAGCTCGTCATCAAGCCCGCCGAACGCTGGCAGCGTGAGCAGCGCGACCGGGTCATCGTCTCGGTCGGCTTCGGTCGCACTCCCCAGGGCACGGTCGTCCACCGCCTCGGGGGCCTCAGCGGGCCGGCCGGGGGGCAGCTCGTCCTCCTGGCGGCGACCCGGGCCCGGCGCACCGCCACCTGGGTCACGACCTTCACCCCGAAGGAGCTTCAGGGCACCAGCGCCAACCTGCCCGGCCACCGCGCGCTGCGCACCCTCCTCGAGGGTCTCGCCGCGGGCAATCCCGCCCCGAAGCAGCGAGAGAGCGAGCTCAGCCCGCTGCTCGCCGGCTTCGTCGAGCGGCTGCGCGCGGCTGGTCTCGTCGTCCACACGGGCGTGGGGGCCGGTGAGCACCGCATCGACATCGCCGTGGCCGACCCGCGCGACCCGTCGCGGATGCTCGTCGCCGTCGACGTGGACGGGCCCGGCTACGCCGGGCTGGCCTCGACGCGGCAGCGTGACCGCATCCTCGTCGAGCGGCTGGACAGCCTCGGCTGGCACCACCTGCGCCTGTGGGCGGTCGACATCTTCGCCGACCCGGCCCGCCAGGAGGCGCAGGTGACCCGGGCCGTGCGCACGGCGATCGAGGAGGACGAGGCATGAGCGAGCAGGAACCCGACGAGGAGCCCACTCCCGCGCCGGAGCCGCCCGCGCGTCGGCGCACGCCGGAGCAGACGCGTGACGACACCGACCGCGGCTGGGGTGAGCGTCCCGACGAGGACGAGCACGACCGCTGGCTGCGCGAGCAGCGTCCCCCGCACTGGGAGTGAGGCTCAGCAGCCCCTGGGCAGCAGGTGGTTGCCGGCGATCATGCAGCGCACCGACCCACCCGCTCCCTCGATGGTCGGGATGGGTGTGCTGAGCACACGGCACGAGCGCTCGATGACCGAGAGCTGGTCTGCGCGAAGGGAGTCCGCCGCGGTGGTCGACATCGCCAGCACCCGGTCGCAGCCATCGGGCCGGCTCGCCGTCAGCTCGATGCAGTTCCCGGCGAACCGGCCGACCTGCTCGGCCGTCAGCTCGACCACCGCCTTGCCCGAGTCGCGCAGCCGAGTGACGACCATCTCTCGTTGGGCCCGGTCGCGGATCAGGTCGGCGCCGATGAGGGCCACGTCCGTGCCCACCGACAGCAGCACGTTGGTGTGGTAGATCGGCAACCCGGTGTCGTCGACGGCGTCGAAGAGGACCGGCTCGTAGCCGTGGTCGTCGCAGAAGTCGGCCAGCAGCTCGGGGGAGAGCCGGTTGGACCGGCAGGCATAGGCGAGCCGCGCCCCGTGGTCGAGGACCATCGCCCCGGTCCCCTCGAGGAAGCGCTCGTCGTACTCGGCGCTGGAGTAGTCGACGACCCGACGGACGCGGAAGTCGCGCTTGAGCAGGTCGATGACGTCCACCCGGCGTTCGGCCCGCCGGTTCCTCGCATACATCGGGTAGAGCGCCACCGTGCCGTCCGGGTGGGTGGAGAACCAGTTGTTGGGGAAGACGCTGTCCGGTGTGTGTGACGTGCGGTCGTCGAAGAGGGCGACGCCCACCCCGGCGTCGTCGAGGGCGACGGCCAGGCGGGTGACCTCGGCGCGGGCCCGGTCGGCGATGGTGCCCGGGCCCGCGCCGAGAACGCTCTGGAAGGCGTTGTCCGCCGCCGTCATCGGGTTGGGCGTGAAGTGGTGCGGTCGCACGAGGACCACCCGGGACGGAGCCTGGACGCCGGCCACCCCGTCCACGGCAGGCAGCTCGAGGGCGGTGCTCATCCCACGGGCTTGAGGGAGTTCACGAGCGAGAAGAGGTCCTTGGGGTCCTGCGGGTCGGCGACGAGGTCGATCGTCGACTGCAGGTCGGTGCCCCGGGTCGCGTCGCGGGCGCACCGCAGCGCGGAGAAGTCCGCGATCGCGAAGCCGACCGAGTCGAAGATCGTGATCTCCTCCGGGGAGCGACGGCCCTGGGCCGCGCCGGTGAGGACCTGCCAGAACTCGACGACCGGGAAGTCGGGGTCCATCTGCTGGATCTCGCCCTCGATCCGGGTCTGCGGCGGGAACTCGACGAAGACCCGGCCGCGGGTGAGGATCTGCGCGTCGAGCTCGGTCTTGCCGGGGCAGTCGCCGCCGATCGCGTTGATGTGCACCCCCGGGCGCACGAGGTCGGAGGTGAGGATGGTGTTCTGCGCCTTGTCCGCGGTGCAGGTGGTGATGATGTCGGCGCCCTCGACGGCCTCGGCGGTGGAGCCGGTCGTGGTGATCCGGAAGCCGAGGGGCTCGAGGTTGCGTCGCAGCTTGGCCATGGCGTCCGGATCGACGTCGAAGACGCGCAGGTCCTCGATCCCCAGGGCGGCGCGGAAGGCCAGCGCCTGGAACTCCGCCTGCGAGCCGGTACCGATGAGCGCCATGCAGCGCGAGTCGGGACGCGCGAGCACCCGGGCGGTCAGGGCCGACGTGGCCGCGGTGCGCAGCGCGGTGAGCAGCGTCATCTCCGAGAGGAAGACCGGGTAGCCGTTGTCGACGTCCGAGAGCAGGCCGAAGGCGGTGACGGTCTGGAACCCGCGGCTCGGGTTGAGGGGGTGGCCGTTGACGTACTTGAAGGAGTAGGTCGCGTCGTCGGAGGTCGGCATGAGCTCGATGACGCCGAAGGGGGTGTGGCTGGCCACGCGCGGGATCTTGTCGAAGGACTCCCACCGCCGGAAGTCGGCCTCGACGTACTCGGTCATGCGGCGCAGGATGTTCTCCGCGCCGTCCTGCTGGATCCAGCGGCTCATGTGGTGCACATCGAGGAACTGCGTCATCGTCGTCTCCTTCGTCGCGGTCGGGGTGTCCGTCCTTCGTCAAGGCTAGGATTGACGATGTGAGAATGTAAGACGAGGAATGTGCGAATTGTGGGCATCGGATGCGCGATCTGTTCGGCTCGACTTAGCATTGTGGGCATGTATCGTCCGACAGACCTCGACAAGCGCCTGATCTCAGCCCTGCGCAAGGACGGCCGCGCGCCGATCGCCGCTCTCGCCGAGCAGCTCGGGGTCTCGCGGGCCACCGTCACCGCCCGCATCGGCAAGCTCACCGCCCACGGCATCATCGTGGGCTTCACCGTGCGGGTGCGGGACCCGGCCGAGGCGGCCGAGATCCGGGCGGTCTCCTTCATCGAGGTCGAGGGGCGCACGACCGACCGTGTCATCGGTCAGCTGCGCGGGTTCCCCGAGATCCAGGCCCTCCACACGACGAACGGGGGCTGGGACCTCGTCGCCGAGACCGCCTGCGCCGATCTCGGCGACTTCGACGAGCTCCTGCGCCGGATGCGTGGCATCCCCGGCATCGTCAACAGCGAGACGAGTCTCCTGCTCAGCTCCGTCGTGCGCTAGGCGGGCGGCGCCGGCGCGCAGCACGAAGGGGACCGGCCACCCTTGGGTGAGCGGTCCCCTTCGCGTGGGGAGTCAGGCGCTCGCGCGCCCCTCCTTGAGGGAGTCGCGGATCTCGCGGAGCAGCATGACGGACTCCTCGATCTCCACCTCCTGCTCGGTCATGTACCGCGCGCGGAAGGCCGTGTACGGCTTGATCACGCCGAAGTAGACCGCGGCCGCCATGATGATGAACGCGACGACGGCGGTCAGGAAGGGGCCGACGGTCTGGAAACCGAAGATCTCCATCTCGTCGAAGTTGAAGTCGGCGCCGCCCGTGAGTCGACCGACGACCTCCAGCAGGAAGCTGGTGAACGCGGTGACCACGCTGGCGAACGCGGTGGCGATGATCAGACCGGTGGCGATCTCGACCAGGTTGCCCTGGAGCAGGAACTCCTTGAAGCCCTTCATGGGACTCCTTCCTCAGTGATGACAGGGGTGGGCGACCCCCTGGTTGGGGTCGTCTCAGTGCATGAGTGTGGCGCATGGCGGGTAGGACTGCAGGCGGGTGCAGCGTGGGGTCGCTCGGTCACCCACCCCGGACGACGACGAAACCGTTGCCCAGCCCGCGCTCCGGCGCCATTTCCCGCAGGATCTCTCCGACCTGCTCCTCGTCCAGTGTGAGGCGGACCACGGGCGTGTCACCGGTCTCGCTCGACACGCCGAGGACCTGGGCCCGACGCACGAGCGGCTCGGCGCGGCCGGGCAGGTAGATGCCGACCTCGTCCCCGGGGGAGAGGTGCCCCGCGGGTGCCGCGAGAGGAAGGGCGAGTGCGGCGCCCTCGTCCCGGGGTGGCGGTGGCCGCTCGACCACCGCCGGCCGGGTGGCGCCGAGGGTCAGGTGCAGGGCGAGCAGGAGGGCACAGGCGGACAGGCCGCGGCGCACCAGGGACAGGCGCCAGGCCGCGCGTCGGGAGGGCCCGAAGAGTGAGGGCAGGTGCTGGGCGAGACGCGAGGTGGCCATGCCGGCGAGGCTAGGAGCGCGTCGGCGTGGCGCGAGGAGGTCTCAGCTGGAGGTGGAGGAGGTGCTCGAGGCCGCCGAGCTTGTGGAGGAGCCCTCGGACGACGAGCCGGAGGACGCGGACCCCGTGGAGCTGCTCGAGTCGGCCGAGCCCGACGAGGACTCGCTCGTGCCCGCGGACGCGCCGGTGCTCGCGCGTGAGTCGTTGCGGTAGAACCCCCCGCCCTTGAAGACGACGCCGACTGCGTTGTACTGCTTGCGCAGCGCGCCGGAGCACTCGGGGCAGGTCGTCAACGAGTCATCGCTGAAGGACTGCACGACATCGAACTGGTGGCCGCACTGCGTGCAGGCGTAGGCATAGGTAGGCATCTCGTCCACGATCATAGGCTGCTTCTGGCCTACGCTCGCACGGTGACCGTCGTTCGAAGGCTCCGTCGCACCCTGCTCGCGGCGCTGGGGATCCTCGTCGTGCTCGCGGTCGTGCTGTCCGTCGCCGTGATCAGCCAGGGGCGTCGCCCCCTTCCGCAGACCACGGGCGAGATCGAGGTGCCCGATCTCCAGTCGACGGTCGAGGTCCTCCGCGACGCGCAGGGGGTGCCGCACGTCTACGCCGACACCATGGGTGACCTCATGCGCGGGCAGGGATACGTGCAGGCCCAGGACCGCTTCTTCGAGATGGACACCCGCCGGCACATCACGGCCGGACGCCTGGCCGAGCTCGTGGGTGAGCCCGGAGTCGAGACCGACAAGGTCATCCGGACCATGGGCTGGCGCAGGGTCGCCGAGGCCGAGCTGCCGATGCTCTCCCCGCGGACCCGGCGAGCACTCGAGGCCTACACCGCCGGGGTCAACGCCTGGTTGGACGAGCAGGGGTCCAATGCCTCGATGGGTGTCGAGTACACGATCTTGTCCATGACGCTGCCGGAGTACCGCGTCGAGGACTGGACCACCGTGGACTCCCTCGCTTGGCTCAAGGCGATGGCCTGGGACCTGCGCGGCAACTACGACGGCGAGCTGACCCGTGCCGCGCTCGACGGCCAGGTCAGCCAGACGATGATCGACGACCTCTACCCGCCCTACCCCACGGGTGAGCACTCGCCGATCCTCTCCGGCTCGGAGTGGGGGCCCGGGACGACCCGGGAGGGGCCGTCCTCGTCGCCCGCCGCGGACGGTGGGGACGTCACCCCCCGGGCCGCGCGCACGGCCCTGACCAACACCGCGAGCGCGATCGACGCGATCCCGGCGATGCTCGGCGAGGGAGAGGGCCTCGGCTCGAACTCGTGGGTCGTCAGCGGCGAGCGCTCGACCACCGGCAAGCCCCTGCTCGCGAACGACCCGCACCTCGGCGTGAGCATGCCGGGCATCTGGTACCAGATGGGGCTGCACTGCCGGGAGGTCTCCGACGCCTGCCCCGTCGACGTCTCCGGCTACACCTTCGCCGGGATCCCCGGGATCGTCATCGGCCACAACCAGGACATCGCCTGGGGCTTCACCAACCTGGCGCCGGACGTCACCGACTTCTACCTCGAGCAGATCTCCGGGGACAGCTACCTGCGCGACGGGTCGCTCGAGCCGCTCGAGGAGCGCACCGAGACGATCAAGGTCGCGGGCGGCGAGAACGAGGAGATCACCGTCCGCTCCACCGGCCACGGCCCGATCCTCTCCGACGTGGTCCCGGACGTCGCCGCCGCAGGCCGCGAGGTCGAGGTCGAGGACCGCCAGACCGATGACTACGCCGTCTCCCTCGCGTGGACAGCTCTCACCCCGAGCACGACCGCCGACGCGATCTTCGCCCTGAACTCGGCGACGAACTTCGACGAGTTCCGTGCCGCCGCAAAGGACTTCACCGTTCCGAGCCAGAACCTCGTCTACGCGGACACCCAGGGCAACATCGGGTACCAGGCGCCGGGGAAGATCCCGGTCCGCAAGGGCGTCGACGACAACCCGCCGGGCTGGCTGCCCGCCCCCGGCTGGGACTCCGACTACGACTGGACCGGGTCCGTCCCCTTCGCCGACCTGCCGAGCGTGCTCAACCCCAAGGACGGGCACATCGTCACGGCCAACCAGCAGGTGACGGCGAGCCGGACCCCCTTCCTCACCACGGAGTGGGACTACGGCTACCGATCGCAACGCATCGACGACCTCCTCACGAGCGAGGAGAAGGTCAGTCCCGCGAAGATGGCGCGGATCCAGCTCGACACCCACAACGGACTGGCACCCGCGCTCATCCCGAGCCTGCTGGAGGTCGACGTCGACCGCTTCACCGGGGACGGGCAGGACCTGCTGCGCACGTGGGACGAGAACCAGGTGGCCGGTGACGGGGAGAGCTCGGCGGCGGCCGCATACTTCAACGCCGTGTGGCGCCACATCGTGGAGATCACCTTCAACGACGACCTGCCCGGGGACCTGCAGGCCAGCGGCAGCTCCCAGCACTGGGCCGCCGTCGAGGGCCTGCTCGAGAAGCCCCGGAGCGCGTGGTGGGACAACCGGGCGACACCCGGCGTCATCGAGGGGCGGGACGAGGTGCTGCGGCAGGCGATGGTCGAGGCCCGGCTCGACCTGACGCGCACCATGGGCAAGGACCCGGGCGACTGGGGGTGGGGTCGGATGCACTCGGTGACCTTCCGGCACGCGGTCCTCGGCGGCGAGGGCATCCCCGGCCCCGTGTGCTCGCTCGTCAACTCCGGACCGCACCCCGTCGGTGGCGGCTCCTCGACGGTCAACGCCATGGCGTGGGACGCCTCGCAGGGGTACGAGGTCACCGCTGCCCCGTCGATGCGGATGATCGTCGACCTCGGCGACCTCGATGCCTCGCGGTGGGTCAACCAGACCGGCAACTCCGGCCACCCCTTCAGCTCCCACTACGACGACCAGATCCGGGCCTGGCGCGAGGGGGAGACCTACGCGTGGCCGAGCAGTCGCGAGGCGGTGCTCGCGGCCACCGAGGACACCCTGACCCTCACCCCCGCCGACGCCCCCTGACCTCCCCCCTCGCATCTGCCTAGGCAAATGCGGTGGGGGGTGGCCGGGCGTCGCATCTGCCTAGGCAGATGCGACAGCGGGGGTGGTGCCGAGGGCGGTGAGCACGGTGGCGACGGGGATGTCGTGCGGTTCGCGCGGCAGGACCTCGTCCGTGTGCTCACCCGGGTGGAGCAGCACGAGCACCCGGCAGTGCGCGGGGAGCATCGGCAGCACCCGGTCGTAGCAGCCCCCGCCCTGCCCCAGACGGGTGCCGGCGGAGTCCACCGACAGCGCCGGGACGATCGCCAGACCAGCGCGTCGAGGAGCCTCGGTGCCCAGAGGGGTGCGCCCGGGGTCGGCGAGGTCGCACCAGTCCAGGTGCAGGTCCGGCAGGGTGATCGGCACGAGGACCCGGTGTCCGGCAGCCTGCAGCGCCGCGTTGAGCGCGCCCGTCGGCGGCTCGTGGGGCAGGGACTCGTAGGAGAGCGTCGTCCCTGCGGCGAAGGGAGAGGCCCTCACCACCTCGGCGATGGCCTCGGCGTCCGCGACGAGGTCGCGGGAGGCGGCGATCTCGCGCCGCCGCGCCCGCAGACGGTGGCGGACATCGCCCTTCGACCCCGCGCCGGTATCCATGACGGCATCGTAGGGTGACTCGCATGGGAGTCGAAGGGCGCGACGAGGCGGTACGCCGGATGACCGAGCGCGGCGAGGACCCGCTCGCGATCAGGGTCTTCGAGGACTACTGGCAGCAGCTCGCCGACGGTGCGCAGGGGACGATCCCCGAGGAGGCGATCGAGCCGCTCGTCGAGGTGCCCGAGCTCGCCGCGATCGAGGTCAGCGACGCCGAGCGCCGTGCCGCCCTCGCCCGGGTCGCGGTGATCAAGCTCAACGGTGGGCTCGGCACGAGCATGGGCATGTCCGGGCCGAAGTCCGCGCTCGTCGCGCGCGACGGGCAGACCTTCCTCGACATCATTGCCCGGCAGCTCATCGGGCTCGAGGAGCGCTTCGGCGCCCGACCGCCGCTGGTCCTGATGAACACCCCGCGCACCCGGGAGCCCTCCCTGGCCATCCTCGAGCGCTACCCGCAGCTGGCGAAGCAGGACCTGCCGCTGGACTTCCTGCAGAGCATGGAGCCCAAGGTCGATGCCGAGACGCTCGCCCCGGTCTCCTGGCCGGCGGACCCCGCCCTGGAGTGGTGCCCGCCCGGTCACGGCGACGTCTACGTCTCCCTCGCCGCCTCCGGGCTCATCGACCGGATGCGCGAGGCCGGCATCCGCTACGTCTTCCTCTCCAATGCGGACAACCTCGGGGCCACCTGCGACCCGGACATCGCCGCCTGGCTCCTCGCAGAAGGCATCCCCTTCGCCGCGGAGGTCGCCGAGCGCACCCTCAACGACCGCAAGGGTGGCCACGTCGCGGTGCGCAAGGAGGACGGCCGACTCATCCTGCGGGAGTCGGCGATGGTCGTCGACGGCGAGCAGGATCTCTTCCAGGACACCACCCGCCACCAGTGGTTCAACACCAACAACCTCTGGGTGGGCCTCGACGAGCTC
This sequence comes from Janibacter sp. GS2, assembly GCF_051200835.1. Lineage (GTDB taxonomy): Bacteria > Actinomycetota > Actinomycetes > Actinomycetales > Dermatophilaceae > Janibacter. The sequence goes on from NZ_CP195161.1 coordinate 1,039,173, forward strand.
GACGCGCTGATGCGCGCGCGCGACGGGGTCCTCGGCCTGCCGATCATCGTCAACCGCAAGAACGTCGACCCCACGCGCCCGGACTCGCCGAAGATCATCCAGATCGAGTCGGCGATGGGCACCGCGGTCGAGGCCTTCGAGGGGAGCGTGGCGCTGCGCGTGCCCCGCACCCGCTTCCGCCCGGTGAAGACGACGAAGGAGCTGTTGCTCCTGCGCAGCGACGTCTTCGAGCTCGACGAGCAGAGCCGGGTCGTCTCCCAGATCGAGCACGCCGAGCCCCGCATCGGCCTCGACAGCCACTACGCCTTCGTCGCCGACTTCGACGAGCGCTTCCCGCAGGGGGTGCCCTCGCTGCGTGAGTGCACCTCCTTCTCCGTCGAGGGCGACGTGACCTTCGGGGCCGACGTGGCCGCGGTCGGAGCCGTCGAGGTCGTCGCCGACGCGCCGGCCACCATCACCGACGGCACCCGGCTGAACGGGCGCACCGAGCTGGCGGGATGACCCCTGCTCGACCCGTGGTCCTCTCCGCGACCACGCCGCAGGGGCTGCCGATCACCCTGCGTCCGTTGCGAAGGGGGGACCGCCGCGAGTTCCTCGACCTGCGGGCCCGCAACGCCGCGTGGTTGGGCCGGTGGGACCCGTCGGTGCCTCCGGGCGGGGTGCCACGGCGGGACATCCGCCGGAACTTCGGTGCCTATGCGAGAGCCCTTGCCGCAGAGGCGCGCGCGGGCCGGGGACTGAGCCTGGCCATCGTCGTCGACGAGGCCCTCGTCGGGCTGGTCTCGGCGAACAACATCGTCGAGGGCGCGCTGCGCTCGGCGTCGATCGGGTACTGGGTCGGTGAGGAGGTCGCCGGGCGGTGGATCGCACCGACCGCCGTGGCCGGGCTCGCCGACCACCTGATGGACCCGAAGGGCCGTGCGCTGCACCGGATCCAGATCGAGATCATCCCGGAGAACGAGCCGAGTCTGGCTGTGGTGCGCAAGCTCGGGCTGCGTGACGAGGGGGTCCGGCGCGCCTACCTCCACATCGGTGGTCGGTGGCGTGACCACCGCTCGTTCGCCGTCGTGACCGAGGAAATCGGTCCCGGGGGTCTCACAGCACGCTTGTCACACCCATAACAGCAGTCACGTGCGCGACACACCGATGAGCCTGCGGCACGGCGCGAGACAAACTGCCTAGCGTGGTGTCCGTGCAGCCGAGCAGCCTGATCTTCGTCCTTGTCGTGGCGATCTGGGCTGCGTACCTGCTCCAGTACTGGATCAAGCGTCGTGATCACCTCGCCACCGTCCGGTCCGTTGACCGCTTCTCCGCTGCCATGCGGGTGCTCGACGACCACCGGATGCGCCGTGACGTCGCCGAGCCGACGCCTCGCTCGTACGCCGTCGCCCCGACCCGGGCGGCGCGTCCCGAGGTCACCGTCAAGCACGCCCAGGCACCGCAGCGCGGCCGCATCCTCGAGCCGGTCGCCGGCGTCTCGCGCAAGGTGCGTGGCCTGACCCTGGTGTCCATGGTCCTCCTCCTGCCGGTCGTCCTGCTCGTCACGGCCCTCGGGCCGCTGCCCTGGGGGGTGTCGGTCGCGTGGCTCGCGGGGACGGTGGGCGCCTTCGGGTGGTTGCGTCAGGCCGTGCGGGCCGAGCACGAGGCCGCGTCCCGCCCCCGTGCCGAGACCCGTCGCGCTGCCGCGCCGCAGCGCAGCGCGCCGCGAGCCGCTCCCCGGGCCGAGCAGGCCGCTCCGACCCGGGTGACCCGCGCGTCGGCCACGGCCGCCCCCTTCGATGTCGCCGATGTGCCCACCCCGGCCGCGGAGCCGGTCGTCGAGGAGAGTGCTGGGACCCCGGTCGCCGAGCCCGAGCCCGGCACCTGGCAGCCGACCCCCGTTCCCCGCCCGATGTACACGATGAAGGCCAAGGCCGAGCGGGCCGACCCGCCACCGATGTCGGCCACCCCGGCCACGCAGCCCGGCCCCGCCGTCCCGCAGGTCATCGACGTCGAGGACGAGGAGCTCCCGGCCATCGCCGGCTGGGGCTGATCCTCCCTCCCCCCTCCTCTGAGTCGATGTATCGCTGAGCGTCCGAGCGCTCCCACCCACATCGACCCACAGCAGGGTCGGCGTCAGACGGGATACGGGGAGTCGCCCGGCTCGATGTCGTTGCGCTCCTGCGCCGTGGCGATGTCCTCGCGGATCTCCTCCTGCTCGTCCTGGGTCACCAGCTCGTCCGGGTGCTCCACGTCCTCCGGTGTGGGCTCCAGGAGGTTGTGGCCCACGGCGTTGAGGACGGCGACGAGGGGGACCGCGGTCAGGGCGCCGATGACGCCGCCGACGATGATGCCCGTGGCGATGCCGAGGATCACCGCCAGCGGGTGGACGCGCACCGCCCGGCCCAGGAGGAAGGGCTGGAGCACGTTCGACTCCAGCTGCTGGACCGCGATGACGACGAGCAGCATGAGCAGCGCCGTGATCGGGCCCTTGGCGACGAAGGCGAGGGCCACGGCGATGAACCCGGACAGCACGGCCCCGACGATCGGGACGAAGGAGCCGAGGAAGACGACGAGGGCGATGCCGGACGCGAAGGGCACGCCGAGGGCGAAGGCACCCAGGCTGATCCCCAGCGCGTCGACCGCGGCGACGAGGATCGTCGCGCGGGTGAAGGCCTTGAGCTGGTTCCACGCGATCGCGCCGGAGGAGAGGACCTTGGAGCGGGCGCTGCGGGGGAAGAGGCGCACGACCCAGGCCCAGATGCCGGCTCCGTCGTAGAGGAAGAAGAAGAGCGAGAACATCACGAGGAAGAAGCCGGTGAGCACCTGCCCGATGGTCAGGCCGGCCTGCGTCGCCAGCGCGGACATGCGATCGTCCTGGGCGACCGTCGCCCACTGCTCGGCCAGCCAGCCGGTGACCTGGCCCTTGCTCAGGTCGAAGGTCGACTCGACCCAGTCCTGCGTCTGGGACAGGCCCTGGGTCACCTGGTCGATGATGTCGTTGAGCTGGGTGGCGAACTGGTTGCCGACGAAGCTGAAGAGCGCGACGATCGCGGCCAGCGTGCCCAGCACCGTGACCCCGGCGGCGAGGGCCTTGGGCAGGACGATCCGCAGCCGGCGGAAGAGCGGGTCGAGCAGGGCCGCCAGGAGCAGGGCGATGATCACCGGGAAGACGACCTCGGACAGCACCGAGACGAGCTTGAGCAGCGCGATGATGCCGACGCCGATGATCAGTGACCGCCACACCCACTCGGAGGCCGCACGGAAGGCCGGGGGGACGGTGGCCGGGGACTGCGCGGACTCGGGCGCCGTCCGGATGATGATCGGCGGCTCGTCCGCGCGCTCGGGCAGCCGGGGGAGCCTGCGGGGAAAGGTCAGTCGCAGATCCCTGATGCGGCGCTTCTCGCTCATCCACGTCCTCCGGCCCGATGGTGGGACCGACTCTAGTCGCCCGGATTTCAAACGCAGGCCGGGCCGGTGTTATCGTTGCCGTCGTTCTTGGGGCTGTGGCGCAGTTGGTAGCGCGTCTCGTTCGCAATGAGAAGGTCAGGGGTTCGAATCCCCTCAGCTCCACCAGATCGACCGGACGTCCGCTCCCTCACCGAGGGGGCGGACGTTCGTCGTCCCACGCGCAGATCAGCCCAGCTCCTCGACCATCGGCACGACGTCGGCGATCGAGTCGAGCACCCAGGTGGGGCGGAAGGGGTGGCGCCTGATCTGGTCGCGGTGCGTCGAGCCGGTGAGCACGAGCGCCGAGCGCAGGCCGGCCTCGATCCCGGCGATGATGTCGGTGTCCATCCGGTCGCCGATCATCACCGTGGACTCGGAGTGCGCCTCGATGGCGTTGAGGGCCGAGCGCATCATCAGCGGGTTGGGTTTGCCGACGTAGTACGGCTCCACCCCCGTCGCGGCGGTGATGAGCGCGGCCACGGACCCCGTCGCGGGCACCGGGCCGTCGGGTGAGGGGCCGGTGACGTCGGGATTGGTCGCGATGAAGCGGGCCCCCTTGGTCACCAGCCGGATCGCGGTGGTGATCGAGGTGAAGGAGTAGGTGCGCGTCTCGCCGAGCACGACGAAGTCGGGGTCGGTCTCGTCGAGGACGAACCCCACCTCGTGCAGGGCGCTGGTCAGGCCGAACTCGCCGATGACGAAGACGGTGCCACGGCCCCCTTCGCCCTCGCTCTGCTCCGCGAGGAACTGCGCGGTCGCCAGCGCAGAGGTCCAGATCCGCTCCTCCGGCAGCTCGATCCCCGACGAGCGCAGCCGTGCCCGCAGGTCGCGACGTGAGTAGATCGAGTTGTTCGTCAGCACCAGGTGGGGTCGATCGAGGCGCTCCAGCTCCGCGATGAAGTCCGCGGCCCCCGGGATGGCGTGCTGCTCGCGCACGAGCACGCCGTCCATGTCGGTGAGCCAACTGTCGACGGTCCGGTGGGTCATGGGGTCAGGTTAGTGACCGACGACGGGGGCGTGGCCGCTGGCCACGCCCCCGTCGTCCGGTCGAGGGTCAGGAGCGGCGTCGCCCGGTGACGACGGCGATGCCGGCACCCGCAACGGCCACGACCAGGGCCAGGCCACCCAGGACGCGGGCGGGCGTGTCGGAGGAGTCCTCGGAGGCCGGCTCGGTTGCGGCAGTGGCCTCCTCCTCGTCGCCGGTGGCCTCGTCCTCGGCCGCGGTCACCTCGATGGTGGGGGCCGGGTGCTCCGGCTCCTCGTCACCCTTCGCCTCATCGGCCCAGTCGACGACCTCACCGTCGGTGTAGGTCTGCTCGGCGGGCAGCACGAGGGTCCCGGGCTCGGGCAGCGGGCCGCCGCTGATCGAGAACTCCTCGTACTCACCGGGGTCGATCGCCGCCGCCTCGTCCTTCGCGGTCCAGGTGATGGTGCGAGGAGCCTTGGTCAGGGTCAGGTCGTTGCTCTTGACCGGCTCGGGCAGCTTCGCCGTGGTGACCTTGGCCGTCCACCCGGGGACGGGACGCACGGAGACGTTCGCGAGCGGCGCGTCCTGGGGGAGGGTGACGACGAGCTTGTCGGTGGAGGCGGAGTCGGACTCGTTGGGGACCCTGAAGGTCAGGGCCGCGTACCCGCCGGACTCCGTGGCGTCCGCGCGGACGGTCACGTGGGCGGAGGCGGGCTGGACCCCGAGCGCGACGGCTGCAGCGGCGATGGCCAGGGCAGCGGTGGAGCGCAGGGTCAGGTGGGTGGTGCGATGCATGGATGGTCCTTCGTGACGTGGTGTGCAGGATCGGCCGACCGACCCGCTCCACGACGAAGGGAGCGGGTCAGGTGACCACGGGGGCGGGCCGGGCCGGTGGGCCGCGCCGTCCGACTCCGCCGAGGAGGGGGACCTCGGTGACGGCCTCGCCCCCGTGGGTGGGGGCGAGCACGCGACGGGCGAGCGAAGGGAGCGCCCCCGCCCTCGGCAGGTGCGGCAGGAGGAGACCCGCGATGCGCCAGACCGCGTCCTCGCCCTTCGCCAGGACGAGCCCGAGGGCGACGGCCGCCAGCAGGTGGGCGATCGTCATCGTCAGTGCGGAGTGGCCGGCGTGCGTGATCGCGGTCGCCGCACCGGAGACCGCCGCGTCGCAGGTGAGCGCGAGGTCGTGACCGGCGTGGGTACCGCTCGGACCGGGGGCCGGTGTGCACGCGGCCGACTGCTCGGTCAGGGTCAGGCCGACGTGCAGGAGGAGCTGGCTGGTGCCGAGGGTCGCGATGAGGGAGAACGCGCCGAGACGGCGCCCGGTGAGCAGGAGGCCGAAGCACAGTAGCGTCATCGCGATGAGGGCACCGCCACCCGGCGAAGGTGGCTGCCCGCCACCGATGACGTGCGCCCCGACGGAGAGACCGAAGGCCGCGCACGTCCACGCTGCGGCGCGGGCGACCCGCAGCGCGCTCCTGCTCGGCACGTCCATGCGGGTCATCGTAGACGTGGCCCCGCTGCTGCCGCGGGTCGTCACGAGGCGACGGCGAGGATCTCAGCTCGTCCAGTCGGTGAGGGCTTCGCGGATCGTCTGACGCAACCACTGCACTCCCGGGTCGGGTAGTCGTCGTCGGTACGTGTAGGCCGCGATCTGCACCGGCGGCACCTCGAAGGGCAGGGCGAAGGGGGTGATCCGGGCCGCTGCGCAGAAGTGGTTCGACACCGTGCGGGTGATGATCGCCAGGTGACCCGTCCGCTCGACCAGCTGCGGTAGCGCGGCGAAGTGCGAGATCCGCAGGCCGATGTCGCGGGAGAGTCCCAGACGCTCCAGGGCGTGATCCGCGTCGCCGTGGCCGATGGACTCGACCACGGCGATGTGTCGCTCTGCCTGGAACTGCTGGAGGGTGGGGTTTCCGCGGACCCGAGGGTGGTCCAGGGCGCTGATGCCGCAGTACGAGTCGTCGAAGAGGACATCCCGGTCGATGTCGGGGGCGGTGATCCGAGGGGTGCAGATGACGGCATCGGCCTGGCCCTGACGCAGGGCATCCGGTGCATCCCGGATGTCGAGCGGTCCCACGTGCAGGGTGACGTGCGGCGCCTGCTGGGTGACGCGCGCCAGGAGCGCAGGGAGCAGGCTGATCTCGCCCAGGTCGGTGGCCAGGAGCGTGAAGGTTCGCTGGGAGGTCTCCGGGGAGAAGGTCGCCAGCTCGTCCACGGAGGCATCGATGACGTCGAGGGCCTGACGCATGAGCGGGTACAGGTCATCGGCGCGCTGGGTGGCTCGCAGGCCCCCGGTCGAACGGTTGAAGAGCTGGTCGTTGAGGTCTCGTCGGAGCCGACTGAGCGCGTGGCTCACGGAGGGCTGGGTGACGGTCAGCCGCTCGGCCGTCTGCGTCACGCTCCGGGTCTCGTACAGGTGGAGGAAGGTCCGCACGAGATTGAGGTCAGGAAGCACCCTGTATATAAACACAGTGCATGTATGTATGGAAAAGATTCATTGGACCTATCACGGACCCGCTCCTAGCGTGTGCTGCGTCACGGCACAGGGCAGTGCTCGACCTTCGTCGGCTGTCCGTGCCTGCGCTCTCGGTCCGGGTGGCACAGGTCGACGAGCGTCCCAGGATCTCTGCCATGAGGAGCCCCGCCCATGCCTCGTCTGACCCCGACTGCCGGAGCATCATCTCGACTGGTGCTCGTCCTGTGCGCCCTGTCCATCGTCTTCGAGGGGTACGACATGGTGGCCTACGGCGTCACCCTGCCGGCCATGCTGGCGGACCCGAGCTGGAACCTCTCGACCGAGTACGCAGGAGTCGTCGGGAGCTACGCGCTCATCGGCATGCTGGCCGGGTCGATCCTCGTCGGCGGCGTCGCCGACATCGTCGGTCGCCGCTGGCTGATGATCGGCGCCACGGCCTGGTACTCGGCCTGGTCCGGAGTCTGTGCGCTCTCCCCGGACGCCACGCTCTTCGGCATGGCCCGATTCATGGTCGGGTTCGGCGTCGGGGCGCTCATCCCGCTCGCTGCCGCGATGGCCGTCGAGTTCTCCCCGAAGGGCAAGGCGCACACGCACAGCGCCATCGTCTGGGCCGGATACCCGGCCGGAGGCGTGCTCGCCTCGTTGCTGGGGCTCTGGGTCATCGACGCCTTCGGGCTGCGCATGATGTACGCCATCGGCACGATTCCCCTGATCTTCTTCGTGCCCGTCATGATCCGTCACCTGCCGGAGTCACCCTCGTTCCTCCTGGCCCGTGGTCGCACGATCGAGGCCCACGCCGTCGCCGATGCCGCGGGGATCGAGCGTCCCGAGCCTCCTCGCGCCGAGGAGCGCTCCGGCCCCCGCGGACTCTTCACGAAGAACCTCTGGCGGACAACGGTCCTCATGGGTGTCCTCAGTGCCTGCGGCCTGATGCTCACCTACGGCCTCAACACGTGGTTGCCGAAGATCATGGAGTCGACCGGGTTCGGTTCGAGCTCCGCCCTCGGTTTCCTCCTGGCGCTCAATGCCGGCGCCATCCTGGTGCCACTCGTGGTCTCGCGGGCCTCTGACCGCGTGGGTGCCCAGGTCGTCACTGCCGGAACCCTCACCGCGGCTGCTGTCGCGATCATCGTCCTCAGCACCGACTCCCCGATCGCCGTGCTGTACGTCATGGCGTTCATCGCCGGCGCGGGAACGATCGGCGCGCAGGTGCTGATCTATGGATTCGCCGCGGCCTCCTTCCCCGCCTCCTGCCGTGCGGCCGGCACGGCATGGACGGCGTCGGTGGGCCGGATCGGCGGCATCGTCGGCCCGACGCTGACCGGGCTGGTCATCGCCGGAGCCAACGTGGCACCGGCGTTCTACATGTTCGCCGGAGTGGCGTGCTTCGCGGCAGTCGCCTCGCTTCTCGTGCCGAGGCGTACCGGGATCGCGGCCTCGTCCCCGGCGGCACCCCAGGCGGGCCTCGTCGCCGAGACGAGGTGAGTCGGTGAGTGGCGAGAGCCTGGTCGACCTCATCGCGGAGCTCCCCAGCGGAGCAGTCGTCTGCGACCTCGATGTCGTCGGGGGCTACCGGTCGGACATGGCCAGCCTCGTCCCGGCCGGCCAGCCGATCGCGGTCGTGCGGCCGACGACGACGGAGGAGGTCTCCCGGACCCTGGCCTGGGCCTCCAGGACGGGCACGGTCGTCATCCCGCGGGGCGCCGGGACGGGTCTGTCGGGTGGTGCCAACGCCCGCGACGGCTGCATCGTCCTCTCCCTGGAGCGGATGAGTGCCATCCGCCGGGTCGATCCGAGGAACCACACGGTGGTCGTCGAGGCGGGCGTGGTCAATGCTGAGGTGACGAGGGCGGTCGGTGAATTCGGGCTCTTCTATCCGCCGGACCCGGGCAGCTTCGAGGTGTCGACGATCGGCGGCAACCTGGCCACCAACGCCGGCGGCATGCGCTGCGTCAAGTACGGCGTCACCCGTCAGTCCGTGCTGGGGCTCGAGGTGGTGCTCGCGGATGGACGTGTGCTGTGCGCCGGAGGACAGACGATGAAGAACGTCGCCGGTCTCGACCTGACCCAGCTGATGATCGGCTCGGAAGGGGCCCTCGGGGTGATCACCTCGGCGACCCTTCGGGTCCGTCCCCAGCCGGCGGCGACCGCGACATTCGTGGCGTCCTTCGACACCCTGGCCCAGGGGAGTGAGGCGCTCGAGGGCATCTTCGCCTCCCAGGTCACGCCCAGCGTCCTGGAGATCCTCGACCGGCACACGATCAACGCGGTCGAGGACCACCAGCGGATGGACTTGGACCGCGACGCCGCACTGCTCGTCATCGGACAGACGGACGGACCAGAGGCAGGGGCGGAGATCGAAAGGCTCGTCGGGGCCTGTGAGGTCGCGGGCGCGTCCGTGGCCGTGTCGACCACCGACCCGGCGGAGGCGCACCTCTTCATGCAGGCGCGCCGCCTCGCCGGCTGGGTGGTCATGGAGGCGGGGCCGACGGTCATCGAGGACGTGGCCGTCCCGCGGACGAGGGTCGGCGAGCTTCTGGCCCACGTGGACACGATCAGTCGGGAGGTCGGCATCCCGATCGCCACGGTCGGCCACGCCGGGGACGGCAACCTGCACCCGATGCTGCGCCTGCCCGACCACTCCGGGGAGTCACGTCGTCTGGGCCTCGACGCCGCAGATCGCATCTGCGCCGCAGCGATATCGCTCGACGGCACGATCACGGGCGAGCACGGCATCGGCGAGCTCAAGCGAGAGCACCTGCACCACCAGCTGGACACGGTCTCGCTCGACGTCCAGTCGGCGATCAAGGCGGCCCTCGACCCGTCCGGGATCCTCAACCCCGGCCGCGGGTTCTGACGGAGAGGAAGCACATGTCACTCGACCTGCAGGACTGGGTCGCCCTGGGCCCGCGGGCGCGCGGGGCGCGCCGGCGGGAGTCCCTTGCCCGTGCTCGGGACGAGGCGCGGAGCCATCACGCGTGGATCGCGGTCGGGCAGGACGACGACCCACAGCCCGAAGGGGGGACTGACGCCGGTGAGCTGGCCGGAGTCCCCTTCGCGGTCAAGGACAACATCGACGTCGCCGGATTCACGACGACCGCGGGCAGCCCGCTCCTGTCGGACCAGCACGCCATCCTCGACGCGGACGTCGTGGGTCTGCTGCGCGAAGCCGGAGGCATGGTCGCCGGCAAGACCAATCTCCACGAGCTGGCGTTCGGAGGGACGAGCAACAACGCCACCTACGGACCGGTGCGCAATCCCTTCGACACCGACCGGGTCGCCGGCGGCTCGAGCGGAGGAAGCGCCGTGGCGGTCGCCCTGGGCAGCACGCCCTTCGCCCTGGGGACCGATACCGGCGGGTCCGTGACGGTGCCCTCGTCGTTCTGCGGGATCCCCGGTTTCCGGCCCTCCACCGGTCGCTATCCCGGGGCCGGTGTGGTCAACCTGTCGACGACGCGCGACACCATCGGGATCCATGCCCGGACCGTGCGGGACGTGCGGGCCGTGGACCGGGTGATCACCCGCAGCCGCGACGACGAGCCCGTTCCGGCTCTCGAGGAGCTCGTGCTCGGACGGATTCCGTCGCGCTTTCATGACGTGGAGCGCGAGGTGGCTCAGGTCCTTGACGCTGCGGAGCAGACACTGCGCCGCAACGGCGTCCGGATCGTCGACGTCGAGGTGCCCGATGATCTGGCGACGGCGTCCGGAGCGGGCCTCGACATCGTCTTCTTCGAGGCCATGCGGCTGCTTCCCGCCCGGGTCGCGCTGGGTGCGGATCGTCACCCGGACCTGATGTCGCTCATCCCGCGACTGTCATCGCCCGATGTCCGGCGGGTGGTCCAGGGGATCGTCTCGGCCAACCCGTCACTCGAGACCTATGACCGTGCCCGCCGTCGACGGTGGGAGCTGCGGCGGCAGTACGAGGAGGCCTTCGCGGCGTCCGGTGCGGACGCGTTCTTCGGCCCCACATCGGCTGTGCTTCCACCGCGCATCGGCGACGACGACGTCATCACCGTGGACGGGGTGGGCCGGCCGACCTTCGAGACGATCATCCGCAACGCCGGGCCCGGCTCCGTGGCGGGAGTGCCCATGCTCAGCCTGCCCGCGGGCTTCTCCTCGACCGGCCTGCCCGTCGGTCTCTGCCTCGAGGGGGCCCCCTTCGGCGACCGCCGGCTGCTGGCGGTCGCCGAATCCCTCGAGGCCGTGCTGGCGTAGCCCGCACCCGCCCCTCGTCAGTGGGTACGCCACCGCTCCAGGGCATCCGGGGTGAACCGGATGCCGTGTCCCGGACCCTGCGGCACGACGGCCCGACCGGAGTCGAGCTTGAGCGGCTGCGTGATGAAGGGCTCGAGGAAGGGGAAGTACTCGAGGTAGGAGGTGCTGGTGGTCGCGGCGGCGACGTGCACATGGAGTTCGGTCATGAGGTGCGGGGCGAAACCGAGGCCGTGCAGCTCGGCCAGTCGCGCGATGCGCATGATCTCGGTGATGCCACCGACCATGCAGGCATTGGGCTGGATGATCTGGAATGCGGAGTCGACGTAGGGGACGAACTCGTGGGCGCTGCAGTGGTGCTCCCCACCGGTGATGGCCATGGGCAGGCGTTGGGCCAGGAGCTCGTGGGCTCGCAGGTCGTGCCGGGCGACCGGCTCCTCGAACCAGTACACGTCCGACTCCGCGAGGCGCTGACCCAGGTGGAGGGCGCCGGGGAGGTCGAGTCGCTCGTTCGCGTCGCACATGATCAGCAGGTCGTCCCCGACGGCGGCACGGACCGCTGCGACGCGGCGAGGGTCCTCTGCCGGTTCCAGGCCCACGCGGATCTTCACGCCGGCCAGGCCCTCCTCTGCGTACCCGCAGCTCAGGCTGACGAGGTCCTCGGTGGACAGGCGGTTGCCGGCCTTCCCCGAGCCGTAGACGGGGACGGAGTCCACGAGCTGGCCCAGGGCCTTGGCCAGGGACAGCCCGTCGAGACGTGAGCGCAGGTCCCACAGGGCGATGTCGATGGCCGCGATGGCGAAGCGGTTGTGGCCCTCTCCCATCCGGTGGGTCAGGGCGAGGCTCTCGGTGAAGATCCGCTCGACGTCCCGCACCGGACGACCGATGAGGCGCGGTCCGAGGAGATCGTCGACGAGGCGCTTCACCGAGGCACCCCCGGCGACGTCGGTGATGAAGCAGTAGCCGAGACCGGTCTCACCGCCGCCGGCAACCTCGACGACCATGAGCTCGTGCATGGCTCCGTCGTAGTCGGCGCTGCTGGGTGTGAAGGGAATGCGCAGGACGTAGGAGTCGAAAGACTCGATGGTGTGCATGGTGTCCTTTCGGAGCGGGCTCAGCCCGCGATCTTGATTCTCAGGAGACGCGTGGCGGTGATGACCACGCCGAGGTTGACGGCGAGGATGACGACCGCGAGGGCGCCCATCACCTGAAACTGCGATTCCGCAGCGAGGTTGTAGAGGATGACCGGGGCCACTCCGTTGTTTCCCGTGTAGAGGAAGATCGAGATGTCCAGCTCACGGAAGAGGATGACGAAGTTCAGGAGACCGACGGCGAGCAAGGGTCCGCGGATCAACGGGATCGACACCCTTCGCACGGTCTGGAGCCACCCGGCGCCGAGGTTTCGAGCCGCCTCCTCCGTCTCGCTGTTGATCTGCTCGACGCCTGCGTCGATGTAGGAGAAGGACTGCGGGATCACCCGGATCATGTAGGCGACCACCATGATCGTCAGCGTCCCTCCGAGCCACAGCGGTCCACCGCTGTAGGCGATGAGCATGGCGATGCCCAGGATCGCCCCGGGGAAGGCCAGCGGCGCGAGCATGACCGGCTGGACCACCGACGCGCCCCGCCATCCGGCTCGGGTCTTCAACCACACCGCCAGGTACGCCAGGACCATGGCCCCGATGCTCGCTGCCAGCGCGATCCAGATGCTGTTGACGAAGGAGGCCAGGATCGTGTCCTGCTCGAGCAGCGCCCGGTAGTTGTCGAAGAGGACGAGGTTGTCCCACGACAGGGGCTCGCCGACGGCCCGCCGGAAGGACGTGAGCACGAGGACTCCGAAGGGGAGCAGGATGCTGAGGAAGAAGATCGCCATCCCGGCGCACCACATGGGCCAGCGCAGCCGCCCCAGTGCAACCCGTCGGGCCTTGCCGGGCTTGCCGCTGACCGTCGTGAACCGGCGACGACTCTTGATGCGGTGCTGGAACCACAGCAGCAGCGCGAGGACCAGGACGACCGGCAGACCGAGCACGGCCGCGTACTCGATCCGGGGTGGCGACGACATCAGGCCGAACATCGCCGTCGGCACCGAGTCGATCCCGACCGGGCTCCCCAGGAGCGCAACGGGACCGAAGATCGTGAAGGCGCTGATGAAGACGAGGAGGGTGCCGGAGAACAGCGCCGGCGTGGTCAGGGGAAGCGTCACGGTGGTGAAGACCTTGAACCGTGAGGCACCAAGGGACTCGGCGGCCTCCTCCAACCGGGAGTCCATGGTGTCCAGGGCCTCGACGAGCGGGAGGAAGATCAGCGGGTAGAGGAAGAGGATGAGGCACAGCAGGATGCCCGGCAGGCTGAAGATGTTGAATCGGGGGATCCCCAGCGGAGCGAGGACGTGCGCGTTGATGAGGCCGCTCTGGGGGCCGAGCAGGAGGATCCAGCCCATCGCCGCGACGAACCCCGGGGCGGCGAAGGTGAGCACCGCGGTGGAGCGGAAGAAGCGCCGCATGGGCAGATCCGTCCGGCTGACCAGATAGGCATAGGGCACGGCGATGGCCAGGGATCCGACCGCCGATCCGACGCCGAGGATCAGCGAGTTGAGCAGGGCCTCCCAGATCTGCGGTCGGGAGAGGACCTCCGCGTAGTTGCCGAGTCCGAACCCGTCCTCCCGGTGCTGGAAGCTGCGCGTGACCACTGCGGCGAGCGGGACGAGGACGAAGAAGGCCACGGCGGTGACCCACACGGCCGGAACGGCGCTGAACTGACGGCGTCTGCGCGCTCGGGTGACCCGACCGACGAGCGTGACGTGCCGCTGGGACCGCTGGGAGTGCGCACTCATCGTCCGAAGGCCTCATCGAAGCTCGTGGTGACCTCTTCCTTGGAGTCCTCGAGGCTCTTGGGGGTCAGCACGAGCATGTCCGGGATGGCGATCTCCTGGCCCCCCTCAGGGACGTCCGCTCCATCGAGGACGGAACGCGACCCGATCCCGACCTGCTGGGCCTGGAACTCGTCCGAGAGCATGAACTGCACCAGCAGGCGTGCCGAGGCGGGGTTCGACACCTTCGTCAGCGGAGCCACGAAGGAAGGCATCGACCCGATTTGCCCCTGGGGGTAGGCCATCGCCAACGGCTCACCGGCGCTGCGCGCAGTCATGACGTCGGACTCGATCCCCGGGATGCCCCACTTGGCCTCGCCCGTGGTCAGCATCTGGCTGAGGGCGAGGGCGGAGTCGGTGACGAGCGGCTTCTGCCCGCCCACCGTGTCCAAGAAGTCCGCGTCGATCTCCTGCATCCCGGTGGCGAAGGTCAGAGCCGCACCCGAGGCCGACGGGTCGGCCACGGCCTTGCGGCCCTTCGCCGACGCCAGCTCCTGCCAACTCCCGGGGACCTCTGCCTCCGTCGTGCGGCTGGTGTTGTACGCGAAGCCGAGGGCGTACCACGTGAAGGGGGTGTACTGGGCGTCGGGCAGGAGCGGATCGAGGATGTCGTCCTCGTTCTCGATCGGGGCCTCGGCGAGCAGATCATCGTCCGCCCACTGCTGCATGGTGCCGCCGTCGTTGAGGCTGACGACGTCGAAGGGGCGATTGCCCTCGCCCTGGGCCTCGATCTTCTGGGCGATCTGGCCCGAGTTCTCCCGGATGAAGGTGACCTCGATGCCGTACTTCTTCTCGAACTCCTTGGCCAGCAGCTCTGCCTGGGGTTTCGTGTGGCCCCCGGCGCCGAGCGTCACTTCGCCCTCCTCCTTGGCGCGCTCGACGAGCTCGCTCTGGTCATCGGGCAGTGGCTCCGTGTCTGCGGCCTCGGGGGGCGCGCACGCGGTCGTGGCGAGCAGTCCGAGGCTCAGGACGGTCGTGGCGGTGCGTCGGGTCAGCGAGTTCATGAGGGGCTCCTTGGTGGGGTGACAGGTACTGCTCAGGCGGCGTCGACGAAGGACAGGCGGCGGGTGTTGGCGCGTACCGCGATCCGGTCTCCGACCTCGAAGCGGTCGAAGCCCCGGTCGTGCGCCTCCACGACGCCGTCCCAGTCGTCGAGCGTGATCCGGTAGTGGGTCTCGTCGCCGAGGAAGGAGACATCGGTGATGGCCCCGTTCGTCTCGTCGCCGGACGCCAGCTCGATGTCATGGGGGCGGACGCAGATCACGGGCTCGTCGGTGGACCGCGCCGACGCGACCTGGGCGGTCTCGATGGTCTGACCCGTGACCAGGCGGCAGGTGGTGCGATCGGTGCCCCACACGCCGGGGAGGAGATTGGCCGGCCCGAGTGCTCGGGCGACGAAGCCGCTGGTCGGACGGCTGTAGATGTCCGCGGGGGGTGCCACCTGCTGGATCCGACCAGCGCGAAGCGACACGACGCGGTCGGCGAGACCGAGGGCCTCGGTCCGGTCGTGGGTGATGTACACCATCGTGATCCCGAGCTCCTGCTGCAGCCCGCGGATGTGACGCCGCATGTCCTCGCGCAGCCGTGAGTCGAGGTTGGACAGGGGCTCATCGAGAAGGAGGACGCCCGGGCGGGTGACGAGGGCCCGGGCCAGTGAGACCCGCTGCTGCTGACCGCCGGACAGCTCGTGCGGGTAGCGCGCACCGAGACCGGGAAGCTGGACCATCTCCATCGCGTCCTCGGCCTTGGCCCGGAGCTCGTCCTTGCCCGGTCGCGGACGGCGCGTCGTCAGCCCGAAGGCGACGTTGTCGGCCACCGTCATGTGCGGCCAGAGGGCGTAGGACTGGAAGACCATCCCGACCCGGCGCTTCTCCGGGGGGACAAAGGTCCCTTCTCCGGCGACGACCGAGTCCCCGATCGAGATGGTGCCGGCGGACGGCCGCTCGAAGCCGGCGATCATCCGCAGCGTGGTCGTCTTGCCGCATCCGCTGGGTCCGAGGAGGACCACGGCCTCCCCGGAGGCGACGTCCAGGTGGAGGTCGTCGACAGCTGCGGAATTGCCGAACCGCTTGGTCAGGCCGCGGAGTGTGAGGTCGGACATGTGTGCTCACTTCCTTGTGAGTTGTGCCAAAATACGGCACGCTGTGCTCTATTACGGAACACTCTGGAGGACGGGCACGGCCCGCGTCAAGGGGGTTCCACAGATTCCTTGCGCGACGACGGGAGAATGAAGAATGAGTGCGATCACGACCGCGATTCGAGTCCTGGAGGGCGTGGCGGCCGAGCAGCCGGCTGGGGTCGCTGACCTGTCCCGGTCGCTGGGGATCCCCAAGAGCACCGTCCAGCGGGCGCTGAGTGCGCTGGCGGAGGCCGCCTGGATCGAGATGGACCCGGGCAGTACGACCACGCGCTGGGTGGTGACCACTCGAGCCCTGGCCGTTGCGGCGCAAGGAGGGCCAGAGCTGCGCAGCGAGAACGTCCGTCGGGCCATGCGTGCGCTCCGGGATGAGTTCAACGAGAACGTCCACCTCACCGTGCGCCACGGGGACGTCATCGTCATCGTCGACAAGGTGGAGTCCACGCACGGGGTCCGCGTCTACGACCCGCTGGGCATCCCTGTCGCCCTACACGCGTCCTCGTCGGGCAAGGCACTGCTCGCCGATCTCGCGCCGGACGAGCGCGCCGCCTACCTTGATCGCAACCTCGAGCGGTACACCGACGCGACAGTGGTCGGACGGCGGGCGTTGGAGGCCGAGATCGAGGCGATTCGCGAGCGCGGCTACTCCGTCAACCGGGGCGAGTGGCGTCCCAGTGTCTCCGGCGTCGCGGCCGCGATCCCCGCCCGGGGTGGTTCGTCTGCCAAGGCGGCACTGGCCATCGCCGCGCCCACCGAGCGCCTGACCGAGGACCAGATCGCCGCGATGGGTCCGCGGCTGCTCGAGGCGGTGGCGGAGATCGCGACCTGGGACCTCGGTTGAGGGCGTGGCTGACCACCCGGTCGGCGCGCCCGGTCGTCACTGCTGAAGGGTGTGTGCACCCAGCGCACTGACGAAGGGGGCGCGGCTCATGGTGCTACGCCAGATGGAGTCAAGGAGCGCTGCGCGGCCGTTCTCGATGTCGGCCACCAGCGCGTCGACGGAGTCCCGCCCACCGGCGCGGGCGCCAGCCAGCAGATCGCGATGCATCTCTCCGAGAACCCGGGCGTCGTAGATGTCGTTCACCGTGGACACCACCCACAGCAGTTCTGCCTCGCACCGCTCGTAGGCGTCCTGCAGTCGCTTCACCCCGGAGAGCTCGATGATCGTGCTGTGGATGCGGTGATGGACCGAGGCGACCTCGGCAGGAGGTGCATCGGCCGGGAGGTCCAGCAGGCTTTGGGTGCGTTGCGCAAGGGGCTCGAGGTCGTACCCGCGCTCGACGATGATCCGCATCGCTCCGGCCTCCAGCGTGAGCCGGTAGTCCCAGAGGTCGTTGATCCGCTCGGCGTCGAGGACCGGGATGCGCGCTCCGCGGTTGGGCACGTGCTCGAGCAGCCCCAGGCCGACGAGCTCGGCGAAGGCCGCCCGCACGGTGTGCCGTCCGACGCCCATGCTGGCGGCGACGGACTCCTCGGTGACCCGTTCGCCCTGCCGGATGGCGCCCTGGAGAAGCAGCTCGCGTACGGCGGCCACGACCTTCGACTGGCTCGACTCGCTGCTCACGTGTCCATCCTTTCAGTCCACCTCCGGGGTGGGCCCGCATCCGGCGGATCGGGCCCCGCCCGGCGACGAGGAGGCGTGGTCGGGCTTGGCTCCCTAGCGGCCGACGGGCTCGTTGGCTGTGACGACCGTCCGCCTCCGGCTGGCGACGACCGAGTCGACGAAGGCCGTCGGAAGCTTCGGCGTGACCAGGCTGACCACGAACATCACGACGAAGCTGAGGACGATCCCGACACCGCCGTTGACGAAGATGTTCGGGATGGCCTCGAGGATGAAGTGCAGCCAGAAGAAGACGATCGGGCCGACGATGACCGTGACGATCGCACCCAGGGTGGTGGCTCCGCGCCAGTAGATCCCGAGGACCAGCGGACCCGAGACCCCGGCGAAGAACCCGTAGAGGCCGATCGTGGCCACGACCGCGAGGAACCTCGGCGGCTCCCACGCCAGGGCGAGGGCGGCGATGGCCGACACCATGATGGTGGCCCTGGTGATCAGGAGCGCTCGACGGTCGACACGAGCTCGCCTCTCGGGGGAGACATCGCCCTTCTTCAGGGCGAGGCGCCGGTAGATGTCGTTGCCGACGCAGGCGCCCATCGAGGAGAGGACGGAGTTGACCGTCGAGATCGCGGCGGCGATGACCCCCACGGCGAAGATCGCGGCGAAGACCGTCGGGAACAGGGTGTTCACGAGGACGATGGGTGCCTGGTCCGGGCTCTCCACCTGATCGGGGATCAGGGCCCGGGCCGCGAGCCCGGTCACGGCGCTCATCGACAGGATGAGCACGGTCACACCGCTGATGAGGATGAACGGACGGAACCGTCGGGGGCTGTCCAGCATCAGGAAGCGGTTGGCGATGTGCGGCTGCGTGGCGAACATCCCCTGGAACAGCGCGATGCCCGCGAGAGCGAGGATGCCGTTGTAGACCGGCGAGTCCTCGTTGAAGACCGCTGTGAGGTTGGGGCTCTCGTTCGCGAGATTGGTGGTGATCTCGCTGATGTTGCTGTAGACGAAGAGACTCCCGACGATCACGACGCCGCTGGCGACCACCATGATCGAGGCCTGCCACGCGTCGGTCTTGACGACGGCGTAGTTGCCACCGACCAGGGTGTAGATCGCGACGAGGACGGAGACCGCGACGAGCCCGACCGAGTAGTCCAGCCCACCGGTGAGGTTGAGGATCTGCCCGACGCCGGAGAGCTGGGAGACGATGTAGAAGACATTGGCGAGGTAGAGCACCGCGACGAGAACGCAGAGCAGGTCGCTCTGGTAGCGCGACCCCACCCAGTCAGGCAGGGACAGGGAGCCGAACTTCATGCCGACCCTGCGGAAGACCTTGCCGACGAGGATGAGTCCGCCGGTGAAGACGAGCGGAACGATGATGATCCACCACAGCCCGGAGAGGCCGGAGACGAAGGCGAAGCCGGCCACCCCGAGGAATGTGGCGGGGCTCGCCTGGGTCGAGGCGGTCGAGAGGGCGAGGGAGACGTGGCTCAGGCCCTTGGGCACCTGATGGTCACTGAGGGAGTGCGACCTCTTGGCGCCCGTGATGCCCAGCGTGACGAGCATGCTGACGAGCAGCGCGATGAGGACCCAGAAGATCACTTCGATCATGACCGGTCCTCCGGAGCGGCATCGACGTCATCCGGTCCATAGGTCGCGTACAGGCCGCCGACGATCAGGCCCCAGCCCACGACCAGGCTCACGGCCAGGATCCACCACATTGTCATTGCTCTTCTCCATCGTCATTGGTGAGAGTTCGGAAACTCAGCGGGTCCTCGAGGTCCTCAGGGCCTCGGCGGGGCCCCTGATCCGCTCGTGGTGGCAACGGTCAGCGTCAGGGGCGGCCGCGACAACTGCTCCCGCAACCGCTCGGCACGCTCTTGGGCGGCCACCACCCCTGTGTGCTTGACCTGCTCATAGCCGCGGATGCCGTCGGGCAGCTCGGCCAGCTGGACGGCAACGGCATGGTTGAGCGGGGAGACCGCGGCGATGACCTCCTCGACGAGGTCGAGGTACCAGTCGCGCACCCGGCGCTCCTCGACCCGGGACGGCTGCCACGCGAAGGGGTCGAAGGGGGTCTCCCGCAGCCGTCGTCCGGCGCGCAGGGCCCTGAAACCGGTGTCGAACCAGGAGCCCAGCTGGATCTTGCCCATTCCCAGGGTTCGGGCCAGGGGGGGCTGGAGGTTGTACGAGATCTCCACATCGCCCTGGAAGGTGTCGGCGATGTGCTCAGCGAAGCCGGGCTTGAGGTGCAACCGGGCGACCTCGTACTCATCCTTGTACGCCATGACCTTGAAGAGGTGACGGATGACCGCATGGGTCAGCTCGCGATGACCGGGAGCGACGCGGTCCTCGACCGTGGCCACCTCGATGACCCTGCCCAGGTACTGGTGGGCCGGCGCCGCGTGGCCGGCGTAGTCGAGCAACTCGGGCAGTCGCACGGCCAGGAGCCGCCGACTGTCCTCGTCGAGGCCGTCGGTGCGGGCCCAGAGGTGATCGAGGGCGCCTCGCGCCGCGGCCGACAGCGGCTCCCTGCGCAGGGCGAGCTCCGTGGCGGCGTCCGTCGGCGGTGGGGTGATCTCATCGATGACCTGCTGACGGTCGATCGCCCACAGACGGCCGTACCGAAAGGCCTGGATGTTGCGCTCGACGGCAACACCGTTGATGCGCAGCGCTTCTTCGATCGCCTGGGCGGAGAGCGGCAGGAGACCGTGCTGGTAGGCGGTACCGACGACGATGATGTTGGTGAGCATGAAGTCCGCGAAGAGCTCGTCCGCGATCCACCGCGCACGCACCTCCACGACCTCGTCGGTGACCTCGGCGATGCTGGCGCGCAGACCGTCCGAGTCAACCGTCGCGAACACGTCGCGCACCTGCTCCCCGGTCGGGAAGAGGTCGGAATTGAGGACCGCGGACGTGCGGCCGGGGCGACACCGCTCCAGGTTGGTGACTGCGGCAGCCCCGACCTCGTCGAGCGCGAGGTACGCGTGGGCCTGACCTTGACCTGTCTTGCTCGTCCAGTGCGTGACGCCCTCGGGCACGATGGCGAGGCTGGAGAGGACGGGTCCCCACTTCTGCGCAGCACCCGTCTGGTCGAAGGAGTGGACGCCGTGGCCGTCGAGCATGGCAGCGACGGACAGGACGCCGTTGAGGGTCAGGACGCCGGTGCCACCGACTCCCGGCATGTAGAGGTGGAAGGGTTCGTCGGTCGGCAGCCGGGTCCGGGTCGTCGGCTCGGGCAGGTCGCCGATCTCGATGGTGCGGGGGTCGCGCGTGCGGTAGCCGCGTCCTTCCTCGGTGCGGACGGTGACGAAGGCCGGGCAGTCCCCCTTGACGCAGGAGAAGTCCTGGTTGCAGGAGGAGGAGTGGATGCGCGTCTTCGGGCCGAACTCCGTGGGGGTCTTCTGCAGGGACATGCAGTTGCTGGAGCGTCCGCAGTCACCGCAGTTCTCGCAGACCTCCTCGTTGACGACGACGAACTCGGTGGGCTTCTCGAGCTTTCCCCGCTTCTGCAGTCTCCGGCGTTCGTTGGCGCAGGACTCGTCGTAGACCATCACCGTGCAGCCGGGAACCTTCTCGAGCTCTGCCGCGGTCTCGACCATCTTGTCCGCGTGGCGCACCTCGACGACGGAGGCGATCGGCTGGCTCGAGTACTGGCGCGGTTCCTTGCTGAGGATCACGATCCGCTGGACGCCCTCGGACTCCAACCCGCGGGTCAGGTCGGCGAGTCCGTGCTGGCCGACGGGGTTCTGGGCGCCGGTGTTGGCCAACACACCGTTGTAGAGGATCTTGTAGGTGATGTTGGTCTGGGTGGCGACCGCCCAGCGGATGTTGAGGTAGCTCGAGTGGTACAGCGCCCCGTCGCCGAGGTGCTGGACCATGTGCTTCTTGTCCGTGTACCGGCTCAGGCCGACCCAGGGCAGACCCTCGCCACCCATCTGGGTCATGACGTCGATGTGTCGCTCGGGCTGCTCGATCACCGTGTTGAAGCAGTTGCACCCGGGCGCTCCCCATGCCTCCTGGCCCGGGGCCAGGACCGTCGACGCGCTGTGCGGGCAGCCGGAGCAGAAGTTGGGAGTGCGTGCCTCGTGCGCGACGTGCTCACGGTCGGCGATCTCGGCGAGTACGCGCAGTCGGGGTGCCTCGGGGAGGCCACCGATGTCCTCGCCGAGGAGCTCGCCCAGACGGTCGGTGACGAAGTCGACGTCCATGCCGCCCTCGACGGGGAAGACGCGTCGACCGGTCGGGTCCGTCTTGCCGGTGACCTCGATCGGGCGGCCGAGGACCTGCAGGGCAGCGCGCACCTGCTGCTCGATGACGTCTCGCTTCTCCTCGAGGACGATGACCCGCTCGAGGTCGTCGGCGAAGTCGCGCACCGCCTCTGAGTCGATCGGGTAGATCAGACCGAGCTTGAGGATGCGGACCCCGGCCGTCCGGAGGTCGGCCTCGGTCACACCGAGATTGGTGAGGGCCTGGCGCAGGTCGGTGTAGGACTTGCCCGCGCTGATGATCCCGATGGTGTCCTGATCGCCGCTGACCACGACCTCGTCGAGCGAGTTGGCTCGGGCGTACTCCCGGACGGCCACGTGACGCTCCTGGTACAGGTGGCGCTCCATCTCGATGTTCTTGCCGGGGAAGAAGGAGAAGTCGGTCCGCTTGACGAAGGGGGCCCCTTCGATGCTCACGTCGGGCAGGACGGGACGGGCGTCCTGCGGGTCGAAGGACACGGTCGCGGCCGAGTCGCAGAGCGCGCTCGTGAGCTTCATCGAGACCCAGCAGCCGGAGAACCGGGACATCGCCACGGCGTGCATGCCGAAGGTGCGGAACTCGGCAACGGACGAGGGGTAGATGACCGGCACGCCGGCCGACATGAAGGCGTACTCCTGCTGGAAGGGCATCGTCGAGGACTTCGCCTCGTGGTCCTCGCCGGAGAGGATGACGACCGCGCCGTGCGTGGACGTGCCGGCGAAGTTCCCGTGCTTGAGTGCGTCCCCGCTGCGGTCGACGCCGGGGCCCTTGCCGAACCAGATGCTCGTCACGCCGTCCCACTCCGTGTGGGGGTGGTCGTCGAGCATCTGCGTCCCCATGTGCGCGGTCATCGCGAGCTCTTCGTTCCCCGCCGGGAGGAAGGTCGTGTCGTGCTCGGCGAGCAGGTCGGGGATGCGCTCGAGGTTGAGGTCGAGGCTGCCGATGGGGGAGCCGGGGTACCCGCAGATGAAGGTGCCGATCCGCAGGCCCGCAGCGCGATCCCGCCTCGCCTGCTCCAGGGGGAAGCGGATGAGGGCCTGCATCCCCGGTAGGTAGTGGGTGCCGCTCTCGGCCACCAGGCGGTCCGACAACTTCATTGAGATCGTCCTCCAAGATTGTGACACAGTTTTTGTGTCACAATCAGTGTGAGGGCGCGATGGTGCGTCGTCAAGTGGTCAGCACGAGTCCGAGGAGGACGCACACGTGAGACGTCAGTGGCCGTCACCGACCTTTCTTCGCGAGACCCTGCGTCCGCCCCGACCCTCGCGCCACCCGATCCGCGACCGGGTTGATCGGGCGGCCAGTGTCGAGGACCTGCGCGACATCGCCCGGCGGCGCGTACCGGCTGTCGCCTACGACTACATGGACGGTGCCGCTGGCTCGGAGTCGAGCTTGGCCCGCGCCCGACAGGCCTTCCGCGACGTGGAGTTCCACCCCCGGGTGCTCACCGACGTCAGCACGGTGGACCTCACGACGACCGTCGGTGGGGCCACGTCAGCGCTCCCCTTCGGAGTCGCTCCCATCGGGCTCACCCGACTCCTGCACCACGAAGGGGAGGTTGCCGGTATCCGTGCCGCCGCGGCGGCGGGCGTCCCCTTCGCCCTGTCGACGATGAGCTCGGTCTCGCTGGAGGCCGTGGCGGCGGCAGCGCCCAGCGCCCGCCGCTGGTTCCAGCTCTACCTGTGGAAGGACCGGGCCGCGTCCGTCGAGCTCATGACCCGGGCGGCGGCGGAGGGGTACGACACCCTGCTGCTCGCGGTCGACACGCCGGTGGGCGGGCAGCGTCTGCGCGATGTCCGCAACGGGATGACCATTCCGCCCTCCTTCGGTGTCCGCGACGCAGCCCGGGTGGCCACGCGTCCGGTGTGGCTGGCGAACTTCCTCACGACCGAGCCTCCGGCCTTCGCGTCGCTGAGCTCCTTCCCCGGATCGGTCGGGGACCTCATCACGGAGATGTTCGACGCGAGCTTGACCTTCGACGACGTGGCGTGGCTGCGGTCGGTGTGGCCGGGACGGTTGGTGGTCAAGGGCCTGCAGGACCCGCGCGATGCTCGCCGGGCCGTTGAGCTGGGGGCGGACGGTGTGGTGGTCTCCAGCCACGGCGGGCGCCAGCTGGATCGCACGACGGCACCCCTGCGTCAGCTGTCGGCAGTGCGTGAGGCGCTGAACGGGACGGGGGCCGAGGTCATGCTCGACAGCGGAGTGATGTGCGGCGCCGACGTCGTGGCCGCCCTGGCACTGGGTGCGGACTTCGTCCTCGTCGGTCGCGCCTATCTGTACGGGCTGATGGCCGGTGGTGAGTACGGGGCACGTCGCGCCCTGACGATCCTCGAGGAGGATGTCCGGCGCACGATGCAGCTGGTGGGAGTGGCCGCTGTCGGTGAGCTCACCCCCGAGCACGTGACCCTCGGCTGAGCCTGCCGCCACCCCGCCGCGGACACCGAGCGGGCAGCGTCACCGCCGGTCAGGGAATCGGCTCGCCCCGGACCGGTCGGCCGTCGGGCCCGCGCGGCCACGGGTTGGCCGTGCACCCGTCGAGGTCGAGCGTCTGCTGCAGCATGACCGGGGCGGGCCGCCCCTTCCCCGGGCAGGCCTCGTGACCTCGACCCAGACCGTGCCCGACCTCGTGGTTGATGAGGTACTGGCGGTAGACCGTGAGGTCCTTCACCTGCGGCACCCCGATGTACCAGCGGTCGAGGTTGAGCAGGATGAGTCGTCCTGCCCGGCACGAGGCGTAGCCGTCGGTGTTCACGCCCGCCTCGGCGCACCGCTCGTCGACCGTGTCGGGCGTCGCCAGCCGGATGACGAGGTCCGCCTGCCCGTCGGCGACCCGCTGGAAGCGCCACTGCCCTCCGGCGGTCCACCCCCGGCGATGGCTCAGCGTCCGGTCGATGACCGCGGCGAACTCGCGTGAGGTCACCCCGGACCCCTGCTCGACCTCGACGCGGTAGGAGATGAGCTCGCCCGAGCGCCCCCGCACCACGCTCTCGGTCGGCATCCGGGAGAACTGCCCCGTGGTCACGTAGTCGGGCAGCGTCGGGGTGGTGCGGCTCGGGCTCGAGGAGGAGGACGAGGAGGAGGACGGCGGCGAGGGCGAGGAGGAGGGGCTGGCCGTCGTGGACGTGGTCATCGCCGTGGCGCTGTCCTCGTCGGTGTCGGGGCCCGGTCGCAGCAGCAGGAGTGCCAGCGCGACGGCGAGCAGCACCACGACACCGGTGGCGAGCTGGCGCCGCCGTGCCTGCGTGGCACTGGTCGGCGCGAGTCGGGACGAGATCACGGGATCAGGGTAGGGCCAGTACCCGAGAGGACCGGCTCACCCGACCCGGGCGAGCAACCAGTCGCGCAGACGCAGCGTTGAGAGGCAGTCGTACTCGTTGTACTGACGCAGGTCGGCCAGCCGCTCGGCCGCGAGGGCGTCCTGTCCCTCGGCCACGGCATCGCGGTAGCGCTGGTACTCGAGGATCGAGTCGCCCCCGGCGGTCACCCCGTCGCTGTCCCGCAGCTCCGCGCCCATGTACAACGGCTCCAGGCGCTTGATCGAGTAGGAGGGGCTGCCGACGCGGACCGCGCTCTTGACCACGGCATACAGGTCGACGAGCACCCCGTCCGCGAGCAGTCGGGACACCTCCTCCTCGTACACCCCGTGGCGGGTCGCCAAGCGGGACAAAGCCGCCCGCTCGTAGTCGGCGAAGTGGTAGACGTGCATCTCCGGCCACCGGCGTCGGCGCTCGCCCACCCAGTCGACGAAGTCCACCAGCGCCTCGCGCTCGGCGGCGCGGTCGTGCGCCCAGAAGGGGGTGAACCGCTCGCCGTCCTCGGTGGTGAGGCACCCGAAGAGGTACTCCAGTCCCCACGTCCCCTCGGGCCCCTCGCGCCACATCGGGTCGCCCTCGAAGTCGAAGAAGACATCGCCGTCACTCGGCGGGGGCAGCCTGCGCAGGGCCGCCGGGTCGTGCACCTCGTAGGCGAGGGGCTGGTCCCGCGTCGGCTCGATGAGCTGCAGCCGGGCCTGGCTGCGCATCGCCTCCAGGCTCTCCGGGGCCAGGCCCTCCACGGCCTCGGTCCGCTGCGCCAGGTCGGCGACGGTCCGGACCCCGGCGGCCACGAGCAGACGCCGCGGGGAGGTGTGGACGCCGGCGACGAGCCCGACGTCACCCACGGCCGCGGCCTCGGCGCTGCAGGCATCGCACCGCAGGCAGGCCCGCCATCGCGGGTCACCCCAGACGACCGGGTGGCCTTCGCGCAGATGGGTGTCCAGCACCTCGAGGACCCGCGAGCGCACCGCGGTCAGGTCCTGCGTCAGCTCCTCCAGCGGGGTGTCGACGACCGAGTCGTCGCCGAGGTGGAGCCGGACGAAGGGGGCCACCGCCACCCCGTCCGCGGCCAGCGCCTGCGCGTAGGCCGCGACCTGGACGAGGGCGTGGAGGTGGGCGGAGCGAGCCAGCTTGGTCTCGGCGACGATCCACCTCCCTTCGTCGTCGCGCAGGAGGTGGTCGGCCCGACCGGTGAAGCGCTCGCCGCGCACCGAGGCCTGGTGGACCAGTCGGACCGTCGGGTCCGCGAGCAGCCGCAGCGTCGCCGCGTGGTCGAGGTCGCTCCCGTCGTGCGCGGCGCCCTCCTGGCGGGTCAGCCGCGCGGTGATGTCGGCCTCGCGCTCACGGCCCATCTCCCCGAAACGCTCGCGCACGGGATCCGGCTCCACCACCTCGGCCGTCCGACGCCCCAGCCGGACATCGGCCTCGACGAGCAGACCGAACTCGCACCGACGCCCGGCCCGCAGATCGCTCGCCGTGATCGTCGGGGGGCCGGGAACGCCGTCGCGCAGGGGGTAGTGCATGGCCACGACCCTATGAGGTGCTCCCGACAGGGCCCGTCACACCCAGCTGGGGAACCACATGCGCCACTGCCAGTGGCTGTAGGGGATGACCTGTGCGGTGTAGACGGGCCAGTAGAAGGCGAAGTTCGCGAGCACGAGCAGGCAGTACGCCCCCACGACCCAGTGGCCGATGCGCCGACGGCGCGCGCTCGCACCCGGTGGCCCCATGGCCAGGCCGAGCACGAAGACGACCGCGAGGATCACCCAGGGCTGGAAGGAGATGACGTAGAAGGTGAAGATCGTGCGGTGCTGCAGGAAGAACCACGGCAGCAGTCCGCCGACGAAGCCGGCGAGGATCGCCCCGGCGCGCCAGTCCCGCCGGAGGGCCCAGTGGTAGAGCAGGAAGAACAGCGCGATCGTCGCGAGCCACCAGATCGAGACCGAGCCGAGGCTGGTGATCGCCTTCGAGCACTTCTCCACGGTGCAGCCCTCGGACCCCATCGCCGGGGACTCGTAGAAGAAGGACGTCGGGCGCGACTGGACCATCCACGACCACGGGTTCGACTCGTAGGTGTGGGGGGAGGTGAGGTTGTCGTGGAAGTCGAGGACCTGCCGGTGGTAGTCGAGGAGCGAGCGCAGCGCCGGCGGCAGCCACTGCACCCCCTGATCGGGGTTCGCCGCCGCCCAGTCCCGGTTGTACCCGTGCTCGCTGGTGAACCACGTCACCCAGGAGGCGAGGTAGGTGACGAGGAGGACGGCGGTCATCGAGATCCCGGCCCAGACCCCGTCCTTGCCGATCCCGGCGACCGCCCAGTGGCGGGCGCCGACCGCCCTTCGTGCCCCCAGGTCCCACCACACGGTCATCAGGCCGAAGGCGGCGAAGAAGTACAGCCCGGACCACTTGGTGCCGCACGCGAGTCCGAGGCTGACGGCGGCGACGAGTCGCCACGGTCGCCACAGCAGCCAGGGGCCGGTCCTCATCCGCACGCCCTCGCCGAGGGCAGCGACCTTGTCCGCCAAGCGTTTTCGTGACCAGTCACGGTCGATGAGCAGCGCGCCGAAGGCCGCCAGCGCGAAGAACATCAGGATGATGTCGAGCAGCCCGGTCCGCGACTGGACGAAGTGGTGCCCCTCGAAGGCCATGAGGAAGGCCGCGATCGTCCCCAACCAGCTGGACCGGAAGAGGCGCCGCGCGATCCGACCGATCATGAGGATCGAGATCGTGCCGAGCAGGGCGACCGAGAAGCGCCACCCGAAGCTCGACGTCGACCCGAAGATCCACTCGCCGAAGGCGATGACCCACTTGCCGACCGGTGGGTGGACGACCATGTCGCCCTGGTCGGGGAGGAAGACGCCGGTCGTGCCGGAGGTGAAGGAGGGATCGACCTTCTCCCCGTCCCCCTTCCACTTCATCTCGACGCCGTAGTCGAGCATCGAGACGCCCTGCTTGACGTAGTAGGTCTCGTCGAAGATCAGCTGGTGCGGACGACCCAGCTGCCAGAAGCGGACGAACCCGCCGAGGACGGCGAAGATCAGCGGACCGAGCCAACCCCAGAGCACATCGGTGGGGCGGAAGCCGAGCAGCGTGGTACGCAGCTGCTCACGGCGATCCATGGCGACATCGTAGGTGAGCCGTGCGACGACCGAGTGAGCTGCTGGGATGATGGTCGGTATGCCTCTCGTCCTCGCCGCCACGCCCATCGGTGACCCCCGCGACGCCAGCCCCCGTCTCGGCCTGGAGCTCGCCGGGGCCGACGTCGTCGCCGCGGAGGACACCCGGCGGCTGCGGCGCCTCGCCGGTGAGCTCGGTGTCGAGCTGCCGGGCCGCATCGTCAGCTACCACGAGCACAACGAGGCCTCCCGGACCCCGGACCTCCTCGAGGCGGTGACGAAGGGGGAGAGGGTCGTCCTCGTCACCGATGCCGGGATGCCCTCGGTCTCGGACCCCGGGTACCGCCTGGTGCGGGCCTGCGCGGACGCCGACCAACCGGTCACCTGCGTCCCCGGCCCGAGCGCGGTCCTCATGGCGCTGGCCCTGTCCGGTTTGCCCGTGGACCGCTTCTGCTTCGAGGGCTTCCTCCCGCGCAAGGCGGGGGAGCGGCGCCGGCTGATCGAGGACGTCGCCACCGAGCGCCGGACCATGGTCTTCTTCGAGGCCCCGCACCGGATCGCCGCCTCGCTCGAGGACATGGCGCAGCTGCTCGGTCCGGATCGCCCGGGCGCGGTCTGCCGGGAGCTGACCAAGACCTACGAGGAGGTCCGTCGCGGAGGCCTGTCCGAGCTCGCCGAGTGGGCCGCCGAGGGCGTCAAGGGCGAGATCACCATCGTCGTCGGTGGGGCCGAGGCGACGACGGTCTCCATCGAGGACGCGGTGGCGGAGGTCATCGCCCGCCACGACCACAGCTCCCGGCTCAAGGACGTCTGCGCGGCGGTCGCCACGACGACCGGCCACGGCAAGAAGGCGCTCTACGACGCCGTCGTGGCCCACCGCAGGGATCACTCAGACTGACCTGAGACAATCCCGGCCATGACCGAGCCGCTGCCCGACTCAGGCACCGACCTGCCCTACGAGGAGTCCCCCGAGACCTCCACCGTGGCCCACGGCGCCGCTGGTGAGGCCGCGGCGGGCGCCCGCGAGGCCCACGCGGAGCACCGGGGCACGGCGCCCGACCCGCACGAGCGCACCGTGGTGCACCTGATGCGCCACGGTGAGGTCGACAACCCGGAGAAGATCCTCTACGGCCGGCTGCCGGGCTACCACCTGTCCGCGCTCGGCCGCGAGATGGCCGAGGTCGTCGCCGAGCACCTCTCGGCCGCGGACCTCGCCCTCGTCGTGCACAGCCCGCTCGAGCGCACCGCGGAGACGGCGGCGCCCACCCTCCAGCGTCACGGCCTGACGGCGGTCGTCGATCCACGCGTCATCGAGGCCGGCAACAAGTTCGAGGGACGGCGCTTCCGCAAGCGTCTGCTCTTCGATCCCCGCCGGTGGTGGTGGGTGCGCGACCCCACGAAGCCGACGTGGGGCGAGCCCTACCGCGCCATCGCCAAGCGGATGACGGCGGCCATCGAGGACGCGCGCGACCACGCCCGCGGCCGCGAGGTCCTCCTCGTGAGCCACCAGCTGCCGATCTGGACGATGCGCAGCGTCCTCGAGAGCCGCAACCTCTGGCACGACCCCCGGCGCCGCGAGTGCAACCTCGCCTCCCTCACCTCCGTGACCTTCACCGGGGACGAGATCACCGACGTCACCTACACCGAGCCGGCCGCGCACCTCTACGCCCGCGCCGCGAAGACCCCTGGAGCCTGACCCCCCACGATGACTGCCCACCGTCTGACCCGATCGCTCGTCGCCGGCGCCGGCGCACTCGCCCTCCTGGGAGGGGTCGCCGCCTGCTCGGGTGAGTCCTCCTCGGCCGAGGCGGCCAAGGAGGTCGGCTCGCGCAACGGGGACGGATCGCTGCACCTCATCGACGAGCAGGACCGCGGGGATCCGGTCGAGCTCGCCGGCGACACGATCGCCGGGAAGACCTGGGACAGCGCGGACCACCTCGGCTCGGTGGTCGTCGTCAACCTCTGGGCCAGCTGGTGCGGTCCGTGCGCCAAGGAGGCACCGCACCTCGTCGACGCGTACGAGGCGACGAAGGGCGCGGACGTGGAGTTCGTCGGCATCGACTACCGGGAGTCCTCCGTGGAGACCGGTCTGGCGCAGGCCCAGGAGTGGGGCTTCGCCTGGCCCTCGGTCTACGACGAGAGCGGGTCGACGGCCCTCGACATGCAGGGCAAGATGACCACCCAGCCCTCGACCGCCGTCCTCGATGGCGAAGGGCGGATCGCCGCCGTCGTCCTCGGGCCGGTGACCGAGAGCACCCTCGTGGGAGTCGTCGAGGACACCCTGGCTGAAGAAGGATGATCGCGGCACTCCCTTCGCTCGCGGCGATGTCCTCCTCGCTGAGCGACCAGGTCACCGACGGGGCCCTGCCGCTGGCGGTGCTCGTCGCCGCCCTGGCCGGACTCGTCTCCTTCGCCACGCCGTGCGTGCTCCCGCTCGTGCCGGGCTACCTCGGGTACGTCACCGGGCTCTCCGACGTCGCCCTCGAGGACCGCAGCCGCGGCCGGATGGTCCTGGGCACCCTGTTGTTCATCCTCGGCTTCACGGCCGTCTTCGTCCTCGCGTCGATGTTCGTCGCGACAGCCGGACGCGCCCTGGTCGAGCACCGCGAGCTGCTCATGCGCATCGGCGGCGTGCTGGTGATCCTCATGGCCCTGGTCTTCCTCGGCGCCGGGAAGCAGCGCACCTTCCGCCTGCCGATCAAGCCGGCCACCGGCCTCGGCGGGGCGCCGGTCCTCGGCGCCGTCTTCGGCCTCGGCTGGGCGCCGTGCATGGGCCCGACCCTCGCGGCGGTGCTCGCGCTCAACCTCACCGGCGACTCCTCGACCCTGCGCGCCGTCATCCTCGCGGTCGCCTACTGCCTCGGGCTGGGCCTGCCCTTCGTCCTCATCGCGGCCGCCTACGAGCGGTGGGCGCCGGTGTCCGCGTGGCTGAGTCGCCGCCAGCGGGCGATCCAGGTCATCGGCGCCGTCCTGCTCCTCATCGTGGGGGTGCTCCTGCTCACCGGCGGCTGGGACTCGATCACCCAGTGGCTGCAGACCCGCCTGATCAGTGATGTGGAGGTGATCCTCTGATGGTGGACTCCCAGGTCACCCAGCCCAGGCTCGGTGTCGTCGGATACCTCCGGTGGGGGTGGCGCCAGCTGACGAGCATGCGCACCGCGCTCTTCCTCCTGCTGCTCGTGGCGATCGGCGCGGTCCCCGGCTCGATCTTCCCGCAGCGCAGCCTCGACCCGGCGCGCACCGAGGACTGGATCGCCCGGCACGAGACCACCGGGCCGACCCTCGACAAGCTCGGTGCCTTCGACGTCTACTCCTCGCCCTGGTTCTCGGCGATCTACCTGCTGCTCTTCATCTCCCTCATCGGGTGCATCGTCCCGCGCACCCGGATCCACCTGAAGGCCATGCGCAGCAAGCCCCCTCGCGCGCCGCGCCGGCTCTCCCGGCTGGAGGCCCACGCCGAGGGGGAGGTCGAGGGCAGCCTCGAGGAGGTGCGGGCGGCCACGACGACCCTCCTGCGCAAGCGCCGCTTCCGCGTGGCCAGCCACGACGCCACGAGCGTGTCCGGGGAGAGCGGGTACCTCAAGGAGACCGGCAACCTGATCTTCCACACGAGCCTGGTGACGCTGATCATCGGCGTCGCCATCGGGCACCTGTGGGGCTGGAAGGCCGACATCGTCGTCCCCGCGGGGGACTCCTTCGTCAACACCGTCACCCGCTACGACACCTTCGCCCCGGGGCCGCTCGTCGACGAGGAGTCGCTCTCCCCCTTCGGCATGACGGTCGACAAGATGACGGCGGACTTCAACGACCGCGAGCCGGGCTCGCAGACCTTCGGCCAGCCGCGCGACTTCGAGGCCCACGTGACCGGCGAGGAGGCCGACGGGCAGAAGTTCACGGACATCGTCAAGGTCAACGGCCCCCTGGAGATGAAGGACGCGACGGTCTTCCTCCTGGGCAACGGCTACGCGCCCGTCGTCACCGTCAAGGACGACGACGGCAAGGTCCTCTTCAAGGGGGCGACCCCCTTCCTCGCCCAGGACGGCAACTACCGCTCCACCGGCGCGATCAAGGTCGGGGCGGCCAACGAGCCGGAGCAGTTCGGCTTCGTCGGTCTCTTCCTGCCGACGGCGACCATCGACGACGAGCAGGGTCCGATCTCGGTCTTCCCCGACACCAAGGCCCCGGCGCTCGCGCTCAGCCTCTACAGCGGCGAGCTCTACCCGGACGGTCGGCCGCAGTCGATCTTCACCCTCGACACCGCCTCGATGGACAAGGTCGAGACGACGGACGGCAAGGACCAGCTGCGGCTGTGGTTGCAGCCCGGCGAGGGGGCGACGCTGCCCGATGACCGCGGCACGATCACCTTCGACGGGATCGAGCGGTACGCCGGCTTCTCCGTGCGCCACGACCCCGGCAAGGAGCTCACCCTGGCCTCCGCGCTGCTCGCCCTGGGTGGCCTCATCGCGACCCTCGTGCTGAAGCGGCGGCGCGTCTTCGTGCGCCTGCACGAGGAGGACGGACGGGTGCGGGTCGAGGTCGCCGGCATGAGCCGGGACGACGACGAGGGCCTGGAGGACGTGGTCGCGCAGATCCGTGATCGGCTCGTGGGAGAATCGAGGACATCATGACGAACGAGATGCTGGCCCAGAACGCCAACTACGCGTTGGCCTCCGCGGCCTTCGTGATCACCGTGGCGATGCTCTGCTACGCCCTCTACCTCGCGCAGGCCGTGCCGGTGCGCGAGCGTGAGAGCACGCACTCCCGGGTGCCCGCGACCGTCGGCGGCGGGTCCGCGGACGGCGAGACCCCGACATCGGACGAAGGGAGTGTGCCGGCCGAGACCCCGGTGCGGGCGCGCAAGGTCGCCGGCATCGCCGGCTCCCTCTCCTGGCTCGGCGCGGGGCTGCTGCTCCTCTCGTGCGTCTTCCGTGGCCTCGCGGTGGACCGCTTCCCCCTGGGCAACCTCTTCGAGTTCAGCATCGCCGGCGCCTTCTTCGCCATGGTGACCTTCTGCGTCGCGAGCACCCGCCGCGACCTGCGCTGGCTCGGCGTCTTCGTCACCGCCTTCGCCGCGCTGCTGCTCATGGTCGCCTCGACCGCCTGGTACGTCGAGGCCGACGAGCTCGTCCCCTCCCTCAAGTCGTACTGGTTGCCGATCCACGTCACGGTCGCGACCCTCTCGGTCGGGATCTTCGCCGTCGGGGCGATCGTCAGCGGTCTCTACCTCCTGAGCGACCGGCAGGTCGGCGGGGAGAGGTTCTGGCGCAAGCTGCCGCCGGCGCCGACCCTGGAGAAGTTCTCCTACTCCCTGCACATCATCGGCTTCCCGCTGTGGACCTTCACCCTCATCGCCGGCGCGATCTGGGCCCGCGAGGCCTGGGGCGCGTACTGGAACTGGGACCCGAAGGAGGTGTGGACCTTCATCATCTGGACCGTCTACGCCGCCTACCTCCACGCCCGGGCGACGAAGAACACCCCGCGGCGCACGGCCAACTGGATCGCCCTGGCCGGCTTCGCCTGCATCGTCATCAACTACACGGTCGTGAACTTCTACTTCATCGGCCAGCACAGCTACGCGCAGTGAGGCCGACATGATCCGCTACACCCTGCTCCGGTTCATGATCTTCTTCGGGTGCCTCGCGCTCTTCTGGCTGCTCGGGCTGCGTGACACCAACGAGCTGCCGTGGCTGGCCGTCGCCGCCGCGATCTCCTCGATGGTCATCTCCGCCGTCGTCCTCAAGCCCTTCCGCACGGAGATGGTGCGTCAGCTCGAGGAGCGTCAGGCGGCCAAGGCCGAGGCCCGCGCGGCCCGCAGCGACACCGACGAGGCCGTGGAGGACCGGGCCGCCGAGGACGCGGATGGCGAAGAGACCTACCGCTGAACCTCAGGTTTATCGGGTCACCCGAGAAACCACGCCTTCGCAAGGGTTTTAAACTCTTGCGAAGGCGATGATTTCCGGGTCACCCGAGAATCTTGGGGTCAGCGAGCCAACGGGACGACGAGCACGACCGCCCACAGCAGCTCCGCCAGGCCGGTGGACGCGAGCGCGGGGACGAGCGCCCTGCCCCTCGCCCCCGAGCGCACGGCCCGGATGCCGGGCCCGGCGACGAGCAGGCCGATGAGCGCGACCGGCGCCCACGGGTGCCAGAAGGCCATGAGCAGCGTGCACACCACGGTCACGCCGAAGAGCCCCACGTACAGCCGACGGGTGCGGGCCTCCCCGAGGCGGACCGCGAGCGTCGTCTTGCCCGACTGCGTGTCCGAGGGGATGTCCCGCAGGTTGTTGGCCACGAGGATCGCGCTCGCGAGGGCGCCGACGCCGACCGCCCCGAGGACACCGACCACGGTGATCGCGCCGATCTGCGCGTACTGCGTGCCCAGCGTGGCGACGAGCCCGAAGAAGACGAAGACGTAGACCTCACCCAGCCCGCGGTATCCGTAGGGGTTGTCGCCGCCGGTGTAGCGCCACGCGGCGAGGACGGCCAGCGCGCCGATCGGGAGCAGGATCCACGCCTGGCTCAGCGCGACGAGCGCGAAGCCGAAGAAGGCGCCGAGGCCGAAGAAGGTGAAGGCCAGGAGCTTGACGTTCTCCGGGTTCGCGAGGTTCTGCCCGACGAGCCGCACGGGGCCGACCCGCTCCTCGTCGGTCCCGCGGATGCCGTCGCTGTAGTCGTTGGCGTAGTTGACCCCGATCTGCAGGCAGCACGAGACGAGCAGCGCGAGGAGCGCCAGGCCGAGCTGGGCCCCCTTCGTCCCCTCCTCGACGTCACGGTTGGCTGCGGCGGCGGCGGTGCCGACGACGACGGGGGCGATCGCTGCGGGGAGAGTTCGCGGGCGGGCGCCGGCGAACCACTGGGAGAGGGTGGCCACGAGGGCAGATCCTACGAGGCGCTCACCGGGTGATCAGCCCCGCCACCGCGGCACGGTCGGGTTTGCCCGGACCGAGGGCGGGGATCTCGGGGACGACGACGACGCGCCGGGGCAGCGCGTGGGCCGGCAGGTGGGGGCGCAGCATCTCGCGGATCTGCGCGACGTCGGCGTCCGGGACGTGGCCGAGCGGCGGGCCACCGGGTGAGGTGACGACCGCGAGGCCCACGGCCTGGCCCCACTCCGGGTCGGGGACGCCGACGACGACGGCACCGGTGACCGCGGGGACGTGGGCGAGCACGGCCTCCTCGACGGGGCGCGGGGTGACCTTGAGGCCGCCGGTGTTGATCACGTCGTCGACGCGACCGAGGACGGTGACCCTCCCTTCGCCGTCGACGGTGCCGAGGTCGTGGGTGCGGAACCACCGCTGACCGTCCTGCACGACGAAGGCGTCGCTCTCGAGCCCGAGGTACCCGTGCGCCAGGACCGACCCGCCGAGCAGCAGGGCGCCCTCGGCGTCGGTGCGCACCGAGACACCCTTGAGGGGCGTGCCGTTGTAGACGCAGCCACCTCCGGTCTCGGACATGCCGTAGGTCGTGACGACGCGCACGCCCTCGGAGCGGGCGTGGTCGAGCAGCGGGGCGGGGGTGGCGGCGCCGCCGACGAGGATCGCGTCGAATCGCCGCAGGGCCTCCAGCCCGACCGGGTCGGCGACGAGGCGGGCGAGCATCGTGGGGACGAGCGAGGCGTAGCGGCGCTCCGCGGACATGCCGGCGGTGGCCTCGACGAGGGCGAAGGGGGTGACCGTGGACGGGTCGATGACCACGGGCGTGGTGCCGGCAGCGATGCTGCGCAGAAGGACCTGCAGTCCGGCGATGTGGTGTGCGGGAAGGGCGAGCAGCCACTGACCCGGGCCGCCGAGCCGCTCCGCCGTCGCCTCGGCGCTCGCGATGAGGCTGGCGGCGGTGAGCAGCGCGAGCTTGGGTGCGCCCGTGGAGCCGGAGGTGGCGATCGCGACGGCGAGGTCGTCGGGAAGCGGTCCGTCGGGCAGGTGCGGTGCGAGGTCCGGCGCGTGCGGGTGGATCGGTGCGGTGCCGGTCAGCGCCCGCTCGAGGTCGGGCAGGGCGTCGAGCACGGCAGGTCCGGGTGGCAGGGGCAGCGAGGTGATCGGCACCCGACCATCCTCCCCGACACCGGTTTGGGCGCAGGCCCCCGGGTTGGTACGGTTGATTAGATTTTCAATCAATTGGAAGGATGTGGCCATGCGCCGCAGCCAGCAGATCGACACCGCCCTCCTCATCATCCGCGTCGTCACCGGCGTGACGATGATCATGCACGGCTGGCAGAAGCTCACCGGCCCCGGTTTCGGGGGAGTGGGTGACGTGTTCGTCGGGATGGACGTACCACTGGCTGCCGTGGCCGGACCGCTGACCCTCGTCGTCGAGCTCGTCGGCGGGGTGCTGCTCGTCCTCGGCCTCGGCACCCGCGTCGTCGGTGCGCTCTTCGCGCTCGTGATGCTCGGGGCCCTGTTCATCGTCCACCTGCCCGCCGGCTTCTTCGCGGCGGACGGCGGATACGAGCTCGTCCTGCTCCTCGCGGCCGTCGGCGCCGCACTGGCCGTCAGTGGTGGCGGCGCGTGGTCGGCCGACGCGGTCATCGCCGGCCGACAGGGCGCTGCGACCGCCGAGCGTCGCGAGGGCGCCCACGCCGCGGTCTGAGCGGGTCGGGCAGCTACCGTCCCGGACGGGCGCCCACCCGCAGGGGCGCCCGCGTCATCAGAAGTACCAGGGGAAGGGCGACCAGTCCGGCTCGCGCTTGTCGAGGAACTGGTCGCGCCCCTCGACGGCCTCGTCGGTCATGTACGCCAGGCGGGTCGCCTCGCCGGCGAAGACCTGCTGACCGGTGAGTCCGTCGTCGGTGAGGTTGAAGGCGAACTTGAGCATCCGGATCGCCGTCGGCGACTTGGCCATGATCTCGCGGGCCATCTGCAGCGCCTCGATCTCGATCTCGGCGTGCTCGACGACCGCGTTGACCGCGCCCATCCGGTGCATCTCCGCAGCCGTGTACGGGCGGCCGAGGAAGAAGATCTCGCGGGCGCGCTTCTGCCCGACCATCTTCGCGAGGTAGGCGCTCCCGTACCCGCCGTCGAAGGAGCCGACGTCGGCATCCGTCTGCTTGAAGCGGGCGTGCTGGCTGGCGATCGTCATGTCGCACACGACGTGCAGTGAGTGCCCACCGCCGGCGGCCCATCCACCGACGACGGCGATGACGACCTTGGGCATGGTGCGGATGAGGCGCTGCACCTCGAGGATGTGCAGCCGCCCGCCCTCCGCCTTGACCCGGCGCTCGTCGATGCCCGCGACGCTGTCGTCGCCGCTCGGGTCGGCCGCGTACTGGTAGCCGGAGCGACCACGGATGCGCTGGTCGCCGCCGGTGCAGAAGGACCACCCCTGCGTGGTCGCGCTGCTCCCCTCCCGCGGGGTCGGGCCGTTGCCCGTGAGCAGCACGACGCCGACGTCCGGGGTGCGGCGGGCATGGTCGAGGACGCGGTAGAGCTCGTCGACCGTGTGCGGCCGGAAGGCGTTGAGGATCTCCGGACGGTCGAAGGCGATCCGCACGCACCCGAGCTCCGTGGCCCGGTGGTAGGTGATGTCGGTGAGGTCCTCGAATCCGGCAACCACCTCCCAGGCCCGCGGGTCGAAGGTCTCGCTGACGTCATCCAGTGCACTCACGGGGCCGAGCCTATGCCGAGGACGTCGGCGCGGGCAGGAGGTCAGGTGCGGTTCGTGCCGAACATCCGACCCATCACCGCATCCATGACCGCGGTCGGGGTCACCTTCGTCGCGGCCACCATGGCCCTGGCGCTCTTGGGGACCTGGTAGCGGGCGCGAGGCCGACGGGCGGTGGCGGCGTGGACGATGGCCTCGACGACGACGTCCACGTCGGCGGCGCCGGAGCCGAACATCCTCTCGTGCGCCCTGGCCATCCGACGCGCCTGCCCGGCGTAGGCGCCGGAGCCGGAGTGCTCCGCCAGGGAGTCGGCCGCGATACCACCGAACTCGGTGCGGATCGCGCCCGGCTCGATGATCGAGACCGTCACCCCGTGCGGTGCGAGCTCCATGCGCAGGGCGTCGCTGAGGGCCTCCACGGCGTACTTGCTCGCGTGGTACCAGCCGCCGAGCGGCTCGCTCACGTGACCGGCGACGGAGGCGATGTTGATCAGGCGCCCCGACCCCGCGGCCCGCATGTGGGGCAGGGCGAGCTGACTCATCCGGGAGAGCCCGAGCACGTTGACCTCGAGCTGGCGCCGGGCCACGTCGACCGGCACGTCCTCGACGGCCCCGAAGACCGAGTAGCCGGCGTTGTTCACGAGCACGTCGATCCGCCCGTGCGCGGCGATGACGTCCTCGACGAGGGTGACCATCGACGCGTCGTCGGCGACGTCGACGACGTGCGGGGTCACTCCCTTCGCCCGCAGGGGCTCGAGGCGCTCGAGGCGACGGGCCGCGCCGACGACGGTCCACCCCGCCTCGGCGAGGGCGAGGGCAGTGGCCTCACCGATGCCCGAGGAGGCACCGGTGATCAGGGCGACGGGGGAGGAGGTCATGGGTCCACTCCACCTGACCCGGCTGGGAACCCGCACGGCGGGTAGCGTGCCGTGTCCCCACCACCACAGCGCAGGAGCAGCATGACCACGGCACCCGAGCACGTGAGCGCCAAGCGGTACTCGATCATCGGCCCCGGCATCATCGTCGCCGCCACCGGCGTCGGTGCGATCGACCTCGTGGCCACGCTCATCGCGGGCAGCAAGTACGAGTACGGCCTCATGTGGTGCGTCGTCGTCGGCTGCCTGATGAAGATCGTCCTCGTCGAGGGCGCAGGTCGCTACAGCCTCGCCAGTGGTCACACGATCCTCGAGGGCTGGTCCAGCCTCGGTCGGTGGACGCATGTCTACTTCCTGCCGTACATCGTCATCTGGGGCTTCGTCTACGGTGCCGCGGCGATGGCCGGCTCCGGCCTGCCGCTGCACTCGCTCTTCCCCTTCCTCGGGGTGACCTGGTGGGGGATCCTGGCCGGAGTCGTCGGCGCCGCGCTCGTGTGGCTCGGCCGCTACAGCGTCTTCGAGAAGGTGTGCGCGGCCCTGGTCGGCCTGATGTTCGTGACCATGCTCGGCGCCGCGGCCATGACGCTGCCCAACATCGTCGACATCCTCGCGGGCATCAAGCCGTGGATCCCCGGCGGCGGGCTCGTCAACGTCCTCGCCCTGGCCGGTGGTGTCGGCGGCACGATCACGCTGGCGGCGTACGGGTACTGGCTGCGGGAGAAGGGCTGGTACACCCCGGCGTACATGAAGGTCATGCGCATCGACAATGCCGTCGCCTACACCATCACCGGGATCTTCGTGCTGGCCACGCTCATCGTCGGGGCGGAGCTGCTCTACTCCGCGCAGATCGCCGTCGAGGACGGCGACCGGGGTCTGCTCGACCTCTCCCAGGTCCTCGCGGACCGCTACGGCGACTGGTCCGGCAAGGTCTTCCTCGTCGGCTTCTTCTCCGCCGCGATGTCCTCGCTCCTGGGCGTGTGGAACGGCGTCTCGCTGATGTTCGCCGACCTCGTCGGGCACCTGCGTGGTCTGCCCGAGGACGACCCGGACCGGCTCGGTGGCGGGCGCTGGTACAAGGCCTACGTCCTGTGGCTGACGATCCCGCCGATGGCGATGATGTTCCTCGGCAAGCCGATCTGGCTGATCCTCGCCTACGGGGTGCTCGGGGCGCTGTTCATGCCCTTCCTCGCGGTCACCCTGCTGTGGTTGCTCAACACCGACCGGGTGCCCCGCGAGTGGCGCAACTCCTGGTACACCAATGTCGCGCTCGTCCTGTGCGCCGGCGCCTTCGCGGCGCTCGCGGTCAACCAGGTGTGGGGAGCCGTGAGCGGCGTCCTCTGAGCCTCCACATCCGACGCGCGCGTCGGCGCCTCGTCCACAGCGCGCGAAGGGAGGTGTCCCGCGCCGGCCGCAGCCGGTGGGCTGGGGTCGTGGCCGGTCGCACGGACCGGCCCCGACGAGAGGACGGACCGATGGCCGAGCGGTGGTTGTACGGAGTGGACGGTGGCCGCCAGGGGTCCCTGCCCCCGTGGGGGATGGACCCCTGGGAGGAGGGGATCGCGCCCCCGTCGGGCGACCTCGGGAGCCTGACCGAGATCGTCGTCATCGACGGTCAGGTCGTCGACACGCGGCGGCGACCGGTGTCCGGCAGCGGTTACGAGTGCGCAGCCCTCGAGCTGGACCATCTGCGCGGGCCGGTGCAGCCGCGGGTGGAGCGGGTGGTGGTGCGCGAGGAGCCGCAGGAGGCGATGGTGCACTGGCTGCAGCGCGTCGTCGGCGGGCAGGCGTCGCTGGCCGGCCTCGACGACCACCCCCTCCCGCCGTCGGAGCCCCTTGCGCTCGACCAGCTGCCCGCAGGGTCCCGGGAGCGGGCGAGCATCATCGACGAGCACCTCGATCTCGTCGGCACCCCCGCGATGGTGGGGGAGGAGCTGCTCACCGCCTACCGGAGGTTGATCGTGCAGGCGGCCCGTGCCGGCATGCTCCACCAGTGGCGTGAGGTCCCGCCCGAGCGGGTGACCGCGGCGATCATCCACTGCGTGGTCAGGGCCAATGCGCTCACCGGGGCGGGAGCCCCCTTCCGGGTCGCCGACTTCACGCGCGGCCTGGGCGTTCCCAGTGTGCCGGCGTCACGCTCGCGCAGCCTCGCCCTGGCCCTGGGCGGGTCACAGTGGCCCCACGGGCGCAGCCCGGTCGAGGCGCCGGAGGTCTACGTCCTCGGTGACGTCGGGCTCCTCGTGAGCCGCTTCCGCAACGAGCTGGTGACCTACCGGGACCTGGCCAGGGCGGCCGAGGCCGCGGCCGTGGCGGCTCCGGAGGCGACGGCGGGTTAACGTCCTCGCATGTCACTGCGCTGGTACCACACGGCCGTCGACGCCCACGACATCGCGATGCTCGCGCGGTGGTGGGCGGATGTCCTCGGCTGGCGGATCGAGTTCGAGGACGACTACGAGGTCAACGTCGTCCCTCCCGAGGCCCACGACGACCCGATCGACACGCTGGCGACGTGGCAGGCCCTGCGCTCGGGGCTGGTCTTCGTGCCGGTCCCCGAGGGCAGGACGACGAAGAACCGGCTGCACATCGACCTCGCCCCGCACATCAGCCAGGACCGCGATGCG
This sequence comes from Janibacter sp. GS2, assembly GCF_051200835.1. Lineage (GTDB taxonomy): Bacteria > Actinomycetota > Actinomycetes > Actinomycetales > Dermatophilaceae > Janibacter. Next base: position 1,080,589 of record NZ_CP195161.1, read on the forward strand.
CAGATCGAGGACCTGCTCGCCCGGGGCGCCACGCGGGTGGACGTCGGTCAGGGCCAGGACGTCACGTGGACCGTGCTCGCCGACCCGGAGGGCAACGAGTTCTGCGTGCTCTCCAGTCGCGACCGGTGAGCGCCGTGCGCAACCAGCCCGGGCCGGACGAGGTGCGCGACGGCCTGCACGTCGTCACGCTCCCGCTGCGGACCCGCTTCCGGGGGATCACCGAGCGGGAGGTCGCGCTCGTGGAGGGCCCCCGGGGATGGGGTGAGTTCGCCCCCTTCGTCGAGTACGGGCCGCAGGAGGCCGCCCGTTGGTTGGCCGCGACGATCGAGGCGGCATGGACCGGGTGGCCGGATCCGGTGCGCACCACGGTGCCGGTCAACGCCACCGTCCCCGCCGTCCCCGCCGCGGACGTCGCCGGGATCCTCGCCCGCTACCCGGGTTGCACCACGGCCAAGGTCAAGGTGGCCGAGCCCGGCCAGCGGGAGGACGACGACCTCGACCGGGTCGCGGCGGTGCGCGAGGCCATGGGCGCGCGCGGACGCATCCGGGTCGACGCCAACGGCGGCTGGTCCCTGACCCAGGCCCACGACATGCTGGCGTCGCTGGCCCCCTTCGACCTCGAGTACGCGGAGCAGCCCTGTGCCGACGTGCGCGACCTCGCGCGGCTGCGGGTGGAGCTCGCCCTGGGCGGGGTGGACGTGCCCGTCGCCGCGGACGAGTCGATCCGCAAGGCCGAGGACCCGCTCGAGGTGGCCCGGCTGGGCGCCGCCGACCTCGTCGTCGTCAAGGTGGCGCCGCTCGGAGGAGTCGCCCGGGCGCTCGAGGTCGTCGCCGAGTGCGGCCTGCCCGCCGTCGTCTCCTCGGCGATCGACTCCAGCGTCGGTCTGCGAGCCGGGGTGGCGCTCGCCGCGGCACTGCCCCAGCTCGAGCACGCGTGCGGTCTGGGGACCGGCGCGATGCTCGGGGCCGACGTCACCACCGACCCCCTGCTCCCCACCGGGGGTGTGGTGCCGGTGCGGCAGGTCCTCGTCGACCCGGCCCTCCTGGCCGAGCACGCCGCCCCGGCCGACCGCCTCCGGTGGTGGCGCGAGCGCGTCGGTGCGGCCTTCGCCCACCTGTGACGAGCACCCCGGTCACAAGCCCGGGCCGCTGAGGAGCGCCGTCCACAGCCCCGGCGACGGGGGCGCCACGAGGCGGTGACCTTCGGTGGGCTGGGCCCATGGACGTCCCCACGATCCCGATCGACGCGCTCGGCACGACCGCCGCGCGCCTGGATCGCTGTGCCGAGCGCATCGCGGTGCAGGCGAGGACGATCCGCTGCGCCACGAGCGAGGCGTGGCAGGGGGACGCGGCGGACCGGCACCGTGAGCTGGTGGCGGGGCACACGGCCGACCTCGAGGAGCTGGCCCGGCGGCTGCACGAGGCCGCCACCCGGGTGCGGCAGCTCGACTCCACCGCGCGGCAGCGGGTCGTCGACCTCGGCCGGGTCGACCGCAGGATCGGGCTGCTGCCGTGACCGCGGGCCTCGAGGTGCGCGGAGGGGCCGGCGGCCTGACGGTGCAGCTGACGCAGCTCGAGCGCGCGGCAGGAGTGCTGCAGTCGGTCGGGGGCGACGTGGCGGAGACGGCGATCGTCATCGGTCTGGCCGCCGCGGAGCCCTCCCTCGCCCTGGCCGGGGTGCTCGCCCCCGTCGAGTACGCCGCGGCCGAGCTGGCCATCTGCCGCTGCGTCGGCCCCACCGGTGCCGGTGGCATCGCGACCGAGATCCTCGCGAGCGCCGTGACCACCCGCGCGGCCGTCGCGACCTACCGCACGGGTGAGGCAGCCGTGGAGGCGCTCTTCGACGGGGCGGCCACGGCCGTCGGCGCGGGCGTCGGTGCCACGGTCGGGGCCGCGGCCCCCGCCGTCACCGCCGTCGCGGTCGGGGTCGCCCTCAGCCCGGGGGCGAGGATCGCCCTGCAGGTGCCCGGGGCGCGCGAGCGGGTGCTCGCGGTCGGGCTGGGCCTCGGGCAGGGCGCCGACGAGATCCTCGCCGACCACCCGTGGCTCGTGCCGGCCGCGGCCGATGGTCTCGACGGGCTGGTCCTGGGGGTGGGGGTGGGCCGGCCGGCCCTGGGGACCTGGCTGAGCTGGCGCTCCGGCCGCCTCGGCGTGCCGTACCCACCACGCACCCGGGCGGAGGCCCTCGGCGTCATCCTCGCGGCCACCCGGGGCGCCGCCCTCGACGAGAGTGACCAGGACGTCTCCGTGCGGGTGCACCGGCAGGGCGGGGGACGGGCGCCGACCGGTGTCACCGACCTCGTCGCGGCGCACGGGCCGACCTCGGGCGGGTCCCGGGTCAGGCTCACCGGCGTCCCCCGCGCCGACGGGACGTGGACCTGGGTGGTCGACGTCCCCGGCACGCAGACCTTCCACCCCCGGGCCGGCGCCAACCCGTGGGACCTCACAAGCAATGTCCTGCTCTCCTCCGGGCGGGCGACGCTCACGACGCGGGCCGTCTCCCGGGCGCTCGCCGACGCCCAGCGCCGCACCGGGTCCACCCTCACCAGCCGGGTCATGCTCACCGGACACAGCCAGGGCGGCCTCACGGCAGCGGCGCTCGCCGCCGACCCGGCCTTCCGCGAGCGTCACGGGGTGACGCACGTGGTCACCTCCGGGGCGCCGATCGCCACCGTCGGCGTCCCCGAGGAGGTGTCCGTGCTCAGTCTCGAGCACGCCGAGGACCTCGTCCCCGGGCTGGAGGGCGAGGACAACCCGGACCGGGAGTCGTGGGTGACCGTGCGGCGTGCCGTCGCGGACGAGCTCGGGCCGGATGCTCGCGCCACGCAGGCGCACCACGTGGGCCGCTACGCCGAGACCGCTCGGCTCGTCGACGCGAGCGACGACCCGTCGCTGGCGAGCTGGCGCAGGGGCGCGAGCAACTTCCTCGACGGCGAAGGGGGCGAGGCCGTCGTCATCGACTACGACATCGAGCGGGTACCCCGGGAGTGACGGGGGACCTGGTCGGCGCGGCAGCAGTGGCAGTATCGATCTCGTGAATCCCTCGACCACAGGAGCCCGCGTCCTCCTCGACGAGCTCGTCCGGCTGGGCGTCCGCGAGATCGTCCTCTGCCCGGGATCGCGCTCGGCACCCCTGGCCTACGCCGCCCACGACCTCGACGCGGCCGGCCGGGCGCGCCTGCACGTGCGCGTCGACGAGCGCAGCGCCGCCTTCCTCGCCCTCGGTCTGGCCAAGGAGAGCGGCCGCCCGGCAGCGGTCATCACCACGAGCGGCACCGCCGTCGCCAACCTCCACCCGGCGGTCCTGGAGGCGCACCACGGGGCGGTCCCGCTGCTGCTGCTCACCGCCGACCGGCCGCCGGAGCTGCGGGCCGTCGGCGCCAACCAGGCGACCGACCAGCGCGGCATCTTCGGGGAGCACGTCCGCCTCGCCCTCGAGCTGGAGACCCCCGACGACCCCGGACGGCAGGCGGCCGCGTGGCGCACCGCCGCCGCCCGGGCGCATGCCGCAGCGACCGGCGCGCTCACCGGTCCCGGCCTGGCCGGTCCCGCACACCTAAACCTGCCCTACCGCGACCCGCTCGCACCGAGCATCCGCCACGAGGACCCGCCGCTGCCCGCCACGGTGTCCGGGCGGCCCGGGGGAGCGCCCTGGGTGAGCCTGCCCGAACCGTCCACCGGGCTCCCGTCTCCCGGGCCGGGCTCGCCCACGATCGAGCACGACCCGGACACCCTGGTGGTGGTCGGGGAGCTGCCCACCGCGGCCCACCGCTCGGCCGCCCTCGCGTGGGCCGCCCACCACGGCGCCCCGGTCATCGCCGAGCCCGGCCCGGGGACCCACGACCTCGTCCTGGCGCACGGCGCGCAGATCCTCACCGCCACCGACTGGGTCGATGACCACCTGCCCCGCCGCGTCCTCCTCGTCGGGCGGCCGACGCTCGGGCGGGGGGTCCCGGCGCTGACCACCCGCCCGGAGGTGCGGGTGGAGGTCGTCACCCCGGGGGAGCCGGGCGCGTCCGGGTGGGCCGACGCCACGCACTCGGCCGCCGTCGTCCATCCCTTCGCCGCGGTGCTGGGGGTCGGGGAGGGCCGGGGGGCCACCCCCTTCGCCCGGACCTGGCTGGCTGCCGGTGACCGGGTCGCCGCGGCGCTCGCCGGGGCCGACGGCGTCCTCGACGGGCCGGCGGTGGTCCGCGCGGTGCACGAGGCCCTGCCCTACGGTGCTGCTCTCCTCCTCGGCAGCAGCAGCGTCGCGCGGGACGTCCACCTCGGCATCGCCCGCCCTCGCACCGATGTCACCCCCGTGACCAGCCGCGGGCTCGCCGGTATCGACGGGTGCGTCTCCACGGCGGTCGGACTCGCGCTCTCCCGTGGTGACCGCCCCACCTGCGCGCTGCTGGGCGACCTGACCTTCCTCCACGACGCCAACGGTCTGCTCATCGGCCCCGACGAGCCGCACCCGGACCTGACGATCGTCGTCGTCGACGACGACGGGGGCAGCATCTTCACCACCCTCGAGTACGGCGTGGAGGAGCTGAGCGGCCCGATGCGCCGGATCTTCAGGACCCCGACCGGAGCGGACATCGAGACCCTCTGCGCCGCGCACGGGGTCCCGGCGACGACGGCCCGCAGCAGCGAGGAGATCAAGGAGCTGGTCAGCCGCCGGAGCGCCGGCATCCGGGTGATCCGGGTACCCGTCGACGGGGGCGCGCGCCGCGCGGACGGACGGCGCGTGCGCGACGTGGTCGCCGCGGCCCTGGCCTGACGCCGCGCACCCCAGGGCCCCGGCGCGCAGCGGCCACTCAGCCGCCGAGGGCCGTGCGCATCGGCAACAGCTTGGCCACCGACTCCGCGACCTCGTCCTCGGCCCGTGAGCCGGCGACGATCCCGCAGCCGGCGTAGAGACGCAGCGAGTGCGGGGAGTCGTAGGAGCCGCAGCGCAGCGCGATCCCCCACTCGCCGTCGCCGGAGGCGTCCATCCATCCGACCGGCCCCGCGTAGCGACCACGGTCCATGTGCTCGAGCTCGGCGATGACCCGGTCCGCGTCGGCGGTGGGGGTGCCGCACACGGCGGCGCTCGGGTGCAGCGACGCGGCGAGGGCCAGCGACGTCGAGGCGTCGTCGACGACCCCCGCGACGTCCGTGGCCAGGTGCATGACGTTGTTCAGGTGCAGGACGAAGGGGGAGTCCGGAACGTTGATCGAGGACGTGTGGGCGGCCAACGAGTCCGCGACCGAGCGCACCGCGTAGTCGTGCTCCTCGAGGTCCTTGCTGCTGCGCGCGAGGGACCCGGCGAGGGCGAGGTCGTGGCTGTCGTCACCCGTGCGGCGGATCGTGCCGGCGAGCACGCGGGAGGTCACGAGCCCCCGCTCGAGTCGGACGAGCATCTCCGGCGTCGCCCCGACGAGACCGTCGACGGCGAAGACCCACGTCGTGTCGTAGTCCTCGGCCAGTCGGGTCAGCAGCCAGCGCGGGTCGATCCGCTCCCGCGCGGTGGCCTGCACGGAGCGGGCGAGCACGACCTTGTCGAGCGCGCCGGAGGTGATCCGCGCGACGGCCTCCTCGACCGCGCCCGCCCAGCGGTCGGCGCTGAGGTCGCGGTCGCCGAAGACGACGTCCCCCGGGGCTTGCGGCGCCGGCTGCACGTCGAGCGGTTCGTTCGCGCCCGGCACCGTGGCGTCGGTGGTGATCGTCGTGACCCAGGCGAGGTCGCCGCGGCGGCCGACGACGACCTCCGGGACGACGAGCACGGACTCGTCGTCGGAGGCCGCGGAGTAGGCCATCGACCCGAAGGCGATCGGTCCGGTCCCCGGCTCGTCGACGTCGTCGCGCACGATGGCCTCGGCGGTGACATCGCGCCACCACTGCTCGGCCCGGTCGAACCGGTCGGCGCCCTTCGACCGGAAGGTCACCACCGTGCCCCAGCCGACGAGGCCGTCGCCACGACGGACCCAGGAGACGATGTCACCCGCGTCCTGCGGCTCCGGCAGCATCCGCAGCAGGTCCCCGACCGCGGCGGCAGGGACGGCGACGGTGCGCGCGACCAGGGCGGGTCGGGGTGCGCCGCGCGCCTCCGGGGCGTCGGCGGGTGATGGAGATGTCATGGCCGCAACAGCCTACGACTGCGGGTGCAAAGATGTGCACATGAGTCGCGCCACCCTGCAGAAGGACCCCAAGGACGTCGCCGCGATGTTCGACGACGTCGCGGCGAAGTACGACCTGACCAATGACGTGCTCTCGCTGGGGCAGGACCGGCTGTGGCGTCGCGCCGTGCACCGGGCCGTCGGCGCGGGGCCCGGGATGAGGATCCTCGACATCGCCGCGGGGACCGCGACCTCGAGCGAGCCCTTCGTCGCGGCCGGCGCGGAGGTCGTGCCGGCCGACTTCTCCCTGGGGATGCTGCGCGAAGGGCGTCGTCGTCGCCCCTCGTGGCCCCTCACCGCCGCGGATGCGACGAAGCTGCCCTTCGCCGACGCGTCCTTCGACGTGGTGACGATGAGCTTCGGCTTGCGCAATGTCTCCGACTACCCGGCGGCGCTCGCCGAGTTCGTCCGGGTGACGAAGCCGGGTGGGCGCCTGGTGATCTGCGAGTTCAGCCAGCCGGTCGTCCCGGTCTTTCGCACCGTCTACAGCAACTACCTCATGGCGGCGCTGCCGACGATCGCCCGCCGGGTCTCGTCCAACCCCGACTCCTACGTCTACCTCGCCGAGTCCATCCAGGCCTGGCCCGACCAGGCGGAGCTGGCCCAGGACATCGGCGACGCCGGCTGGAGCGAGGTCGAGTGGCGCAACCTCACGGGCGGGGTCGTCGCCGTCCACCGAGCGGTGAAGCCGTAGCCGGGCCGGCACCACAGCGCAGGTTAGGTTCGCCTTGGTGAACGCTCCCGTTTGCGGGGAGTAGGCTTCCGGGCGATCGTGAAATGATTCACAAGCCCCAGAGGAACCATTCGTGACCAGTGCACTGCCTACGGCCCACGGAGCCCGCAGTGTCGACGTCATCGTCGTCGGCGCCGGGCCCGGTGGAGCAGCCACCGCGGCGTGGCTGGCCAAGGCCGGCAAGGACGTCGTCCTGCTGGAGAAGTCCTTCTTCCCCCGGGACAAGATCTGCGGTGACGGGCTGACGCCGCGGGCCGTGCGCCAGCTGATCAACCTCGGACTGCCGCTGTCGGAGACCGACGGCTGGGCGAAGAACAAGGGCCTGCGGATCATCGGCGGTGGCATGCGCCTGCAGCTCGACTGGCCCGACGTCACCTCCTTCCCGGGCTACGGGATGGTCCGGGCCCGCGCCGACCTCGACGAGATCCTCGCCCGCCACGCCGCATCCTCCGGGGCCACCCTGCTCGAGGGCCGCAACGTCTCCGAGCCGATCCTGGCCGACGACGGTCGCATCGTCGGGGTCGTCGCGAAGGTCGTCGACGAGCGCGGCCGGGCCACCGGTGAGCGCGAGAGCTACCGAGCTCCCGTCGTCGTGGCGGCGGACGGTGTCTCCTCCCGGCTCTCGGTGAAGATGGGCCGCGAGAAGCGTGAGGACCGACCGATGGCCGTCGCCGTCCGCGCCTACTACGAGACCCCCCGGCACGACGACGAGTACCTCGAGAGCCATCTCGAGCTCTGGTCGCCCGGTCCGAAGGGGGAGGACATCCTCATGCCCGGCTACGGCTGGCTCTTCGGCCTCGGTGATGGGCGCAGCAATGTCGGCCTCGGTGTCCTCAACACCTCGGAGGCCTTCGGCCGGACGGACTACAAGGACGTCATGCGTCGGTGGGTCGAGACGATGCCTCCCGAGTGGGGCATCAGCGAGGAGACGATCCGCGGTGACATCACCGCGGCCGCGCTGCCGATGGCCTTCAACCGTCAGCCGCTCTACGACCGTGGCCTCATGCTCGTCGGTGACTCCGGCGGCATGGTCAACCCCTTCAACGGCGAGGGCATCGACTACGCCCTCGAGGCCGGTCACGCCGCTGCGGAGACGATCGTCCAGGCGCTCGCGCGCCCCACCGCGACCGACCGCGAGCGGGTGCTGCAGTCCTACGTCGCCCGGATGAAGGACATGCACGGCGGCTACTTCACACTCGGCGCACAGTTCGCCAAGCTCATCGGCAAACCGCAGATCATGGGTCTTGCGACGAAGTACGGCCTGCCGCGCGAGACGCTGATGAAGTTCATGCTCAAGCTCATGGCCAACCTGCCCGAGGAGAAGGGCGGCGGCGTCGACGACCGACTCGTGCGCCTGCTGACCCGGATGGCCCCCGATGCGTAGCCCCGGTGAGGGCTCGACAGGGGTCGCACCTAGGATTCACAGTGGCGTGCATCACACGACAGAAAGCGAGGTAGTGCAGCGATGAACCCCTACATCCCGCTGCTGATCCTCTTCGCGCTCGGCCTCGGCTTCGCGATCGTCTCGGTCGGCACGAGCCTGGTCGTGGGACCGGCGCGCTACAACGCGTCCAAGGCCCAGGCCTACGAGTGCGGCATCCAGCCGACTCCGCAGGCGGCCGAGGGCGGAAAGTTTCCGGTCAAGTACTACCTGACCGCGATGCTGTTCATCATCTTCGACATCGAGGCCCTGTTCCTCTACCCCTTCGCCGTCGCCTTCGACGAGCTCGGGGCCTTCACCCTCGGTGCCGTGGTGCTCTTCCTGTTCAACGCGTTCTTCATCGCCGACGCCTACGTCTGGCGTCGCGGCGGGTTCGAGTGGGACTGACGAGGACGGAGACGAGACATGGGACTTGAAGAGAAGCTGCCCTCGGGCATCGCGCTGTCGACGGTGGAAAATCTCGCCGGCTACATGCGCAAGTCGTCGATGTGGCCTGCCACCTTCGGCTTGGCCTGCTGTGCCATCGAGATGATGGCCGTCGGCACACCGCACTACGACATCGCCCGCTTCGGCATGGAGCGCTTCGCCGCGACCCCGCGCCAGGCGGACCTGATGATCGTCGCCGGTCGGGTGAGCAACAAGATGGCGCCCGTCGTGCGCCAGGTCTACGACCAGATGGCCAACCCCAAGTGGGTCATCTCGATGGGCGTGTGCGCCAGCTCCGGCGGCATGTTCAACAACTACGCGATCGTCCAGGGCGTCGACCACATCATCCCGGTTGACATCTACCTCCCCGGCTGTCCACCCCGGCCGGAGATGCTGCTCAACTCCATCCTCACGCTGCACGAGCAGATCCAGAGCACCCCACTGGGCGTCAACCGGGTCGCGGCGGCGCGGGCGGCGGAGCAGGCGGCCCTCACGGCCGTCCCGACCGAGCTGCAGCCCCCGACCCACGACCACGAGTCCCTCCTCGGAAGGAACCTGCTGGCATGACCGAGCAGAACCAGCCGAAGGGCGAGGCGCCGCAGGGCGCCGACGTCGATGCCCCGAAGCCCGAGGGCGTCCACCCGCAGGGCCCCGGCCTCGGTGGCACGGCCAACAAGGGCTACCCCTCGACCGAGGGCCTGACCGGCGGCAGCCGTCCCGTCGAGTACACCAATGTCGAGGGCCCGCCCGCCGAGGGCGAGGTCGACCCGGAGCACGCCCCGGTCGTGCGGCGCGAGGGCCGCGGCATGTTCGGCGCCACGGCCGGTCAGGACACCTCGGGTTACGGCGGACTGAAGACGAGCGTCGCCTTCCCGGGAGCGGCCCAGCGCCCCTACGGCGGTTGGTACGACGAGGTCGTCGACCGGCTGACCGAGACGACCGGGACCGACCTCGTCGAGCGGGTCGTCGTCCACGCGGACGAGCTGACGCTGCACGTCGACCGCGCGAACCTCGTGCCGGTCATGCGTGCCCTGCGTGACCAGGCCGGGCTGCGCTTCGAGATGTGCATGTCGGTCTCGGGCGTGCACTTCCTGCAGGACGAGGGCGCCGAGCTCCACGTGGCCTACCACCTGCTCTCGGTCACCCACGGCGGTCGACGACTGCGCGTCGAGGTCACCGCGCCCGACGCGGACCGGCACATCCCGAGCGTCGTCGGGATCTATCCCGGCGCCGACTGGCACGAGCGCGAGACCTGGGACATGTTCGGCGTGATCTTCGACGGGCACCCCGCGCTGACCCGCATCCTCATGCCGGATGACTGGGCCGGGCACCCGCAGCGCAAGGACTACCCGCTGGGTGGCATCCCGGTGGAGTACAAGGGCGGCACCATTCCGCCGCCGGACGAGCGGAGGTCGTACAACTGATGGCGACGCACACCAACACGTCCGGGGTGCACTCCACCGCCGGTGCCGACGACCTGGCCGAGGGCCACGTCGTCAACGTCCAGGGTGGCGACTGGGACCAGGAGATGGGCGAGCTCGGGATGAACCCCGAGGAGCGGATCATCCTCAACATGGGCCCCCAGCACCCCTCGACCCACGGCGTCCTGCGGCTCATCCTCGAGCTCGACGGCGAGACGGTCACCGAGGCCCGCGCCGGGATCGGGTACCTGCACACGGGCATCGAGAAGAACATGGAGTTCCGCACCTGGACCCAGGGCGTGACCTTCTGTACCCGGATGGACTACCTCACCCCGATGTTCCAGGAGGCGGCCTACTGCCTCGCCATCGAGAAGGTCCTCGGGATCACCGACGACATCCCCGAGCGCGCGACGGCGATCCGCGTGCTCATGATGGAGCTGACCCGCGTCTCCAGCCACCTCATCTGCCTGGGCACCGGCGGCATGGAGCTGGGCGCGACCACGGTCATGACCATCGGCTTCCGCGAGCGCGAGCGCATCCTGTCGGTCATCGAGAACATCACCGGCCTGCGGATGAACAACGCCTACATCCGCCCGGGTGGCGTCGCCCAGGACCTGCCGCACGGTGCGATCGACAAGATCCGCGAGACCCTGCCGGAGCTGCGCAGGGGGATCGGCGAGCTGGAGAGGATCCTGCTCGAGAACCCCATCTTCAAGGGGCGCACGAAGGGCGTGGGTGTCCTCTCGCTCACCGGGTGCACCGCGTTGGGCGTGACCGGCCCGGTGCTGCGCTCGACCGGCCTGCCGCACGACCTGCGCAAGCTCTCCCCCTACTGCGGGTACGAGAAGTACGATTTCGACGTCGTCACCCGGACCGGCGCCGACGCCTACGACCGGCTGGCGATCCGCCTCGAGGAGATGCACGAGAGCCTGAAGATCATCGAGCAGGTCATCGATGAGCTGCAGCGCAACCCCGGCCCGACCATGGTCGAGGACAAGCGCATCGCCTGGCCCGCGAAGCTCGCCGTGGGCGGGGACGGCCAGGGCAACAGCCTCGACCACATCCGCGAGATCATGGGCACCTCGATGGAGTCGCTCATCCACCACTTCAAGCTCGTCACCGAGGGCTTCCGCGTCCCGCCCGGCCAGGCCTACGCCGCGATCGAGTCGCCGAAGGGGGAGCTCGGCTGCCACGTCGTCTCCGACGGTGGCACCCGCCCCTACCGGGCCCACTTCCGGGACCCGAGCTTCAACAACCTGCAGGCCGTCGCGGCCATGTGCGAGGGGGGCAACCTCGCCGACGTCGTCGTCACGGTCGCCTCGCTCGACCCCGTCATGGGAGGAGTGGACCGCTGATGTCCAGCAACTACGGCGAGCAGACCGCGTCCGGGCACCTGCACGTGCCCGCCGCGAGCAAGGAGCCCTACCCCGCGGACGTCCTCGAGGCGCTGGCCCTCGACGCGGAGCAGGTCATCGCGCGCTACCCGCAGAAGCGGTCCGCGCTGCTGCCCCTGCTGCACCTCGTGCAGAGCGTCGACGGGTACGTCACCGGCCGCGGCATCGACTTCTGCGCGCAGCTGCTCGGTCTGAGCACCGCCGAGGTCTCCGGTGTCGCGACCTTCTACACCCAGTACAAGCGCCACCCCAACGGCGAGTACACCGTCGGTGTGTGCACCAACACCCTGTGCGCGGTCATGGGCGGCGACCAGATCTGGGACACGGTCAGCGAGCACCTCGGCGTCGGCCACGACGAGACCACCGCGGACGGCAAGGTCACCCTCGAGCGCGTCGAGTGCAATGCCGCGTGCGACTTCGCGCCGGTCGTCATGGCCAACTGGGAGTTCTTCGACAACCAGACCCCGGACTCGACGGTCGAGCTCGTCGACACCCTGCGCTCCGGTGCGCCCGTGGCCCCGACCCGTGGCTCGAGCCGGGTGTGCACCTTCAAGGAGACCTCGCGGGTCCTCGCGGGGTTCTCCGACGGACGGGCCGACGAAGGCGTCGGGGCCGGCCCCGCCTCCCTTCGCGGCGTGCAGCTGGCGCACCAGGAGGGCTGGACCGCACCCGGAGCCACTCCGCAGACCCAGCCGGAGCCCGACGCGGCGGGCGCCTCCGTCGAGGGCCTGGCCCCCGGCAAGCCCCGGTCGGTGGACACCCCGAGCAATGCCGCCGACGAGCTGCCCGGCGGGCGCGACCCGCAGGCGAAGGGCGAGGCCCGCCCCGCCGACGACTCCACGGACGAGAAGGGGGAGTGATCTCGTGTCGATTCAGCTGACCCCGATCCTCACGAAGTTCTGGGACCACCCGCAGTCCTGGACCCTCGCGACCTACGAGGACAACGAGGGCTACCGCGCCCTGCGCCAGGCCCTGCAGACCCCGCCCGAGGACCTCGTCCAGGCGACGAAGGACTCCGGCCTGCGCGGCCGGGGTGGTGCCGGCTTCCCGACCGGCATGAAGTGGGGCTTCCTGCCCCCGCCGGACGGTGGACCGCGCTACCTCGTCGTCAACGCCGACGAGTCCGAGCCGGGGACGTGCAAGGACGTCCCGCTGCTGATGGCCGCGCCCCACTTCCTCATCGAGGGCTCGATCATCACGTCCTTCGCCATCGGCTCCAACCACGCCTTCATCTACCTGCGGGGTGAGGTGGTGCACGTCTACCGCCGCCTGCTGCGCGCAGTCGAGGAGGCGTATGCCGCCGGGTACCTCGGCAAGGACATCCTCGGCACCGGATTCGACCTGGACATCACCGTCCACGCCGGTGCCGGCGCCTACATCTGCGGCGAGGAGACCGCGCTGCTGGACTCCCTCGAGGGGCGGCGTGGTCAGCCGCGGCTGAAGCCCCCCTTCCCCGCGGTGGCCGGTCTGTACGCCCGACCGACCGTCGTGAACAACGTGGAGAGCATCGCCTCCGTGCCCTCGATCGTCCTGCACGGCGCGGAGTGGTTCTCCGACATGGGCACCGAGAAGTCGCAGGGCTACGGGATCTTCTCCCTCTCCGGGCACGTGCAGAAGCCCGGGCAGTACGAGGCCCCGCTCGGGATCACCCTGCGCGAGCTCATCGACATGGCCGGCGGCATGCGCGACCCCAACCACCCGCTGAAGTTCTGGACGCCCGGGGGCTCCTCGACGCCGATCTTCACCGACCAGCACCTCGACGTGCCGCTCGACTTCGAGTCGGTCGCCGCGCACGGGTCGATGCTCGGCACCCGTGCCCTGCAGATCTTCGACGACACCGTCTCCGTGGTGCGCGCCGTCAGCCGCTGGACCGACTTCTACCAGCACGAGTCCTGCGGCAAGTGCACCCCGTGCCGTGAGGGCACGTGGTGGCTCGCGCAGATCCTCGAACGCATCGAGCACGGCAAGGGCACGCCCGAGGACATCGACAAGCTCGTCGACATCTGCGACAACATCCTCGGCCGGTCCTTCTGCGCGCTCGGTGATGGCGCGACGAGCCCGATCACGTCCGCCGTGCAGTACTTCCGGGACGAGTTCGAGGCGGGGTGCCACACCCCGGCCAGCGAGCTCTTCCCGCCCGCCGCCTCGACGCTCTTCGCCAAGGAGCAGAACACGATGGTGACCGCATGACCGTCACACGCTCGTCCGACCCGCAGGCGCACCCGAAGCCCGAGCTGATCACGGTCAGCATCGACGGCATCGACGTCGCCGTGCCGAAGAACACGCTCGTCATCCGCGCGGCCGAAGAGGCCGGGATCGAGATCCCGCGGTTCTGCGACCACCCGCTCCTGGAGCCGGTCGGCGCCTGCCGCCAGTGCCTGGTCGAGGTGGCGACGCCCGACCGTGAGGGCAACGTCAAGCCGATGCCCAAGCCGCAGGCCAGCTGCACCATGTCGGTCAGCGAGGGCATGCAGGTGCGCACCCAGCACACGTCGCCCGTCGCCGACAAGGCACAGCAGGGCATCATGGAGCTGCTGCTGATCAACCACCCGCTCGACTGCCCGGTCTGCGACAAGGGTGGCGAGTGCCCGCTGCAGAACCAGGCGATGACCAACGGGCGGGCCACCTCCCGCTTCGAGGACGTCAAGCGGACCTACCCGAAGCCGATCAACATCTCCTCGCAGGTCCTCCTGGACCGCGAGCGCTGCGTGCTCTGCGCGCGCTGCACCCGCTTCTCGGACCAGATCGCCGGTGACCCCTTCATCGCCCTCGTGGAGCGGGGTGCGCTGCAGCAGGTCGGCATCTACGAGGAGCAGCCCTTCGAATCCTACTTCTCGGGCAACACGGTCCAGATCTGCCCGGTCGGTGCCCTGACCGGCGCGGCCTACCGCTTCCGGTCGCGGCCCTTCGACCTCGTCTCCACCCCGGACGTCTGCGAGCACTGTGCGGACGGCTGCTCCCTTCGCACCGACCACCGCCGCGGCACCGTGCTGCGCCGCATGGCCGGCAACGACCCCGAGGTCAACGAGGAGTGGAACTGCGACAAGGGCCGCTGGGCCTTCAACCACGCGAGCCTCGGCGACCGCTTCGAGTTCCCGATGGTCCGCGGCGCCGACGGCCAGCTGCGGGTCGTCGCCTGGCAGGAGGCGCTCTCCGCGGCGGCCGAGGGGCTGCGTGCCGCCGAGCAGCACGGTGTGCTCGTCGGCGGTCGGGTCAGCACCGAGGACGCCCACGCCTACTCGACCTTCGCCCGCGACGTCCTCGCGACGACGAACATCGACCACCGCTCGCGCCCGCACTCCGAGGAGGAGCGCGACTTCCTGCTGCGCCACGTCGTCGGCACCTCGCCGGAGACGGGTGTGAGCTACACCGCCCTGGAGAAGGCCCGCTCGGTCCTGCTCGTCGGCCTCGAGCCGGAGGAGGAGAGCCCGATCCTCTTCCTCCGCCTGCGCAAGGGGTACCGCCAGACGGGCACGAGCATCCGCTCGATCGCGCCGCTGACCACGCGTGGTCTCGACAAGCTCGGCGGAGGTCTCATCCCCGCGGCCCCCGGCACGGAGACCGAGGTCCTGCTGGCCCTGGCCTCGGAGGCGGACCACGAGTCGGCGCCCGAGCAGGTGGTCGACGCCCACGCCGACCTGCGTGGCGAGGGTGCCTACATCCTGCTCGGCGAGCGCCTGGCCACCGTGCCCGGAGCCCTCGCCGCGGCTGCCGAGCTGGCCGAGGCGACCGGGGCGAAGCTCGCCTGGGTCCCGCGTCGCGCCGGTGAGCGCGGCGCGATCGAGGCCGGCTGCCTGCCCGGTGAGGGGGGCAAGGACACGGCCGGGATGCTCACCGCTGCCGCCGAGGGCTCCCTCGGTGGGCTCGTCGTCGGGGGCGTCGACGTCCACGACATCGGCATCACCGGCGGGGCGAGGGTCGCGAACGAGGCCCTCGCGAAGGCCTTCGTGGTCTCCCTCGAGATCCGGCCGAGCAGTGTCACCGAGCACGCCGACGTCATCCTGCCGGTCGCTCCGCACGCCGAGCGCAGCGGCAGCTTCATCAACTGGGAGGGGCGCGTGCGTCCCTTCGAGGCGAGCCTGGCGACCAATGCCCTCGCGGACCACCGCGTGCTGCACATGCTCGCGGACGAGATGGGGACCTTCCTCGGGACCCGCACCGTCACCGAGTCGCGCCGCTCGCTCGAGGCGAGCCAGGAGCCGCGGGCGACGGGCTACCCGCCGCGGGTCCGCCGCGCCGGCGTGCCCCAGCCGGGCGCGGGCGAGGCCGTCCTTGCGACGTGGCGCCTCATGCTCGACCAGGGGTCGCTCCAGGAGGGGGAGCCCTTCCTCGCCGGGACGGCGAAGGCCCCGCGCGCGGCGATCTCGCCGCTGACGGCCCAGGCCCTCGGCGTCGTCCTCGGTGACCTCCTCACCGTCTCGGCCGAGGACGTGCGGGTCACGCTGCCGGTCGAGATCCGCGCGATGGTCGACCATGTCGTGTGGCTGCCGACGAACTCCGAGAGCTGTGACGTGCGTTCGCTCTCCGGCCGGGCCGGGGCGATCGTCTCCGTGACGAAGGGCGGTACCGCGTGAACACGTTGACGATGCTGGCGGCTGCGGACCCCCCGGGGCCCGCAGACTTCAGTGACACCCCGGTGTGGCTGGTGGTCGTCAAGGCCCTCCTCCTCTTCGCGTACCTGCTCGTGAGCGTCCTGCTCATGATCTGGTTCGAGCGCCGGATGATCGGGCGGATGCAGCAGCGCCCCGGCCCCAACCGGGTCGGGCCCTTCGGTCTCCTGCAGTCGCTCGCCGACGGCATGAAGTCGATGCTCAAGGAGGACGTGCGTCCGGCGGGCGCCGATGCGCTCGTCTTCACGGTCGCGCCGATCATCTTCGCCTCGGCGGCCTTCATCTCCTTCGCGATCATCCCCTTCGGTGGCGAGGTGTCGATGTTCGGCCACCGCACCCCGCTGCAGCTGACCGACCTGCCCGTCGCGGCGCTGCTCGTGCTCGCGGTCGCGGGGATCGCCGCCTACGGCATCGTCCTGGGTGGTTGGTCGGCCGGATCGACCTACCCGCTCCTGGGTGGCCTGCGGGCGACGGCCCAGATCATCTCCTACGAGATCGCCATGGGCCTGGCGCTCGTCGCGGTCTTCCTCTACGCCGGCTCGATGTCGACGAGCGAGATCGTCGCCGCCCAGTCGGACCTGTGGTTCATCGTCCCGGCCTGCGTCTCCTTCGTCATCTACGTCATCACGATGGTCGGTGAGACCAACCGCCTGCCCTTCGACCTCGCCGAGGGCGAGGGCGAGCTCGTCGGTGGCTACTTCACCGAGTACTCCGGGATGCGCTTCGCGATGTTCTTCCTCGGTGAGTACATCAACATGTTCACCGTCTCGGGCCTGGCAACGACGTTCTTCCTCGGTGGCTGGCAGGCGCCCCCCGGGATCGCGGCCATCGGCGACGGCATGTTCAACACCGGCTGGTGGGGACTGCTGTGGTTCACCCTGAAGATGTGGCTCTTCATGTACGGCTTCGTGTGGCTGCGCGGCACCCTGCTGCGCACCCGGTACGACCAGTTCATGCGCTTCGGCTGGAAGTTCCTCATGCCGGTGGCCGTCGCCTGGGTCATCGCCGTGGCCTTCATCCGGGGAGCCGACGCCGGCTTCTTCGGTGACGCGACCTTCGACCTCTTCGGTCGATCCTTCCCGATCTCCTCGCTGATCATCGTCGGCGTCCTCGCGGTGCTCGTCCTCGGCTCCACGTGGATCTGGGAGACCCGGGTGGAGCGCCAGGCGCAGGAGCAGGAGGAGACCGCAGGGGTCCCCGAGGAGATCGACCCCTTCGCCGGCGGCCACCCCGTGCCGCCGATGCCCGGTCAGCGCCTGCTGGAGCCGACACGCCGTGCCCCGGCAGACCGATCCCTGCCCGAGACCCCCAACGAGACCAGCGCCCCGCTCACCCATGAGGAGGAGCAGCACCGTGGCTGACGAGACCAAGGGAGGGTTCTTCTCCGAACTCTTCGCCCCAGTAGCCGGATTCGGGGTGACCTTCTCGACGATGTTCCGGAAGGTCGCCACCCAGGAGTACCCCGAGGTGAAGTGGCCGACCCAGCCACGCTTCCACGGGCGCCACCAGCTCAACCGTCACCCCGACGGGCTCGAGAAGTGCATCGGCTGCGAGCTGTGCGCCTGGGCCTGCCCCGCCGACGCGATCCTCGTGGAGGGACGGGACAACGACGACGCGCGGGGCCTGCGGTTCAGCCCCGGCGAGCGGTACGGGCACATCTACCAGATCAACTACCTGCGCTGTATCTTCTGCGGGTTGTGCATCGAGGCCTGCCCGACCCGGGCGCTGACGATGACGAACGAGTACGAGATGGCCGACAACAACCGCGCCGACCTGATCTTCACCAAGGAGCAGCTCCTCGCGCCGATCCAGGAGGGGATGCTGCCCGCGCCCCACCCGATGGTCGACGGCATGGAGGAGCGCGACTACTACCAGGGCAAGGTCACCGCAGCCACGGGCGAGCAGCGCGAATGGGCCGAGCAGCAGGCGGGGGATGAGCGATGACCGGCACCGGTGAAGCCGTTGTCTTCTGGCTGCTCAGCGCCGTCGCCGTCCCCGGTGCGCTCGCGCTGCTCTTCGCCCGCCGGGCGGTGCGCGCGGCCATCGGCATGGTGACGACGATGATCGTCATCGGTGCCTTCTACCTCCTGCAGGAGGCGCCCTTCCTCGGCATCGTGCACATCTTCGTCTACACCGGCGCCGTGATGATGCTCTTCCTCTTCGTCGTCATGCTCGTCGGCGTCGACCACTCCGACTCCCTCGTCGAGACGCTCAAGGGCCAGCGGTTCTTCACCGTGCTGCTCTCCGTGGGCATGTTCGCGCTGCTGGCCGGGGCCATCGGTCGGGTGACCTACTCCGGCGACCCGTCGCTCGCCGAGGTCAACGCCGACCCGGGCAATGTCGAGTCCATCGCCTATCTCGTCTTCGGCAAGTACGTGTGGCTCTTCGAGGTCACCGCCGGCCTGCTGACCATCGCGGCGCTCGGCGCGATGATCTTCGCCCACCGCGAGCGGATCATCGCCAAGCCGACGCAGAAGGAGTGGATGGAGAGGCGCTTCCGCGAAGGGGAGAACCTCGCCGGTCTGCCGGTGCCCGGTGTCTACGCCCGGCACAACGCGGTAGACACCCCGGCACTGCTGCCCGACGGCAGCATCTCCGAGCTCTCGCTCAACCGCGTCCTCGTCGCCCGCGACCAGGTGACGACACCGACGCGATACACCGAGATCGAGGCCAACGAGAGCACGACGCCCGGGACATCCGGTGAGTCGCTCGGTCGCACGGCCTCGAAGGGCACGCCCGAAGGGAGGCAGCAGTGAACCCGATGAACTACATCTACCTGTCGATCATCCTCTTCACGATCGGCAGCGCGACCGTCCTGCTGCGACGCAACGCGATCATCGTCTTCATGGGTGTCGAGCTCATGCTCAACGCGGCCTCGCTCGCCTTCGTCACCTTCTCCCGCATGCACGGGTCGATCGAGGGGCAGGTGATCGCCATGTTCGTCATGGTGGTCGCCGCGGCCGAGGTCGTCGTCGGTCTGGCCATCATCATGGCCGTCTTCCGTGCCCGCCGGTCGGCCTCGGTCGACGATGCCAACCTGCTGAAGCTGTAAGGAGCCACCTTGCTCACCGCACTGTCTGCGACAGCAGGCGAGACGGCCGCCGTCGCGATCCCCTCCGGGGCCAACGGGGTCACCGCCCTCGGCTGGCTGCTCGTCGCCCTTCCCCTGCTCGGCGCCGCGCTGCTGCTCCTCGGGGGCCGGCTCACCGACTCCTTCGGTCCGCTGCTCGCCACCCTCCTGTCCTGGGGGTCCTTCCTCGTCGGCGCCGCGATCTTCGTCGCGATGCTCGCCTCGGACCCGGGGGAGCGCGCCTCCTCGATCGCGCTGTACGACTGGATCCCGGCCGGCAGCATCGACGTCTCGGCGTCGTTGCTCATCGACCCGCTGTCGATGGCCTTCGTCCTGCTCGTGACCTTCGTGGGGTCGCTCATCCACGTGTACTCGCTCGGGTACATGGAGCACGACCCGGACAAGCGGCGCTTCTTCGCCTACCTCAACCTCTTCGTGGCGTCGATGCTCCTGCTCGTCCTCGCCGACTCCTACCTGCTGCTCTTCGTCGGCTGGGAGGGCGTCGGGCTGGCCTCGTGGCTGCTCATCGGCTTCTGGAACCACAACCCGGCCTTCGCCACCGCCGCGAACAAGGCCTTCATCGTCAACCGGGTCGGTGACGTCGGGCTGCTCCTCGCGATGTCGCTGATGTTCGCCACCTTCGGCACCGTCGACTTCGGTGAGGTCAACGCCGCCGTCGCCGGGGCGGGCGAGGGCACGATCACCGGGATCGGCCTGCTGCTCCTGCTCGCCGCGTGCGGCAAGTCCGCGCAGTTCCCGCTGCAGTCCTGGCTCGGTGACGCGATGGCCGGCCCGACGCCGGTGTCCGCGCTCATCCACGCCGCGACCATGGTCACCGCCGGCGTCTACCTCATCGTGCGCAGCCACGTCCTCTTCGACGCCGCGCCGAATGCCCAGCTCGCCGTCGTCGTCGTCGGGGCGATCACCCTCGTCTACGGGGCGATCGTCGGCTGCGCCAAGGACGACATGAAGAAGGCCCTGGCCGCGTCGACCATGAGCCAGATCGGCTACATGATGCTCGCCGCCGGCCTCGGCCCCGTCGGCTACGCCTTCGCGATCTTCCACCTCGTGACCCACGGCTTCTTCAAGGCCGGGATGTTCCTCGGCGCCGGTTCGGTGATGCACGGGACGAACGACCAGGTCGACATGCGCCGCTTCGGCGGGCTCTCCACGGTCATGAAGATCACCTGGGTCACCTTCGGCCTCGGCTGGCTGGCGATCCTCGGCGTGCCCCCCTTCTCCGGCTTCTGGAGCAAGGACAAGATCATCGAGGCCGCCTTCGTGGGTGAGGGCTGGCGTCCGTGGGTCTTCGGCCTCGCCGCGCTCATCGGTGCCGGGATCACGGCCTTCTACATGTCCCGCCTGTTCTTCATGACCTTCCACGGCAAGAAGCGCTGGACGGAGGACGTGCACCCGCACGAGTCGCCGCTGACGATGACGATCCCGATGATGGTCCTCGCCGTCGGCTCGGCCGTCCTCGGCCTCGTCCTCGCCACCGTCGCGCCGATCACCACCTGGCTCGAGCCGACGCTCGGCCACGTCGAGCACCACGAGCCGGTCCTGCCGATCCCGGTGCTCATGGCCGGCACGCTCGTCGTCGTCGCCGTCGGCGCCGTCTGGGCGTGGCTGGTCTACGCCCGCGCGGAGGTGCCCGAGGTGGCCCCGGCCGGCTCGGCGCTCACGCGCGCGGCCCGCCGCGACCTGTACCAGGACGAGCTGAACGAGACGCTGCTGATGTGGCCGGGCATCAAGCTCACCCGCGGCCTCGTCGAGACCGACCGTGACGTCGTCGACGGGGCGTTCGGTGGCCTCTCGGTCACGCTCGCCCGGAGCGCGAACTGGTTACGGCGAGCCCAGAACGGCTTCGCTCGTTCCTATGCCCTGACGATGCTCGCGGGCGTCGTCGCCTTCCTCGGAGCACTGTGGGTGATCAACTGATGGACAACATGCCCTGGCTCACCCTGCTCATGGTCGTGCCGCTCGTCGGAGCCGGCGTGGTGGCGGCCCTCCCTTCGCGCAGCTCCGCGCTCGCCAAGCCGATCGCCCTTGGCGTCTCCCTGCTGACGCTAGTGATCGGCATCCTCGCCACGGCGACGAGCTTCAGTCGCGGGGCGTCCGAGCAGTTCCAGATGGTCGAGCAGCACGAGTGGATCCCGCAGTTCGGGGTCTCCTACTCGCTCGGCGTCGACGGGATCGCGATCGCGCTGATCCTCATGGCGCTCGTGCTCATGCCGGTCTGCCTGCTCGCCGCGTGGAACGACGTGCCCGAGGGCGGCGGCCGGGAGAAGGGCTACTACGCCCTGCTCCTGCTGCTCCTGCCCTTCATGGTCGGCGTCTTCGCCTCCACCGACGTCTTCCTCTTCTACGTCTTCTTCGAGGCCATGCTCATCCCGGTGTACTTCCTCATCGGGATGTACGGCGGGGAGCGCCGCCAGGCGGCGGCCCTGAAGTTCCTCCTCTTCAGCCTCGCCGGCGGTCTGATCATGCTCGCCGGGGTCATCGCCCTGTACGTGCAGGGCCCCGGTGGCTCGGAGGGCTTCCTCATCGAGCGCCTCACCGGCCTGGAGATGAGCGCGAACACCGAGCGCTGGCTCTTCGTCGCCTTCTTCATCGCCTTCGCGGTCAAGGCGCCCATGTGGCCGGTGCACACGTGGCTGCCCGACGCGGCCGCCGCGTCGAAGCCGGCGGTCGCGACCCTGCTCGTCGGTGTGCTCGACAAGGTCGGCACCTTCGGCATGATCCGCTTCTGCCTCCAGCTCTTCCCGGAGGCCAGCCAGTGGGCGAGCCCGCTCGTGATCACACTGGCGGTCTTCTCCGTGCTGTACGGCGCGATCCTGGCCATCGGCCAGCAGGACATGATGCGCCTGATCGCCTTCACCTCGATCAGCCACTTCGGCTTCATCGTGCTGGGGATCTTTGCCTTCACCTCGGTCTCCCAGGCCGGCAGCAACCTCTACATGATCAACCACGGCTTTGCCACGGCCGCGCTCTTCCTCACCGCGGGGATGCTCATCGCGCGCAACGGCAGCCAGCGGATCGACGAGTACGGCGGCTGGCAGCGGGTCACCCCGGTCCTGGCCGGTGTCTTCCTCATCGCCGGTCTGGCCACGCTGTCCCTGCCCGGGCTGTCGACCTTCGTCTCGGAGTTCCTCGTGATCTCGGGGACGTGGTCACGCCACCCGGTGGCCGCAGCCATCGCCGTCTGGGGCGTGGTGCTCGCCGCGGTCTACATCCTGCTCATGTACAAGCGGATCATGACCGGCCCGCCGCCCGTCGTCGGCGAGCACGGTGACGGTGAGGCCTCCGTGCCCCCCGACACGAAGTACATCCGCGCCGACCTCGATGCGGGCCGTCCGCACCGCCGCATCACGGGTCCAGTGACCGACCTCGGGTTGCGGGAGAAGGTCGTCGCCGCTCCGCTGATCGCGAGCCTCGTCCTGCTCGGCTTCTTCCCGAAGCCGGTGCTGGACACGATCGACCCCGCCGTCGAGCGCACCCTCCAGATCGTCGGCGTCACCGACACGGCTCCGACCGCGCCTTCTGGGCCCGCCGACGCAGGCTCGACCTCCGGGAGTGACCACTGATGCCCTTCGCCCTGCCCACCGCCTTCGAGGCGCCCGACATCAGCTACTGGGCGCTCTCACCGATGATCGTGCTCCTCGTCGGGGCCTTCGTCGGGGTGCTCGTCGAAGCCTTCGTCCCGCGTCGCCTGCGGCACCCCGTCCAGGTCGTGGTCGCCCTCGGCTCGGTCGTCGTCTCCTTCCTCGCGCTGGTCGTCAAGACCGGTGACGAGGTCGGGGTGACCGTCGGTGGCACCGTCGCCGTCGACGAGCCGACCCGCTTCCTCCAGGGCGCGCTGCTCGTCCTCGGTCTGCTCGGTCTGCTCGTCATGGCCGACCGGCTCGGTGGCGACACCGCGGACTCCTTCACCCCGATGGGGGCGGCGAGCCCCGGCTCCACCCTCGAGGCCCAGGCCGCCCGCAAGGGCTGGTCGACGACCGAGGTCTTCCCGCTGACGCTCTTCGCGCTCGTCGGGATGCTCCTCTTCCCGGCGTCCAACGACCTGCTGACGATGTTCGTCGCGCTCGAGGTCCTCTCGCTCCCGCTGTACCTCATGTCGGGTCTGGCCCGTCGTCGTCGCCTGCTCTCGCAGGAGGCCGCGCTGAAGTACTTCCTCCTGGGCGCCTTCTCCTCCGGCTTCTTCCTCTTCGGTGCAGCGCTGCTCTACGGCTACGCCGGCTCGTTGCACCTGTCGGACATCGCCGCCGCGGCGACGTCGTCGACGGGTGAGCTCGAGGGACTGCTCCTCCCGGGTGTGGCCCTGGTGATCGTCGGGCTGCTCTTCAAGGTCGGCGCCGTGCCCTTCCACTCCTGGACCCCGGACGTCTACCAGGGGGCGCCGAGCCCGGTCACCGGGTTCATGGCTGCGGCGACCAAGGCGGCCGCCTTCGGTGCGCTGCTGCGGCTGTTCTACGTCGGGCTCGAGACGACCCGGTGGGAGTGGCGGTCGGGCGTCATCGTCATCGCCGCCCTGACGATGGTCGTCGGTGCGGTCCTCTCGGTCACCCAGACCGACGTCAAGCGACTCCTCGCCTACTCCTCGATCGCCCACGCCGGCTTCATCCTCGTGGCGCTCATCAGCTTCGACCGGACCGCCGTCGCCGGCGTGCTCTTCTACGTCGTCGCCTACGGCATCTCGACGATCGCCGCCTTCGCCATCGTGCACCTCGTGCGGGAGCGGGACGCCG
The DNA here is from genome assembly GCF_051200835.1 of Janibacter sp. GS2. GTDB lineage: Bacteria > Actinomycetota > Actinomycetes > Actinomycetales > Dermatophilaceae > Janibacter. The sequence continues at coordinate 1,104,575 of NZ_CP195161.1, forward strand.
AGGCGACCCACCTCTCCCAGTGGGCGGGGCTCGGACGGCGACACCCGTGGATCGCGGCGTCCTTCTCGCTGCTCATGCTCGCCTTCGCGGGCATCCCGCTGACCTCGGGGTTCACGGCGAAGGTCGCGGTCTTCCTGCCGGCCCTGGAGTACGGCGGCCTGGCCGGGACCGTCCTCGTCGTCATCGGTGTGCTCGCCTCCGCGGTCACGGCCTTCGTCTACATGCGCCTGATCGTGCTGATGTTCTTCACCGAGCCGACCGGTGACGTCGTCGTGGCGTCGCCGGCAACGCTCTCGCTCATCGCCATCACGGTCGGCGTCATCGTGACGATCGTGCTGGGCGTCTTCCCCGGTCCGCTGCTCGAGCTCGCCGAGCAGTCCAGCACCTTCATCGCGCGATGAGTGACATGAGCGCGACCCCGCCGGTCCTCGCCCTCCCCGAGGCCAGCGATGACCTCAGCGCCCGCCTGACCGACGGTCTCGAGCGGGTCGAGCGGATGATCCACGAGCGCGCCCGCAACGACGACGAGTTCATCACCGAGGCGAACCTCCACCTGGCCCAGGCCGGGGGGAAGCGTTTCCGCCCGATGCTGACGATGCTCATCGCCGAGCTGGGCGAAGGGGTCAACGACGCGGTCGTCGCGGCTGCGGCAGGGGTGGAGCTGACACACCTCGCGAGCCTGTACCACGACGACGTCATGGACGAGGCGGACCTGCGTCGCGGGGCCCCGAGCGCGAACGCCCGGTACGACAACTCCACGGCGATCCTCGTCGGCGACCTGCTCTTCGGCACGGCGTCGGACATCATCGCCGACCTCGGAGCGGACGCGGTGAAGATCCAGGCGCAGACCTTCATCCGGCTGTGCTCCGGGCAGATCCGCGATGACCGCCCCTGCCCCGCGGGACAGGATCCGCGCGAGTACTACCGCGGGGTGCTGGCCGACAAGACGGGTGCCCTCGTCGCGACCGCGGCCCGCTACGGCGCGATGTACAGCGGCTCCTCGCCCGAGCTCGTCGAGCTCGCGACCGAGTACGGCGAGAGGCTCGGCATCGCCTTCCAGCTGGCCGACGACCTCATCGACATCTCCAGCGAGTCGGGGGAGACCGGCAAGACGCCGGGCACCGACCTGCGCGAGGGCAAGCGCACCCTGCCGGTACTCAACGCGCTCGCGTCCACGGACCCGGCCGACGCCGAGCTGCAGGAGCTGCTGGGCTCGCAGCTGAAGGACCCCGCGCGCATCGACCGGGCGCTCGAGCTGCTCCGGGCCCACCCCGGCCTGGCCGCCGCCCGTGAGGAGACCCTCGCCATGGGCCGCGACGCCGTCGAGGCCCTCGCCCCGCTGCCCGCGAGCGACGCCAAGGAGGCGCTCATCGCCCTCATGGAGGGCGTCGTCCACCGCGTGGGCTGAGACCCCCTTCCCCGGTCCCGGTCATGGACACCGGGACCGGATACATCCGGGCCCGATGTCGACAACCCCGGCCGGCGGCCCGGGAGCACGCCCTCAGAGCGGCTCGACCGGCTCCAGTGACTCGCACTCGTCGACCGCCCGCCGACGCCGCCGGGCCGAGGTGAGCGAGTCCACGGTGAGGAAGGCGAGCGCCACCCAGACGATCGCGAAACCGACCCAGCGGGCGGGTGAGAGGTGCTCGTCGAGCAGGGTGACGCTCACGAGGAGCTGGAGCACCGGGGTGATGAACTGGATCAGGCCGATCGTCACGAGCGGGATCCGCCGGGCCGCCTCGGCGAAGAGCAGCAGGGGGATGGCCGTGACGACTCCGGCGGAGACGAGCAGGAGGGAATGCCACGGGGCGCCGGTGGTGAAGGTCGTCGAGCCGTCCGCCCCGACCCACCACAGGAGGCCGAGCGCTGCGGGCAGGAGGAAGATCGTCTCCGCCGACAGCGAGCTCAGGGCCGGAAGGGTGGCGCCGAGCTTCTTCTTCGTCAGGCCGTAGCCGCCGAAGGAGCAGGCGAGCACGAGCGAGATCCACGGCAGACCGCCGCCGGCGAAGGTCAGGTACAGCGCCGCGAGGGCACCGAAGCCCACGGCGACCCACTGCAGCCGTCGCAGCCGCTCGCCGAGGACGATCACCCCGAGGGCGACGGTGACGATCGGGTTGAGGAAGTAGCCGAGCGCGGCCTCGTTCGTCCGGCCGGTCCCGACGGCGTAGACGTAGACGAACCAGTTGAGGGCGATGAGGTAGGCGGCGATCCCGATGCCGAGGGCCAGGCGGCCGCGCACCTGCCGCAGGAGCGCGAAGAGCTCCTGGCGCAGGGCCAGGATGAACAGGCAGAGCACGAGCGTCCACAGGATCCGGTGCGCGAGGATCTCGGTCGCACCCGCGGGACGAAGGGCGTGGAAGTACAGGGGGAAGAGTCCCCAGATGCCATAAGCGAGCCAAGCGGCCACGACGCCGAGCCCGTGGCGTTCACGAGTCACCCGTCGAGGCTATCCGGACGTCCGTGAGGTCACGACGGCAGTTCCGCCACGGCGACGAAGTTGGCCGCTCGGTGGCCGTCCTCGCGGAACCCCAGCTCGTCGTCGCAGGTGATGAGGACGACCCGCCGGCGCTCGGAGTTGTGTCCCCACACATCGGCGTCGGTCGTCAGGTCCTCCTTGTCGACGATGTCGGTGCCCGTGATCTCGAAGCGCAACCGCTCGCCGCCGGGATAGTCCAGGACGACGCCGTCGCCGGTCTCGAGCTGCTCGAGGGCCGCGAACTCGTCGGGGCCGCGAGGGTTGACCACGTGGCCGGCGATGACCGTCGTGCCGGTGGCGCCGGGGCGCACCCGGTCGTACCCGGTGAACCAGATGACCTCACCGGCAGCGGGATCGACCTTGCCGTCACGCAGACCCTGGGGCCCGATCGAGGTGCTCAGGCCGACGGCGGGGATACGCAGCCGGTGGGCGCTCTGCGTGCCGTCAGCGGCCTTCCTCCCGGCGGCGCGCTCGGCGGCCGACTGGGCCCGGTCCGCGGCGGGGGTCACCGCGATGTCGGGGTCGGGGGCATGGCTCGTGGGGGAGCCCGAGCGCGCGGCAGCCGTGCTGGTGGAGCTGCCGGTCGTCGTGCTGGTGGAGCTGGTGCTCGAGGTCGACCCCGAGGTGGAGTCGGCGACCCCGCCGCCGCACGCCGCCAGCACGAGGGGGAGCGCGACCGCGGCGAGGACGACGGCGCGGGAACGGCGCAGGCGATCCATGGGGGCCACCTTGCCACGAAGGGGGCGGGGTCAGAGGGCGTCGGTCTCGATCACCGGGTCCTGTGGGCGTGCGGGGACACCCCTCTTCGGGCGCTCGTGCTGCCGCTGCGGCCACACCATGATCACCCCGGGGCGCGGCTGGGTGTTGCCCTGGTAGGGGAAGGTGCTCAGGACGTTCTTCGGCGTGGCGCCCTCCTCCTCGCCGGGGTGCTGGACGGCCGCGAAGACGACCCGGTCGTCCCACTCGACGAGCGGCCCGCAGCACTCGGAGAAGGCCGGCACCGACAGGAACTGCTGCAGGTGGCCCGTGTGCTCGCCCTCGAGCGGCATGAGGTACATGCCGTCGCAGTGCCCGAGCGCGTTGCCGTCCGTGGCGATCCACAGGTTGCCCCGGCTGTCGAAGGTGAGGTTGTCCGGACAGGAGATCGGGCTGACCTCGGCGGGGTCGTAGCCGTTCCAGTAGGTCTGCGGGTCGGAGGGGTCGCCGCAGATGAGGACCAGCTTCCACCGGAAGGTGGCCTGCGTGTGGTCACCTGACGTGGGCGTGATCTCGAGGACCTGACCGTGCTTGTTCCCGGCCCGCGGGTTGACCTCGTCGACCTGCGCCGGAGTGCGCTCGGAGTTGTTCGTCAGTGCCGCGTAGACCCGGCCGTTGACGAGGTTGACCTCGACGTCCTCGGGGCGGTCCATCTTCGTCGGGCCGACCGAGTCGGCGGCCAGCCGGGTGAAGAGGAGGACTTCCTCGAGGGTCATGTCCTCGACGGCGGAGGTGCCGTCGACGACGAGGGGTAGCCACTCACCGTCGCCGTCGTGGACGCCGTCGGAGGTGCCGTCGCCACGGAACTTCGCGACGTGGAGGTCGCCCTCGTCGAGGAGCGTGCGGTTGTTCGCGGCGTCGCCCTCGAGGTACTTCCCCGTCGAGGTGAAGCGGTACATGTAGTCGAAGCGCTCGTCGTCACCCATGTACGCGATGACCCGGCCGTCCCCGGCGATGACGACATTGGCCCCCTCGTGCTTGAAACGGCCGAGCGCGGTGAGCTTGCGTGGGGTGCTGTCGGGGTCGAAGGGGTCGACCTCGACGACCCACCCGTGCCGGTGGGCCTCGTTCGGCTCCGCCGTCAGGTCGAAGCGCTCGTCGAGTCGGTCCCAGTTGTGCTGGGCCCGGTTGCCGTCGGCGAGGCCGTAGCGGGTGGCCGCGGCCCCGGCCAGGCCATCGCCCGGTTTCGCGGGCTGGGTGAAGTAGCCGTTGAAGTTCTCCTCGCCCGAGAGGATCGTGCCCCACGGGGTGGTGCCACCGGCGCAGTTGCCGAAGGTCCCCAGCGGCGTCGTGCCGGCCGGGTCGGCGGTGGTCTTCACCAGGTCGTGACCGCGGACCGGGCCGACGAGCTCGAAGGGGGTCTCGGCCGTGATCCGTCGGTTCAGCGGAGCGGCCCTGGTGTAGGTCCACTTGCCGTTGGGGTTCTTGCGGGTCAGCTCGACGACCGTCATGCCGTGGGCGTTGAGGGTGATCTGCACCTGGTCGTCGCTCATCGACTCGGCGTCGGTGTAGTCGTGGAACATCAGCTCGTTGTTCGTGTACTCGTTGTTCACCACGAGCACGGCCGAGTTGGCGTTCTTGTGGCGCAGGATGCCGACGTAGTCGCAGTTGTAACCCATCTGGCCGGCTTGGGCGCGCGCCGTGTGGTGGTCGAAGTCGAAGGCCGGGGCGTCGGCGAGGACCGGGTCGCCCCAGCTGATGATCGGTGCCCACTGGAACCCCTCGGGGACGACCACCGTGTCGGTCCCGGCCGTCACCGGGTCGATCGGGGTGAAGCCGAAGGGGGCCTTCGGGCCCGGTCCGGGGGCCGCGGTCGCAGGGCCGGCACCGGCCGCGCCCGTGAGTCCGGCGAGGGCCGCCACCGCTCCGCCGGTCGTGAGCACGGTCCGACGTGAGGCAGCGATGACCTCCCCGAAGTACTCGTTCTCGGAGGTGTTGGGCACGGGCTTGCTGCAGGCATCGCCGCACTTCCACACGCAGGTGGCGGCGCTGCGTCCGCCGTCGCGGTGTCCTGCGGCCAGGGGCAGCAGCGTGCGGTCGGTACGGGGTGGGGTCATGTCTGCTCCTCCGGGTGCCCGCGCGCGGGCAGGGTTGTCGTGACCCCCGCAACCTAGGGAGGGGAGGGTCACACGGGGCGGCGCGCAGGTGTCCCGGAGATGACGGTTGGTCGAATGGCGGGGCGGATGGTGACTGATGGGTAATATCGGGGTCGTGAACCGAGCCACCGACTGGGACCGCGCGACGCGCGGGCGACCCGCCCCCTTCGCCGTCGTCGACCTCGAGGCCTGTGATGCCAACGCGGCCGACCTCGCCCGTCGGGCTGCGGGGCGGCCGATCCGGGTGGCGAGCAAGTCGATCCGGGTGCGTCACCTGCTCGAGCGGGTGCTGCAGCGGGAGGGGTTCGCCGGGGTGATGTCGTACTCGCTGCCGGAGGCGCTGTGGCTGGTCGGGCACGGCCTGAGCGACGTCTTCGTCGCCTACCCGACCACCGACCAGGCGGCGCTCACGGCGCTCGCCGCCGACGAGCGGGCCCTCGAGGAGGTCTCCATCGCCATCGACTCCGTCGAGCAGATCGACGCGCTGCGCCGCTGGCTGCCGACGGGGGCTCCGGTGCGGGTGGTCATCGACGTCGACGCGTCGCTGCGGATCGGCCCGGCCCACCTCGGGGTGCGCCGCAGCCCGCTCCGCTCACCGCGCCGGGCGTCGGCGCTCGCCTCCGCGGCCCAGCACGCCGGACTGCGCGTCGTCGGGCTGATGTTCTACGACGCCCAGATCGCCGGGCTGCCCGACAGCTCGCCGGCGGTCCGCCTCGTCAAGGCGCGCAGCGATGCCTCGCTGCGTCGGCGTCGCGGGGCCGTGCGCACCGCGATCGAGGACGTGGTCGGCCCGCTGCAGATCGTCAACGGTGGGGGGACCGGATCGATCCATCTCGCCCGTGAGGATCCAGCGCTGACCGAGGTCGCCGCCGGCTCGGGGCTGGTCGGACCGACCCTCTTCGACGGGTACGACGCCTTCTCCCCGGAGCCGGCCGTGGCCTTCGCGCTGCCGGTCGTCCGGCGCCCGGCGAAGGACATCGTCACCTGCTTCTCCGGCGGGTACATCGCCTCGGGCCCGGCGGGGGAGAGCCGCGTGCCGTCGGTGCATCACCCCGCGGGCCTCGCGATGAACGGGACCGAGGGCGCCGGCGAGGTCCAGACGCCCTTGCGCGGCAAGGGCGCTCGTGACCTCGCCATCGGTGACCGGGTGTGGTTCCGGCACGCGAAGGCGGGTGAGCTCGCGGAGCGCTTCGACGAGTACCTCCTGGTGCGTGGGGACGAGGTCGTCGACGTCGTCCCCACCTACCGGGGCGAAGGGAGGAACTTCGGATGAGTGCGACCTGGTCCAACTGGGCGGGGACCGTCACCGCGTCACCGGAGGTGCTGCGCCCACGCACGCCCGAGGCGCTGGCCGAGGCCGTGCGCGACGCGGGCCGCTGGGGTCGACGGGTGCGCCCCGTCGGCAGCGGTCACTCCTTCACCGCCATCGCCGAGCCGGCCGACCTCCAGCTGAGCCTCGAGCACCTCAGCGGCGTCCTCGCGGCCGACCGCGCGACGGGTCGGGTGCGGGTGCTGGCGGGGACCCCCCTTCGGGTCCTCAACCAGGCCCTCGACCTGCTCGGGCTGGCCATGCCCAACCTCGGCGACATCGACGCGCAGACCGTCTCCGGCGCGACGTCCACCGGCACCCACGGCACCGGCGCCGCGTTGCCCGGGCTCTCGGCGGGGATCGTCGGGCTGCGGCTGGTCACCGCGGACGGCGAGGACCGGTGGGTGGACGAGCGCGACCCGGCGCTCTTCGCCGCGGCCCGGGTCGGGCTCGGCGCGCTCGGCGTCATCACCGAGATCGAGCTGGCGTGCGTCCCGGCCTACCGGCTGCGCGCGCTCGAGCGCCCCGACTCGCTCGACGCGGTGCTGCCGCGCGTGCAGGAGCTCTTCGACGCCCATCGCCACTTCGAGCTCTACTGGTTCCCCGGCACGCGACGGGTGCAGACGAAGGCCAATGACCTCGTCGGCGACGACGTGCACGAGCCCCTCGCCGAGTGGCGCCGGCGCCTGGATGACGAGTTCCTGTCCAACACCCTCTTCGGCGCGGCCAACGCCGTGCTGACCAGGGCACCGCGAGCGGTGCTGCCCTTCAACGGGATCGCCGCACGAGCGCTGACCACACGCTCCTACACGGCGGCCTCCCACGAGGTCTTCTGTGCTCCGCGCACGGTGCGCTTCGTCGAGTGCGAGTACGCCGTCCCGCGCGAGAGCGTGGCCGATGTCCTCACGGACCTCGTGGCCTGGGTCGAGCGGCGCAGGGAGCCGATCTCCTTCCCCGTCGAGGTGCGGGTCGCGGCGCCGGACGACCTGTGGTTGTCGACGGGGTACGAGCGGGCCAATGCCTACATCGCGGTGCACCAGTACCGTCGCGGCGCGTTCCGCGAGTACTTCGCGGCCTTCGAGGAGATCGTCGCCGCGCACGACGGCCGCCCGCACTGGGGCAAGATGCACGCTCTCGGCGTCGAGGAGCTGAGCCGGCTCTACCCGCGCCTGGACGACTTCCGCGACGTGCGGGACCGACTCGACCCGGACCGGGTCTTCGCCAACGACTACCTCACCCGGATCCTCGGCGCCTGATCTCGCATCTGCCTAGGCACATGCCGCCGCTCCGCGCATCTGCCTAGGCAAATGCGGGCGACCTGCGCATCTGCCTAGGCAGATGCGGCGGAAGGGGGGCGCAGGCCTACTCGACGGTCCAGGTGTCGTTGCCGCGCAGCAGGTCCTGCAGGTCGCCGTCGCCGGCGGGGCCGCCGGCGAGGTCGATCGCGGAGTCGACCTGCGCGCGGGTCAGGTCGTCGTAGGTCGGGCGGTCGACAGCGCGGAAGATGCCCATCGGCACGTGGGTCATCGCCTCGGAGTCCAACCGGCTGATCGAGAAGGCCTGGCTCGGGTCGCTCAGCGTGACGTCGTGGACGACGACTTGGTCGGCCAGACCCCGCGCGGAGACCTCGCCCTCCGGGCGGAAGGTGACGCTGCCCCCTTCGCCGCGGACGAGGACCTCGCGCTCGCCCTCGTCGCCGATGCTCACGGCCTCACCGTCGGCGAGGTGGACCAGGCGCGCCTTCTTCTGCTCGACGTCCTTGATCAGCTCGAAGGCGCCGTCGTTGAAGATCGGGCAGTTCTGGTAGATCTCGACCAGCGAGGTCCCGCGGTGGGCCGCCGCCGCCTTGAGCACCTCGGTGAGGTGCTTGCGGTCGGAGTCCATCGTCCGGGCGACGAAGGTGGCCTCCGCGCCGAGCGCGAGCGAGACCGGGTTGAAGGGGGCGTCGACGCTGCCCATCGGCGAGGACTTCGTCACCAGGCCGGGCTGCGAGGTGGGGCTGTACTGGCCCTTGGTCAGACCGTAGATCCGGTTGTTGAAGAGCAGGATCGTCATGTTGACGTTGCGGCGCATCGCGTGGATGAGGTGGTTCCCACCGATCGACAGCGCATCGCCGTCACCGGTGACGACCCACACGGACAGGTCGGGGCGGCTCGTCGCGAGGCCGGTCGCGATCGCCGGGGCCCGGCCGTGGATCGAGTGCATCCCGTAGGTGTCGAGGTAGTACGGGAAGCGCGAGGAGCAGCCGATCCCGGAGATGAAGGTGATGTTCTCCCGGCGCAGTCCCAGCTCGGGCAGGAAGCCCTGCACGGCCGCGAGGACCGCGTAGTCACCGCAGCCGGGGCACCAGCGCACCTCCTGGTCGGACGAGAAGTCCTTGCGGGTCTGCGTCTCGCCCTCGGGTTGGGTGGGCACACCGGCGGTGCCGTGCGCGACGGTGGGGATACCGAGATCCATGCTCATGCTCAGACCTCCTGGAGGGCTGCGTCGATGACCTCGGCGAGGTCGGCCACCTTGAAGGGCAGGCCACGGACCGAGGTGTGGGAGCGGACGTCGACGAGGTACTTCGCGCGCAGCAGCATCGCCAGCTGTCCGAGGTTCATCTCGGGGACGATGACGCGCTCGTAGCGCGCGAGGACCTCGCCGGTGTTCGCCGGGAAGGGGTTGAGGTGGCGCAGGTGCGCGTGGGCGACGGACTTGCCCTCGGCCCGCAGGCGACGCACGGCGGCGAGGTTCGGTCCGTAGGTCGAGCCCCACCCGAGGACGAGGACCTTCGCGTCACCGGTCGGGTCGTCGGCCTCGAGCGCTCCGGTCGAGGCGGCGATGCCGTCGATCTTGCGCTGGCGCAGCCGCACCATGTGGTCGTGGTTGTCCGGGTCGTAGGAGATGTTGCCCGTCGTGGCGTCCTTCTCGATGCCGCCGATGCGGTGCTCCAGGCCCGGGGTGCCGGGGACGGCCCACGGACGGGCGAGCGTCGCCTCGTCCCGGACGTAGGGGTGGAAGGTGGGATTCCCCTTCGCATCCGTGCCGTTGTGCTCACTGGCCAGCTCGACCGGAAAACTCGGCAGGTCCTCGACGGCCGGCACCTGCCACGGCTCGGAGCCGTTGGCGAGGTAGCCGTCGGAGAGGAGGAAGACGGGGGTGCGGTAGGTCGTCGCGACCCGCACCGCCTCCAGCGCGGCGTCGAAGCAGTCGGCGGAGGTCTGCGGGGCGATGATCGGCACCGGCGACTCACCATTGCGGCCGAACATCGCCTGGAGGAGGTCGGACTGCTCCGTCTTCGTCGGCAGGCCGGTGCTCGGGCCGCCACGCTGGACGTCGACGATGATCAGCGGCAGCTCGAGGCTGACGGCCAGACCGATCGTCTCCGACTTCAGCGCGACACCGGGGCCGGACGTGGTCGTCACGCCGATGGAGCCACCGAAGGAGGCGCCGAGGGCCAGGCCGACCCCGGCGATCTCGTCCTCGGCCTGGATCGTGGTGACCCCGTGGCGCTTGTACGCCGACAGGGCGTGCAGGACGTCGCTGGCCGGGGTGATCGGGTAGGAGCCGAGCACGAGCGGACGCCCGGCGCGGTGGGCTCCGGAGACGAGGCCGAGCGCGAGCGCGGTGTTGCCGGTGATGTTGCGGTAGGTGCCGGGCGGGGTGACCGCAGGAGCCACCTCGAAGGGGACGGCGAAGTCCTCGGTCGTCTCCCCGTAGTTCCAGCCGGCACGAAGGGCGGCGAGGTTCGCCGCGAGGATGTCCGGGGTCGCGCCGAACTTCGAGGTGAGGAAGTCCTCCGTGCTCTGCGTCGAGCGTGAGTACATCCACGACAGGAGGCCGAGGGCGAACATGTTCTTCGCCCGCTCCTTCTCCTTGCGGGTCAGCGAGTCGAACTCGGCCAGGGCCGCGACGGTGATCGAGGTCAGTGGCAGGGCGTGCACGTGCCAAGACTCAAGGGTGTCGTCCTCGACCGGGCTGGCCGTCCACCCGACCTTCTTGAGGTTGCGGGTGCTGAACTCGTCGGTGTTGACGATGATCGTCGCGCCGCGCGGGACGTCGGCGAGGTTGGCCTTGAGCGCGGCGGGGTTCATCGCGACGAGCACGTCGGGGGCGTCGCCGGGGGTGAGGATGTCGCGGCTGGCGAAGTGCAGCTGGAAGGAGCTGACACCGGCCATGGTCCCCTGGGGGGCGCGGATCTCGGCCGGGTAGTTCGGCAGCGTCGACAGGTCGTTCCCCAGGGCCGCGCTGTCTGCGGTGAACCGGTCGCCCGTCAACTGCATACCATCGCCGGAGTCGCCGGCGAAGCGGATAATGACGCGGTCCTTGGTCTGGGTCGTGCTGCTCATGGCGGGTGGTCGTGGCCCCTTGAACGGTAGGTGCGTCGCGGTGAACCCGGACGTCCTTCCATGGTAGGTGACCCTCACCTGCTCAACCTAGTCGGTCACGTTATGAGATGGATAACGTCAAGTTATGGCATGGGCGACGGTATGGGCTGTGTCCCACCCGCCGATCGCATCTGCCTAGGCAGATGCGAGGTCGGGGCGCGGGTCTGCGCACGTGCCTAGGCAGATGCGAGGTCGGGCGCGGGCCTGCGCACGTGCCTAGGCAGATGCGATCAGGGGTGGCCGAGGGTGGCCTGGCCGTCGGCGACCTCGAGCTCGAGTGCCTCACCGGTGCCCAGCCCCGCCAGCGGCGGCAGCAGCAGCTCGACCACGGTCGACGGCTGCTGGTGCATCGGCTTCGTCTCCGGGTGGGGGACGTAGACCAGCCCGTCGTGGAGCTCCTCGCCGCGACGGACCGCGCACTCGACGAAGGAGAAGGTCTCCGGGCCGTGCACGTCGGTCCACGCCACATCGCGGAAGGTCCACCGCGGCGACGCGAGCACCATCCGGTACGGCGCGATGTCGAGGTTGACCGTGCCCGGGACGAAGGGGGCCAGGTCCAGCCCGCGGGCGGCGAAGTGCGGCGCCTGCAGGGCGATCGTCCCCCCGGCGAAGGGAGTGGCCGCGGCTGTGCCGGAGGCGACCCCGTGCCCGGCGACGACCACCCCCTTCGCCCGGAGGGTCACTTGACGAGCTGGGGCGTCATCGGTGGGGTCCACCACTCGCCGTTGTTGGCCTTGATCGCCCCCATGATGTGGATGACCGTCGCGACGATGATCACCAGGGGGTAGGTGATGAAGCCGATGAGCACGATCATCAGCACCGTCGAGACGATGAGCAGGACGGCGGTGATGATCTGCACGTTCAGGCTGTTCGCCGCGTGCTGGCGCACGAAAGGCCCGCGGTCCTTGTAGACGAGGTAGATCACGAGCGAGCCGATGAAGCCGAGGGTCCCGGCGCTCAGCGGGAGCAGGATCGCGGGGACGATGTGGGCGACCATCCCGAGGTTGCGCTCCTCGGTCGGGCTCATCGGCGGCGGCGAGACGTGCGCCGGCGGCTGCGGCGGGCCGGTGTGGGTGGTCGGTGGGCCCTGGGCGGTCGGTGGGCCCTGGGCGGCCGGTGGGCCCGTGTGGGCGGCCGGTGGGCCGGTGCCGGCGTCCGGCGGGCCGGTGCCGGACTGCGGGTCCTGGGGTGCAGTGGTCATGTGTTCCTCCTGTGGGTTTCACCACGACTCTGCCCGTCCTGGCCTCGCGAGTCCATCAGGGGGCCCTGTCGGTCCGGGGTGGGGGCATCCCCCGCACACCGGACGACGGGGGCGCCCCCGGTGGTGGGAGCGCCCCCGTCGTCGGGGTGGGACGGGTCAGGCGGCGTCGACGCCCTCCGGCGCGACCGGGACGGTCGGCCCGGGGATGCCGGACTTGCCGCGGCTGGTCTTGCCGTTGATGTCCTTCGTGGACTGGCCGAGCGTGATCGCCGAGTGGGCGATCGCGTCGCTCATGATCCCCAGCGCCGTGGTGTCGATGTTGCTCAGGTCGTCCTGGGGGGTGTGGTAATTCGGGTCGTAGGTGATGCCGGCGGTCCCGCCGAACACCTCGGCCTCCTCCGCGGTCTTGGTCCCATCAGCACCGGTGAACAGGCCTGAGGCCGGGACACCGGCGTTGATGAAGGCCGAGTAGTCGCTGCGCCCCGAGAAGGCGGTGTCGACCCACGGCTGGTCGGACCCGTCGAAGTAGTCGGTGAGGACGGACTCGGTGGCCACCGAGCCGGCCGGCACCTCGACCGGCGCCTCGTACGTCGACTCGTCGGCGTCGTAGACCCCGATGACGTAGTTCGGCGAACCGATCATGTCGAAGTTGAGGTAGGTCGCGATGTTGTCCAGCTCGTCGGGGTCGTTCTCCTGCAGGTCGGCCACGTAGTGGTCGGAGCCGAGCAGACCGAGCTCCTCGGCGCCCCAGAAGGCGAAGCGCACCTTGTTGTTGAGCTTGTTGACCTTGCCCAGCTGGACCGCGGTCTCGAGGATGCCGGCGGTGCCGGACCCGTTGTCGTTGATGCCGGGACCGTCGCCGATGCTGTCGAGGTGGGCACCGAGCATGACGACGTTGTCGTCGCGGCCGGTCTCGGTCTCGGCGGTGACGTTGAAGGTCTCGCGCTCCTCCAGCGTCTTGTCGAGGACGAAGGTCATCGTCACCGGGCCGGCGGCCATCTTCTCCAGCAGTGACTGGCCCTCGGCCTGGGTCAGGCCGCTCGCCGGAGCGCTGGTGGGCTCGAGCCCGCCGAGCGTGCCGTTGAGGGCGCCGGTGGTGTTGTTGTAGACGAGCACGGCCCCGGCACCGGCCTCCCCGGCAGCGACCGCCTTGGCGGCGAAGGAGCAGTCGCCGCGGCTGACGAGGGCGATCTGTCCGGTCAGGTCGGCCCCGGCGTACGCGCCGGCGTCGCACCCCGTCGCGGTGGCCGGTGCGGCGAGCTCTCCGGTGACGCCCCCCGCGGGCGTGGGCTGGCTGTAGGACATCGGCGCGTTCTCGACCTCGCGGGCCTCGGGGGAGACCTCGGTCAGGCTGGTCGTGTTCACCTCCTCGTAGGTGAAGGTGAACTCCTGGCGCTCGGTCTCGTACCCGGCGTCCTGCAGGGTCTCCTCGACGTACTCGGCGCTGGCCTCGTACCCCGGGGTCCCGGCGCCGCGGTTGCCGTCGTTGGCGTCGGCGATCGCCTGGAGGTTCTCGAGATGGTCGTGGACGTTCTCGACGGTGACCGCCTTGGTCATCTTCTTCGAGTTGTTCGGGTTCTGTGCCTGGGCCGGCGCGCCGGCGACTGTGGTCATGCCCAGCGCTGCGACGGCCGCGGCCGCGGTGGCGGCTGCTGTACGAGTACGCACGTGTCCTCCAAGGGTCCCGGACGGGCCCCATTGCCCGTCCGTGCTCGAGGAGTGTATGGCGGACCGCGCGGGCTCGCAGCGCGAAGGGCGTCCGCCCCCGGCCGGCCGGTGGCGCCAGTACGCTGGTCGTGTGGAGGGATATCTCGTCGTCGCAGGGGTGCTCGCCGTCGGTGTGCTCCTCGTCGTCGCCGGGTACACGGCCCGTCGCCTGCTCGCGCCGTCGGCGCCCACCCGTACCAAGCTGGCCACCTACGAGTCCGGTGTCGACCCGGTGGGCGACCACTGGGCGCAGACGCAGGTGCGCTACCTCGGCTATGCCTTCCTCTACGTGATCTTCGCGGTCGACGTCGTCTACCTCTTCCCGTGGGCGCTCGTGCTGCGCACCGACCTCGGCCCGGCGAGCCTGATCGAGGTCGCCATCTTCATCGGCGTCGTCCTCCTCGGCCTCGTCCACGCCCTGCGCCGCGGCCTGCTGCGGTGGACCTGATGACGGAGACCACGATGACGACGAACCTTCCGATGCCGACGATGGGGCCGGCCGCGGCCCACGCCCCGCGGCCGATGAAGGTCGTCCTCAACTGGGGGCGGCGCTACAGCCTGTGGGTCTTCAACTTCGGGCTGGCCTGCTGCGCCATCGAGTTCATCGCCGCGTCGATGGCCCGGCACGACTTCATCCGGCTGGGCGTCATCCCCTTCGCCCCCGGGCCGCGGCAGGCGGACCTCATGGTCGTCTCCGGCACGGTCACCGACAAGATGGCGCCCTCGATCCGCCGGCTCTACGACCAGATGCCCGAGCCGAAGTACGTCATCTCCTTCGGTGCCTGCTCCAACTCCGGTGGCCCGTACTGGGACAGCTACTCCGTGACGAAGGGCGTCGACCAGCTCGTCCCCGTCGACGTCTACGTCCCCGGGTGCCCGCCGCGCCCCGAGGCGCTGCTGCACGGGATCATCGTCCTCCAGGAGAAGATCGCGGCCGAGTCGCTGACCACCGGGTCCCTGCGGGCCCGCTACGCGGGTGGGCGGACGGCGAGCGCCGGTGAGGTGCGCCGCGGTCTGCTGCGGCGTCCGACGAAGGGGGAGTGACGTGCCCGAGGAGAGGCTCACCGTCGCCCCGGCGGAGTGGGTGCCCGCCATCGTGGCAGCACGGGACCGCGGCCACACGTACTTCGACTGGCTGAGCGCCGTCGACGAGAGCGACCGCCGGGAGGACCCGGGTCTCGAGGTCGTCTGCCACCTCCTCGACCCGCACCCCGGCCCCGAGCGGGACCTGCGCACCCTCCTCGTGCGTACCCGCGTGCCCGAGGGGGAGGGGCTGGCGAGCCTCACGGGCGTCTTCGCCGGCGCCGCGTGGCACGAGCGCGAGACGCACGAGATGTTCGGCCTGGGCTTCGTCGACTTCGACGACGGCACCGGGCTCGGCCTGCGCCCGCTGCTGCTGCCCGATGGCTTCGAGGGCACGCCGCTGCGCAAGTCCTTCGTGCTCGCGGCCCGGGCCACCCGCCCCTGGCCCGGGGGCAAGGAGCCCGGGGAGGGGCACTCCGGCACCTCGAAGAAGTCGCCGAGCCGCCGCCGCGTCACGGCGCCGGGAGTCCCCGGGCCCGAGTGGGGTCCCCGCCCCGCAGGGGACGGATCGTGACAGGTCTTTACAGTTGCCCCAACTGTAAAGACCTGTAAGAGTCGCCGCCATGAGCCAGCCGAGTCCCTACACCCCGGGCGAGATCGCGCACGAGGTGCCCGGGCGGGCGGACCACCTGGACCGCATCGCGGACCTGCTCGCGGTGATGTCCACCCGGCGCCGGCTGGCCGGCCGGGTCCACGTCTTCGTCGGGCCGCGCGGGGTGGGCAAGACCTCCCTCCTGCGCGAGGCACAACGACAGGCCGAGGCGGTCGGGCACGCCACGGTCTTCGTCACGGCGGGGCACGGCGACCTCGTCGCGACGCTCGTCGAGGCCATCGGGCTCGGGCCCCTGCGGTGGCAGGTGGAGTCCGTGGGCTCGCGACTGCGCGAGCTCGGTCTGAGCGTCGGGGTGCCGGGCGCGCGGGTCAACGCCACCTTCGAGGGTGGGGCCGACCCCACGGTGGTGCGGCGGCTGGAGGACCTGCTCCGCTCGACCGCGCGGGCCTCGCACGAGGACGGACGCGTCGGGACGGTGATCTTCATCGACGAGCTGCAGGCCGGTGACCGACCCGGACTGCGGGCCCTCGCCTATGCGTGGCAGCACCTCCAGGCCGACCCGGACGGGTTGCCGCTGGCGCTCGTGGGGGCCGGGCTGGGGCACACCGAGGACGTCGTGACCGACGCCGCGAGCTTCGCCGAGCGCTTCGCCTACCGCCAGGTGGGCTCCCTCGAGGAGGCGGCGACGCGTGAGGCGCTCTCCGCGCCCGCCACCGCGCTCGGAGTGGCCTGGGAGATGGACGCCCTGACCGAGGTCGTCGACCGGACCCGGGGCTACCCGTACTTCGTCCAGGTGCACGGGGACGCCGTCTGGGACGCGGCTGGGCGCCCCGACCCCGGCAGCGCCCTCACGCGTGCGCACGTGGCCGCCGCCCGCCAGGGTGTCGTGGACGACCTCGACGCGCTCTACCGGAGCCGGTGGTCCAAGGCCTCGCCCTCCGAGCAGCGCTTCCTCACCGCGATGGCGGGCCGCGCGCACGAGCGCGTGCGTCGGGGAGACATCGCGAGTGCCCTCGGCGTCTCCACCGAGGCGCTCGGCATGGCGCGGCGATCGCTCATGGACAAGGGCCTCATCGAGGTCGCCGGCCACGGCCTGCTGAGCTTCACCGTCCCCGGATTCCGTGAGTTCGTGCGCGAGAGCGCGGACCTCGGCGAGGAGCGCGTCCGATGAGCCTGCTCGAGGTCACCCTGCGCTCGCTGTCGGCCCTGGCCGCAGTGCTCGTCCTGCCGCTGGTCGCGGGTCAGGCCGAGCACAAGATCATGGCGCACATGCAGGGACGGCTCGGCCCGATGTACGCCGGTGGCTTCCACGGCTGGGCGCAGCTCGTCGCCGACGGGGTGAAGTTCGCCCAGAAGGAGGACATCACCCCCGCGGCCGCGGACCGCACCATCTTCCGCATCGCCCCTGCGGTCGCCCTCGTGCCGTACCTCATCGCCATCGCGCTGCTGCCGATCCACCCGGGCGTCGCCGCGGCGGAGGTCCCCGCTAGCCTCCTGCTCGTGCTGGCCGTCACCGGCGTGGGCGTGCTCGGCACCCTCATGGCCGGGTGGGCGAGCGCCAACAAGTACGCGCTGATCGGCGGGATGCGTTCGGCCGCGCAGCTGCTCGCCTACGAGCTCCCGCTCGTCCTCTCCGTCGCGTCCATCGCGATGGCCGCCGGCACGCTCTCCCTCGCCGGGGTCGTCGAGGCATGGTCCCCCTGGTGGCTGATCTGGCAGCTGCCCGGCGCGCTCGTCTTCCTCGTGGCCGCGACCGCGGAGCTGCAGCGTCCCCCCTTCGACGCCCCGATCGCCGACAGCGAGGTCGTCATGGGCCCGTGGACGGAGTACACCGGGTTGCGCTTCGCCTTCTTCATGCTCGCCGAGTACGCCGGCATGGTCGTCATGGGCCTGCTCTTCGGCATCCTCTGGCTCGGTGGGTGGCAGGGTCCCCTCGCCGACCACCTCGGCTGGCTGTGGACCGTCCTGAAAGGATCGCTCGTGGTCGTGCTCATCATCTGGATCCGGGTCTCGTGGCCGCGGATGCGCGAGGACCAGCTCCAGCGCCTCGCCTGGACGGTCCTCGTCCCCCTCGCCCTGGCCCAGCTCGCCCTGACCGCCGTCGGGGTGGTGGTGACCTCATGAGCAGGGACAAGGGTTTCGTCCCCGGCCTCGTCAAGGGGATGGCCACGACCGCGCGCCAGCTCACCCGCACGCCGCACACCGCGGAGTACCCGGACGTGCCGCCCGAGCTGCCGGCCCGCTCGCGCGGGGTGATCGCGCTCATCGAGAGCAACTGCACCTCGTGCATGCTCTGTGCCCGTGAGTGCCCCGACTGGTGCATCTTCATCGACTCGCACAAGGAGGAGGTCCCTGCGACGACCGAGGGCGGGCGCACCCGGCAGCGCAACTCCCTCGACCGCTTCGCCATCGACTACTCGCTGTGCATGTACTGCGGCATCTGCGTCGAGGTCTGCCCCTTCGACGCCCTCTTCTGGAGTCCGCAGTTCGAGTACGCCGAGACCGACATCCGCGACCTCCTGCACGAGAAGGACCGTCTCGGGGAGTGGGTCGCCGACGTGCCCGCCCCGCCGGAGCTGGACCCGGCGGCCGCGGAGGCGGCCGAGGTAACCGCCGCCAACAAGCCCGCCCGGGGTGGACGGGCGGGCGGTCGAGGATGACCGGTCTCGACATCGCCTTCGCCGCGACGGGCCTGGTGACCGCAGGCGCTGGTGCCATCGCGGTGACCTCCCGCCAGGTCGTGCACTCGGCGCTGTGGCTCGTCGTCGCGCTCCTCGGCCTGGCCGGCTGCTACCTCGTCCTCGGCGCCGAGCTCGTCGCCCTCGTCCAGGTCCTCGTCTACGTCGGTGCGGTCGTCGTCCTCGTCATCGTCGCGCTCATGCTCACCCGGGCGCCGATCGGGCCGCGCCGGGAGCACTCGACCTCGCGGGGCCATCGCGCGCTCGCGGCACTCGTCGGTGCCGGGACCGGCGGGCTCGTCGCGGCGGTCCTCTTGCCGACCGCCGCCCGCGTCGAGGTGCGTCCGGGGGACAGCGCGGAGCTCGGACGCCAGATCTTCTCCACCTGG
This sequence comes from Janibacter sp. GS2, assembly GCF_051200835.1. Classification (GTDB taxonomy): domain Bacteria; phylum Actinomycetota; class Actinomycetes; order Actinomycetales; family Dermatophilaceae; genus Janibacter. Next base: position 1,123,193 of record NZ_CP195161.1, read on the forward strand.
GTGTGGCCCTTCGAGCTGCTCTCCCTGCTGCTCCTCGCGGCCCTCGTGGGCGCCTTCGCCGTCTCGGGCCTGACCGGACGGCGGACGAAGGGGGAGCCGCCCCGATGATGCACGCCGCCGGTCCGTACCTCCTCGCGAGCATCCTCGTCGGCCTCGGGTTGTACGGGATCCTCGCCCGCCGCAACGCCGTCCTCGTCCTCGTCGGAGCCGAGCTGCTCCTCGCGGGCGGCAGCCTCCTGCTCGTCACCGCCGGTGCCCTCGGGGGCGACCGGACGTGGTCCGGCCAGGTGCTGACCCTCTTCGTCATCACCATCGCCGCGGCCGAGGTCGTCATCGCGCTCGCCGTCATCGTCGCCGCCTATCGCCGCCGCGGGAGCATCGATCTGGCCGAGGACGCGTCCTGATGCCGATGTCCGTGGCGCTGATCGCCCTGCCGCTGGCGACCGCCGCCCTCACCCTCGCCCTCTCGCGCCGGGCGGGCCCGACGACGGTGCTCGCGGTCCTCGGCTCGCTCGCCTCGCTCGTCGTCTCGCTCGTCGCGCTGGCCGGCGCCACCGCGGGGCCGGCGGGCGCTCCCTTCGCCGAGGGACGGGCCACCGGGGTGGACCTCACCCTCGGGGGGCTGGCCCTCCCGCTCGGCGTGGCGCTGTCGAGCACGAGTGCCTTCCTCGTCCTCGTCGTCTCCCTCGTCGTCGCTTCGGTGCAGGCCTACTCCGCGTGGTACCTCGCCGACGACGACCGCCGTGGGGTCTTCCACGCGAGCATCGCGCTCTTCGCCGCGGCGATGCTCCTCGTGGTCCTCTCCGCCGACCTCGTCCTGACCGTCGTCGGCTGGGAGGTCATGGGCTGGTGCTCATACCTGCTCATCGGACACTGGTCGCGACGGGAGCGACCGCGACGGGCCGCGCACACCGCCTTCGTCGTCACCCGCGTCGCCGACATCGGGTTGCTCCTCGGGACCGCCGTGCTCGTCGCCGGTGCCGGCAGCACCGGGCGGGCCGAGGTCATCGGGCACTGGACGGCGGACGGTGTCGACCCGACGCTGCGCTCCACCGCCCTCGTCCTCATCGTCATCGGCGTCCTGGGCAAGTCCGCCCAGCTGCCCTTCCACGACTGGCTCCTCGAGGCCATGGAGGGGCCCACCCCCGCGTCGGCCCTCATCCACGCCGCGACGATGGTCGCCGCCGGCACCGTGGTGCTCACCCAGCTGCTGCCCGTGCTCGTGCGCGCCGACGCCGCCCGCACCCTGCTCGGACTCTCGGTCGCCGTGACGATGCTCGCGGCCGCCCTGCTCGCCCTCGTCGAGCCGGACCTCAAGCGGCTGCTCGCGTGGTCGACGATCAGCCAGATCGGGGTGATGCTCGCCCCGCTCGCGGCCGCGGGCCAGGCGTCTGCTGCCGGCAGCGCCCTCGGCCACCTCTACGGGCACGCGATCTTCAAGGCACTGCTCTTCCTCACGATCGGGTGGCTCGCCGTCACCCGCGGGTCGACCCGTGGGACGGACCTCGTCGGCAGCGCCCGGGTCCATCCCGTCGCGTTCTTCGCCTGGGTGGCCGGCCTGCTCTCGCTCGCCGGCGTGCCACTCGTCCTCGGGGGGCTGACCAAGGAGCACGTCATCGCAGCGGTCGGGGAGGGCGGCGACGGTCGCGGCGGCGTGACCGGCCTCGTGCTCATCAGCCTGCTCACGACCGTCGTCGTCACCGCCGCCTATGCCACCCGGGCCCTGCTCGTCGCCACCACCGGGCACGGGGGCCTGCGGACCCGGGCCGTCATGCCCACCGCCGTGGCGACGATCCTCGTCGTGCTCGGCGCCGCCAGCATCCTCGGGGGCCTCGCCCTCGGGAGGCGACTGCCGGAGGCCGGGAGCGTCCCGCTCGCACTCTTCGTGCTCGTCCTCGTCCTCGTGGTCGTCGGCATCGCGATCGGTGTCGGGCTCGACCGGACCGGTGTGCAGGCCAGGCTCGTCACCGGCCGGGTCGGCGCCCTCGTCGGGCAGGGACTGCGCGTCGGTGAGCTCCACCGGCTGGTCGTCGTGCGCCCCGTCCTCGCGCTCGCCCGGGGCGTGGCCTTCCTCGACCGGGAGGTCATCGACACCTACGTGCGCACCGCGGCCTGGGGGGTGCTCGGACTCGGCAGTGCCGGCACGCACGCGCACGCGCGCTCTCGCCCGGCCACCGGTCTCGCCCTGGTCGGCGTCGGCGTCCTCCTCCTCGTCGGGGTCACCGCCCTCACGCTGTGGGGTGCCTCGTGATCGCGCTCGCCTGCGCCCTGCCCCTGCTCGCGGGCGGCGCCCTCCTCGGTGGTGGGAGCGCCCTGTCCGCGCGCACGGCCGCCCGGGGCGGGATGCTCGCCTCCCTCGCCACCCTGGCGCTCGTCGTCCTCGCCTGGGCCACCGGGGCCGTCGTCGACGTCGTCTGGCTCCCCTCGCTCGGCCTGCACCTGCACCTCGGGCTCGACGGGATCAGCGGCCCGCTCGCGGTACTGGCCACCGCGGTGACGGCTGCCGCCTGCGCCGTCACCCTCGCGGACCGACCGCGCGGGGGCAGCGCCGCCACCCTCGTCGGCTGCCTGCTGCTCACCCTCGCCGGTGCGGTGGCCACCTTCGCCGCGCGCGACGCCGTGCTCTTCGTCGTCGCCTTCGAGCTCGTCCTCGTCCCGGTGTGGGTGCTCATCACCCGCTTCGGTGACGAGCGGGACCCCGCGGCCCGGCGTGAGGCCGGCGCCCGCTTCGTCATCTACACCGGCGTCGGCTCGACGCTGATGCTCCTCGGCGTGCTCCTCCTCGTCTCCCGGGCGGGCACCGCGGACCTCGGCGTCCTCGCCGCCGCCGGGGGCGAGGGCCTGGGCAGCGGGACCCAGCTGACGATCGCCGTCCTGCTCACCCTCGGGCTCGCGGTCAAGGTCCCGGTCTGGCCGCTGCACTCCTGGCTCCCGATGGCCCACACGACCGCGCCCACGGCCGGGTCGATGCTCCTCGCCGCCGTCCTGCTGAAGATGGGGACCTACGGACTGGTCCGGCTTCCGCTGGCCACCGTGCCGGACGGCTTCGCCCGGATCGCCCCGGTGCTCGCCGTGTGCGGAGTCATCGGGATCATCTGGGGCGGCCTCGTCTGCCTCGTCGAGCCCGAGCTGAAGCGCCTCATCGCCTGGTCGTCGATCGCCCACATGGGCTTCGTGGCGCTCGCCCTGGCCACCGGGACGGCCACCGGCGTCACGGCCGCTCTCTACGGCAACATCGCGCACGGGGTGATCTCCGCGCTGCTCTTCCTCGTCGTGGGCGGACTGAAGCACCGCTGGGGTGGTGACGACCTGCGCACGCCCCGTCCCGCCCTTCGCGAGCACGCCCCGGTCACCGGCCTGCTGCTGCTCACCGGTCTCGCGGCCGCGCTCGGGCTGCCGGGCCTCGCCGGGTTCTGGGGGGAGTTCCCCGCGATCATCGCGGCCCTCGACCCGGGCGAAGGGCGCTCGACCGGCCTCTTCGCGACGTGCGCGGCCGTCGCCGCCGTCGGTGCGGCGCTCGCGGCCGCCTACTCGCTGCGGGTCGCCCGACTCGTGTGGCTGGGGGAGGGACACGTGGACGTCCCCGACGCACCGGACGACGCCGGGCCGACGGCCGACGAGGGGCACACCTCGATCCTGCCGACCACGACGAAGGGGGAGGAGCTCACCCGCGCAGAGCTGCTCCCGGGTGCCGTGCTCGCGGCTGCCGTCCTGCTCCTGGGCGTGGCCCCGGGACTCGTCCTCGCCGTCACCGACCCCTCCCTCGCGGCGGTGGTGACCCGATGATGCCGGCAGCCGCCACCCCCCAGATCGACCTCCTGGTCACCGGACCCGTCCTCGCCCCGGCGATCGGGGCGGTCCTCGTGCTGGCCGTCGATGCGCTCTGGCCGCGACGGCGGACCCCGGCCCTCGTCCTCGGGGTGCTGGCCCTGCTCATCGCGCTCGGGACCGCGGTCAGCCTGCGGCTGGGGGCGGTCGCCGAGGGGGAGCAGGCCTCCGTGTGCCTGCCGGACGACCCGTCCCTGACGGTGCGCCCCCCGGCGGGTGCCACGGTCAGCGACTGCCTGGTGCGTGTCGGCGAGAGCGGTGCCCTGCTGCAGGCGCTCGCGGCCGCCGGCGGTCTGGCGGTCCTCGTGCTCCTGCTGTCCCAGCCCCACGACCGGCGCGCACGCCAGGACGGGGAGCTCGGGGCCGGGCCCGGTGTCGAGACCGCGCTGCTGCTCGCGAGCGTCACCGGCGCCACGATGGTCTCGGCCGCGCACGACCTCGGCAGCTGGCTCGTCGGGCTGGAGCTGGCCACCCTGCCGGTCGTCGCCCTCGCCGTGCTGCGCGGTGGGGCCCGGGACAGCGGCGCCATGCAGCTCATCACGACCTCGATCACCTCCTTCGCCCTCGCCGTCGTCGGCGCGGGCCTGTGGGTGAGCGCGACCGGCAGCATCCGGCTCGGGGGAGCGGCCGCGTGGCGGGCCGGTCAGGACGACGGCACGAGTGCGCTGCTCACGCTCGCCCTCGTCATGCTGATCGCCGGCGTCGCCTTCAAGCTCTCCCTCGTCCCCTTCCACGCCTGGGCGCCGGCCACCTACCCCCGCGCCGGGGTGAGCGTGACGCTCCTGCTCGCGACGGTCTCGGCGATCGCGGCCGTCGGCGCCCTCATCGCCGTCATGGACGGCGCGGCCGGCGTCCTGCCCCGGCTCGCCCCGGCCTTCGCGGTCCTCGCGGTGGTCTCGATGCTCGTCGGTGCGCTCCTCGCGCTCCGGGCGAGGGACCCCCTTCGTCTCGTGGCCTGGTCAGCGGTCACCCAGGGAGGCTGGGTCGTCGCGCCGCTGGCCGCGGGGGACACGCAGGCCGCCATCGGCTACCTCGCGGTCTACGTCGTCGCCGTCGCCGCCGTCCTCTCGGTCGTCGCCGCCCTCGCGCCGACGGGTGGTCGGACGCTCGCGGACGATCGAGGGCTGCTGCGTCGCAGGCCCCTCCACGCGGGCGTCCTCGTCCTCGGTCTGCTCACCCTCGCCGGGCTGCCACCGGGAGTGGCGGGGCTGCTCGCGAAGATCACCGTCCTGCGCCCGCTCGCCTCCGAGGGCCTCTGGTGGATCGCCCTCCCTGCCGTCGCCGCCACCGCCCTCGGCTTCGCGGTCTACCTGCGGTGGGTGGCGCTCGTCCTGCTCCCGGTGGACGACACCCGGGAGCGCGAGCCGGTCTCCGGGGCCGCCACCGCGGTGACGCTCGCGGCCGGCGCGCTGCTCCTGGGCGCTACCGTGCTCCCGGTGATCCTGCTCGGTGCGGGAACGAACTGACACCTCAACGACGTTGGACGGGACATGCACAACCACTTCAACGGGCTGAAGACTGCAGCCCTCTTCGGGTCGATCTTCGCGCTGCTGCTGCTCGTCGGCTATGCCATCGGTGGTGGCAGCTACATCTGGCTGTTCGCGCTCTTCGGGCTCGCGACGACGGCCTACACCTACTGGAACTCCGACAAGCTGGCGATCAAGGCGATGCGCGCCCAGCCGGCCGATCCGCAGCAGTACCCCCAGATGTACCGGATCGTGCAGGAGCTGAGCCAGCGGGCCAACCAGCCGATGCCCCGCCTCTACGTCTCGCCGACGTCCGCCCCCAATGCCTTCGCCACCGGCCGCAACCCGCAGAACGCCGCGGTGTGCTGCACCGAGGGCATCCTGCAGCTCCTCGACGAGCGTGAGCTGCGTGGCGTGCTCGGTCACGAGCTGATGCACGTCTACAACCGCGACATCCTCACCGGCTCCGTCGCCGGGGCCGTCGCCGGGATCATCTCCTCGGTCGCCTCCATCGGTCTGTGGTTCGGTGGCCGGGACCGCAACCCGATCGCCGCCATCGCCGTCGCCCTCCTCGCCCCGATCGCTGCGATGGTCATCCAGATGTCGATCAGCCGCACGCGGGAGTACGACGCGGACGAGGACGGGGCCGAGCTGACCGGCGACCCGCTCGCGCTCGCCTCCGCGCTGCGCAAGCTGGAGAGCGGCGTCGCCCGGGCTCCGCTCGAGCCGACGCCCCAGCTGCAGAACGCCAGCCACATGATGATCGCGAACCCCTTCAGCCGGGCGGACGTGTCGAAGTTCCTCTCCACCCACCCCCCGATGGACGAGCGCATCGCCCGCCTCGAGGGGATGGCCGGGGGGCCGCACCGCTTCTGAGGGGCCGGCCACGGCCCGTGGGCTCACATCCTCTGCTCGCCGGTGCGGATCGCCTGCCGGATGCGTGAGTAGGTGCCACAGCGGCAGAGGTTGCGAAGGGTGTCCAGGTCGGAGTCGGCGATGGCCCGCCCCTCCTTCTTCACCTTGTTCACCAGGGCGACGGCGGCCATGATCTGTCCCGGCTGGCAGTAGCCGCACTGGGCGACGTCGTGCTCGATCCAGGCCTCCTGCATCGGGTGCAGGTCCTCGTCGACGGTGTCGGGGAGACCCTCGATCGTCGTGATCTCGTCGTCCGCGGAGATCTGGTCCACGGGCACGGAGCAGGGGTTGAAGGCCTTGCCGTTGATGTGCGACGTGCACGCCTTGCAGACGTTGATGCCGCATCCGTACTTGGGGCCGGTGACGCCGAGGACGTCGCGCAGCACCCACAGGATGCGCACTCCGGGCTCGACGTCGACGGTGACCTTCTCGCCGTTGAGGACGAAGGTGTGACTGGGCATGTCCGGGCTCCTCAGGAGGTGAACGTGAGACCGTCGGTGGGCGACTGCGGCACCGAGGGGGTGAAGGGCTTGGGGTCGAAGGCGATCGGGTCCGGGTGGTTGATGGGGAACTCCGTGGGCATCTTCCCCGTGGCCCGGGCGTAGGCGCAGGCGACGGCAGCGAAGCTCGCCGCGACCCCCGCCTCGCCGGCACCACCCGGCTGACCGGACTCCGAGGGCATGATCTCGACCGTGATCTCGGGCGGGGCATTCCACTGGCGCGTGTAGAAGTAGTTGTCCCAGCTCGCCTCGAGGAACCGGCCGTCCTCGAAGTGGCAGCTGGAGGTCAGCGCAAGGGCGATCCCGTCCATGACGCCGCCGAGCATCTGCGCCTCGAGCCCGGTGGGGTTGATCACCAGACCGGCGTCGACGGCGAAGACGGCCTTGGTCACCCGGGGGCCGGTGACCGCCTTGCGGATGGTGCGGTTGACCGTCTCGGGGCGCATGTCGAGCTCGACGAGGCAGGCCGTCGCGCCCTTGTACTCCTTGTGGATCGCGATCCCCTGGGTGACGCCCTCGGGCAGGTCACGGCCCCACTGGCCGATCTCGGCGACCTTGTCCAGGGCGGCCCTGGTCCTCTTGTCCCGCAGGAAGCTGCGACGGAACTCGACCGGGTCCTTGCGCAGCTGGCGGGCCAGCTCGTCGATGACGAGCTCCGACGCGGTGCGCACATCCGGGGAGTAGATGTTGCGCATGCTGCCGGTGTTGAACCGGTCGTCGGTCTCGTTGAGCAGCTGGGTGACGACACCGAAGTTGTAGGGCAGCTCCTGGGTGAGGGTGAAGATCGTCTGGGAGAAGGTGAGGTCACCCACCGGCAGGCGCGAGGCGAGCGACGTGATGATCTCACCCAGCCCGTGCCCGAAGTCGGTCTTGACGCTGGTGTGCCGCTGCTCGAAGGTCAGCACCTCGCCCAGCAGGTGGGTGGCCCGGATGCGGGAGGTGCACATCGGGTGCAGGCGACCCTGACGCGGCTCGTCGGCGCGGTGCCACATCAGGCGCACCGGCTTGCGCATGGCCTTGGAGATCAGGGCCGCCTCCAGGGCGGCATCGTGGAAGAGCTTGCGGCCGAAGGAGCCGCCACCCTCGGTGACGTTGATGGTGACCTGCGAGACCGGGAGCCCGAGCCGGGCCGCGATCTCCTCCTGCGCCACGACGGGGGACTTCATCGACCCCCAGATCGTGGCCGAGCCCGATCGCACGTCCGCGATGGCGCAGTTGGGCTCCAGCGAGGAGTTGCTGCGGAAGCGGAAGGTGAACTCGGCGTCGACCTGCTTGGTCAGCAGCGGGACCTTGGGGACCACCATCGGCAGCTCCGCCTTCTTGATCCCCTCCAGGACGGACTCGTCGGACTCGCCGGCGAGGCGTCCCCCCTTCCACTCCACGTCCATCTCCTGGATGGCATCGATGCACTGGCCGAAGGTCTTCGCCCGCACGGCGATGCCGGTGGAGATCATCACGACGTCGGTGACACCGGGCATGGCCTCGATCGTGGCCTGGTTGGTCAGCCGCACGGGCGCGCCGTTGTGGTTCGGCGGTCGGCACACCATGGTCGGCAGGGCGTCGGGCACCGTGAGGTCCATGGCGAAGGTCTTGGCGCCGGTCACCGCGTCCCGCGCGTCGGTGCGGCCCTGTGGCGTGCCGATGACCGCGTGCTCGGATCGGGTCTTGAGGTTGACCGAGGCCCTGACGGTGTCGGTCACGGCCGCCTTCTTCGCCAGCTCCCCGAAGGTGAGGGCATTGCCGACGGCATCGGTGATGACACCGGCCTTGACCGTCAGCGCGTCGACGGAGTCGCCGAGGGCGCTGGCGGCGGCCTTGAGCAGCTGCTGCTTGGCCAGGGCGGCGGCCACCCGGATCGGGGTGTAGGTGGAGACCGTCGTGTTCGACCCACCGGTGAGCTGGTTGAAGAGCAGCTCCGGACGGGCCTTGGCGAGCGTGACGTCGACCCGGTCCAGGGGCAGCTCGAGCTCCTCGGCGATGATCATGGCGGACGAGGTGACGATGCCCTGCCCCACCTCCGCCCGGGGGAGGGCGAAGGACGCGCGGCCGTCGGTGCCGATGCTCACCTTGATGAGGTTCGCGGTGGGTGCGGCGGCGAGGTTCAGCAGATCGTTGAGGTCGAGGATCTCGGCCGGCTGGGGTGGCGTCGGGATGGCGGCCTGCGCGTTCTGCGACCCCACGCCCATCTCGGCAGCGGTCACGAGCGTGGCGCCGGCCAGGACGTAGCCGAGGAAGGACCGGCGGTCGGGGCCGGGGTGCTCGTGCTGGCCGGTGGGGTGGTCGTCGGTCATCTTCGTCTCCCGGGGTCGACGGCGGTGTCGTGGGTGCCGACCCAGTACACGCAGCCGAAGCCGCGTGCGCCACGCGTGGGCGCCCAGGATCGACGACCCAACTCTGTGCAATCCGCACAGCGCAGGAGCGCTGTCCCCGGGCCAGGGCTCAGCCGAGGCCGATCGTGCGGGCGTGCAGGGCCAGCGCCAGACCCATGGGTGGCGGCTCGTCCGCGAGCCGGTGGCCGAGGAGCGCCGAGACCCGGGTCAGCCGATTGAGCACGGTGTTGCGGTGGCACGGCAGCGCGGCGGCCGCCCGGCTGGTGGACCCGCCGGTGGCCACCCAGGCATCGAGGGTGTCGAGCAGCTCCACACCCTCGGTCGGTGGCAGGGCGAGAAGGGGGCCGAGCCAGTGGTCCACGAGCTGGCGGGCGATCTGCGGGGAGCTCAGGAGCAGGGCGGGGACGAGGCGCTCGTCGTAGGAGAGGACCCCCGCCCCCTCCTCGAGACCCTCGGCGGCCATCCTGGCCTGCTCGAAGGCCCGGTCGACGTCGGCGAGGCGATGGCACAGGCCGGAGACCCCGCCGTCCAGCCCGGTCAGCCGGCCCAGCGCGGCGACCAGCGACCGGTGGTCGGTCCCCTCGGGCAGGGCGAGCAGTCCGATGACGTCGCCGCCGGCTCGTGCCTGCCATGCCGTCGTCAGGCCGAGCGGTCGCACGACGGGGTCGACCGCGAGGGCCGCCTCGTCCGGGGTGCTCTCGCGCGCGAGGAGGAGCAGGAGCGGGGACTCGGCCGGCAGGTCCATCGCCCGGGACGCCTCCTGGGCGAAGGCCTGCTCACGGGCCCGACCGCCGAGCAGCCCCTCCCACAACGCTGCCATCCGTTGGGCATCGGCGCGCAGCAGACGCTGCTCGGTCGCGCGGTAGTGGCGCGCCACCTCGGCCGAGGACTTGTCGACACTGGCCCACAGCCACACACCGAGGTCCCGGAAGCTCTCGGGGTCCAGCTGTGGGTCGGCGTACGCGACGAGGTCCTCCCAGATCAGCCGCCCGCCGATGCGGTACGAGCGAAGCACGTCGTCGAGGGGCAGGCCCTGCTCGGCCCGCCGCCGACCGGTGGCCCTCGCGGCGTCGAAGAGGGGCTCCATGTCCTCGACGGAGGCGAGGCTCCCGTCGGGCAGGACCGCGAGGACGAGCATGTCGAGGACGCGCTCGACGTTGTCGTGGCAGGAGCGCCACAGGTCCTGGTCGGGGACCACCCCGCTCGTGTCGTAGGCGGCGTTCTCGTGGGAGATCGAGGCGACGAGGCGCGTGGTGATGGGCTCCACCCGGTGGGCGCGGGCGCGGACCAGCAGCAGCGGCAGCAGTCCGCGATTGCGGGCCTGGGTGCTCATCCGGCCTCCGTCCGCCGCCCTCGTCGTCGACGCGGCGGGCTCAGTCTAGGCCGCTGCTGACGGCGATGACGGGAGCGCGACGATGACAGGATGTGGACGTGCCCTCCTTGACTCGCGACGAAGCCATCACCCGCGCCGACCTGCTGTCCGTGACCCGGATGGAGGTCGACCTCGACCTCGATCAGGGAGTTGGGACCTTCGGCTCGCTCACCCGGATCCACCTCACCGCCACCGGCGGCGGGTCGACCTTCGTCGACGTCAAGCCGGTCACGCTGCACCGGGCGAGCCTGGACGGCGAGGACCTCGACGTGTCGGCGCTCGCCGAGGGGCGACTGCCGCTGACCGTGACGGCGGGTGAGCACGTCCTCGAGGTCGAGGCGACGATGGCCTTCAGCCACGACGGTGAGGGCCTGCACCGGGCCACCGACCCCGCGGACGGGCAGGACTACGTCTTCAGTCATCTCTTCCTCGACGCCGCGCCGGCGGTCTTCGCCTGCCTCGACCAGCCGGACCTCAAGGCCCCCTACGCGGTGAGCGTCAAGGCGCCCCGGGAGTGGCAGGTCATCGGCAATGGCGCCGGCGGCGTGGGTGACGGGGGAGTGTGGCACCTCGCCGAGACCCAGCCGCTGTCGACGTACTTCGTCGCCCTGTGCGCCGGCCCCTACGTGTCGGTGCGCGACGAGCACGACGGCATCGCCCTCGGCCTCTGGGCCCGCGCCTCGATGGTCGAGCAGCTGCGCGCGCACGCCCCGGAGATGCTCGAGGTGACCAAGCAGAGCTTCGACTACTTCCACTCGATCTTCGGGATCCGCTACCCCTTCGACGACTACGACCAGGTCTTCGTCCCGGAGTTCAACGCCGGCGCGATGGAGAACCCCGGCTGCGTCGTCGTCCGCGACTCCTACCTCTTCCGCGGCGCGGTCGGCCGGGACGAGCTGTTGACCCGCGCGAACACGATCAGCCACGAGATGGCCCACATGTGGTTCGGGGACCTCGTGAGCCCGCAGTGGTGGGACGACCTGTGGCTCAACGAGTCCTTTGCCGAGTACATGGCGCACCGGTGCCTCGTCGAGGCCACGGGCTACACCGAGGCCTGGGTCGACTCGACGATGTCCCGCAAGTCGTGGGGCTACGCTGCCGAGCGCGCGCCCTCGACGCACCCCGTTGCGGGGTCGCCGGCCCCCGACGCGAAGTCCGCGCTGGCGAACTTCGACGGGATCTCCTACGCCAAGGGTGCGGCGGTGATCCGTCAGTTCATCGAGTTCATCGGGGACGACGCCTTCCTGGCCGGGATCCGCGAGTACCTCGCCGCCCACGCCTTCGGCAACGGCACCCTCGCGGACTTCCTCGGGGCGATGGAGCGCGCGAGCGGGACCGACCTCGCGCAGTGGAGCCGCGCCTGGCTCGAGACCGCGGGTGTGGACACCATCGCCGTCGAGCGGGGAGCCGGGGCCGTGACCCGTCGCGCGCCCGAGGCCTACCCCGCCGAGCGACCGCACGCCTTCGACATCGCGACCTATGACGGGGGGCACGAGACCTCGAGGGTCGCGCTCACCCTCGACACGGACACCGCGCCCGTGCCCGGCCTCGACCGGCAGGCGCCCCTCGTCCTGCCCAACGCCGGCGACCTCACCTGGGCCACCCCCCTTCTCGACGCGCAGTCGCTGGACGCCCTGCGCGGACAGCTCCCGCTGATCACCGACGCCCAGGCCCGGGCCGTCATCTGGGTCGGGCTGCGCGACGGCACCGCCCTGGCGCAGGTCGACCCCCGGCTGCTCGTCGACCTCGGGGAGGCCGCCCTGGTCACCGAGAGCAATGACTCGATCTTCTCCCGCGCGGGGATGCACCTCACCGGTCGCGTCATCCGCGTGCTCCTCCCCGAGGACGAGCAGGACGGCGCGCGGGCGCGCCTGGCGCGCGTGGGCGAGCAGGTCCTCGCCGCGGCCGAGCCCGGTTCGTCCACCGCCCTGCACGCGGCCCGTCTCGTGGCCCGCACCACGGACGACGTCGAGGGTCGGCTCGTGCCCTGGGCCGACGGTCGCGGGCTGCCCGAGGGCCTCGAGGGGGACGCCGACTTCCGGTGGATCCTCATCGGGCAGCTCAGCCGGCGCGGCGTCATGGGCGTCGCCGGGATCGACGAGGCGCTGGCCGGTGACCGGACGATGAGCGGCCAGCTCGGCTCCCTCACCGCCCGCTCCGCGATCCCCACCCCCGAGGCGAAGGGGGAGGCCTGGGCCGACCTCACGACCAACCGGGAGCGCAGCAACCACGAGCTCGTGGCGATCGCGGCGGGGTTCTGGGGGCCGCAGGACCGGTCGCTGGTCGCTCCCTTCGTCGAGCGGTACTTCACCGACGTGCCGCGGATGAGCGAGTGGCTCGGCGAGGACGCCCTGGCGCGGGTGGCGTCGATGACCTACCCCTCGCGCTTCGTCAGCGAGGAGACCCTCGAGCTCTCCCGCGCCGCGCTCGCGCGCGACGACCTGCACCAGGGCGTGCGCCGCTCGATGGTCGACGCGCAGTCCGAGCTGGAGGAGGCCCTCGCCTCCCGCCGCGCCTTCCCCGGCTGACCCGCCCGCCCCCTTCCCGCCCCCTCCTGTTCGCATCTGCCTAGGCAGATGCGAAGGGCGGCGGTGCGGGCGTGCATCTGCCTAGGCAGATGCGGTCCCGGGGCGGCGGTCAGTGGGTGATGACGATGCGCCCGGTGCTCGAGCCGCCGCCGAGGCGCGCCAGTGCCGCCGGGGTGTCCTCGAAGGCGAAGGTCTCGGCGACGAGGGGGGCGACCTGCCCGCTGTCCGCCAGGCGAAGCAGCTCGGCGTGGGCGGCCTGCACGGACTGCGGGTCGTGCTGCTGGTAGAGGCTCCAGTGCAGGCCGAGGATCGTGTAGTTCTTCACGAGCGCGTGGTTGAGCCGCGCCTCACCGACCGAGCCGCTCGCGAAGCCGACGACGACGATCCGCCCCTCGAAGGCGATGCACTTCGTGCTCGCGGTGTAGGCGGAGCCGCCGACCGGGTCGTAGACGACGTCCGCGCCGTGACCGGCCGTGACCTCCATGACCGCCTCGACGACGTCCTGGCTGCGGCGGTCGATGACGACATCACAGCCGAGCTCCCGGGCGATGGCCACCTTGTCCTCGCCGCCCACGACGCCGATGACCTGGGCGCCGGCGGCCCGACCGAGCTGGACCGCGGCCGAGCCGACGCCCCCGGAGGCCGCGTGGACGAGGAGGAACTCCCCTTCGCGCAGCGCCGCCCGCCGGTGCAGGCCGAACCACCCGGTCTGGTAGCTGATCATCAGCGCGGCGCTCGCGGAGTCGTCGAGGCCGTCGGGAGCGGGGAAGGTGCTCGCCGCGTCCATGAGGCACTCGGTGGCGAAGCCGCCGGCCGGGACCGCCGTGCCCCCGAGGACCCTGTCACCGACGGTGACGTGCGTGACCCCCTCACCGACCGCGAGGACGTCACCGCAGACCTCCAGCCCGGGGACGAAGGGAGGCTTCGGCCGCACCTGGTACTCACCCCGGCACATCAGGGTGTCGGCGAAGTTCACGGCGCTCGCGCGGACGGCGACGTGCACCTGACCGGGGCCGGGGACGGGAGAAGGGAGGTCGACCGGGGTGAGGACCTCGGCCGGGACGCCGAGCTGCTGGACCTGCCACGCGCGAATGCTCATGGCCGCGAGGGTACCGACCTCACGGATCTGCGCCCGGGTGCGTTCATGAGACATGATCGACAGCATGACGACCCGGCACGCGCTCGTGCGGACGGCCATCGGTGAGCTCACCGCGGTCCTCCACGAGGCGCCGGACGCGGACGGCAGCACGCTCACCGGTGTGTACTTCCCCGGCCACTGGACCCGGCCCGACCCGGCCGACTTCGGGGAGCGGATCGGGGAGGGCGACGACCCGGTGCTCATCGCCCTGGCCGAGCAGCTGGCGGACTATCTCGCGGGGGAGCGGCGGGACTTCGACCTGCCGCTGGGGCTGCGCGGTGGCGGGCACCACCTGCGGGTGTGGGACCGGCTGACGCGCATCCCCTACGGCGAGACCGTGACCTACGGCGAGCTGGCGACGCAGCTCGGGGGCGGGGCCCAGGCGGTCGGCCGGGCGGTCGGTGCCAACCCGATCTCGATCATCGTGCCCTGCCACCGCGTCGTCGGCAGCGACGGCTCCCTCACCGGCTACGCGGGCGGCCTGGAGCGCAAGCGGGCGCTGCTCGCCCTCGAGGAGCCGGCGGCGGTGGAGCGCGGTGCGCTCTTCTGAGGCGGTGTGGTGAGTCCGTCCCCGGCGCGCGCCCCGAGCGGCCTGCCGCCCTTCGAGCACGTGGTCCGTGAGCACGGATCGCGGATCCTCGCGATCTGCCGCTCACGGGTGGACGCGGCCGATGTCGACGATGCGTGGAGCGAGACCTTCCTCGCGGCCCTGTCCGCGTGGCCGGACCTGCCCGACGACCTCGACGTCGCGGCCTGGCTGGCCACCGTCGCGCGCCGCAAGTGCATCGACGTGCACCGGGCGCGCGCCCGTCGGCGCACGGATCCCGTGGCGGAGCTCCCCGAGATCGCGACGCAGGACGCGGCCGGCGAGGACGAAGGGGTGTGGCGCCACGTCGCCTCCCTACCCACGCGACAGCGACAGGTCATCACCTACCGATACCTCGGTGGGCTGTCCCACGCGCGGATCGCCGATCTCGTCGGTGGGACCGAGGCGGCGGTCCGGCGAGCCGCCAGTGACGGACTGAAGGCACTGCGCCAGAAGGAGATCCGATGAACGACGACACCGACCTCGAGCGTCTGCACGCCGGTCTCGTCGACCGTGCGCTGGGGGCAGACCTGCTCGACATCGCCTACCGCACGCTCGACTCTTCGCTGGGGACGCTGCTGCTGGCCGCGACGCCGGAGGGCGTGCTGCGGGTGGCCTTCGACACCGAGGGGCACGACGCCGTGCTCGCCGACCTCGCGGCCCGGGTCAGCCCGCGGGTGCTGCACGCCCCGGCCCGACTCGACGCTGCCGCACGCGGACTCACCGACTACCTCGAGGGCCGGGTCCGCAGCCTCGACGTGCCGCTCGACCTGCGGCTGCTCGACGGGTACCGCAAGGAGGTCGTGGCCTCGCTCTCGCAGATCGCCTACGGGCAGGTCGCGACCTATGCCCGGGTCGCGGAGCTCACGGGTCGGCCCCGGGCCGTGCGCGCCGTCGGCAGCGCGTGTGCGCACAACCCCGTACCCCTGCTCCTGCCCTGTCACCGCGTGGTGCGCAGCGACGGGAGCGAAGGGGGCTACCGCGGCGGTGCCGCAGCCAAGCACGCCCTGCTCGACCTCGAGGCGCGGACCCTCCACCACACTCGTACTTGAACTCATATTTAGGTCGCCATAGGCTTCGGTCCTGACTCGAAGGAGAGATCGCATGGTGGCCGTACCGACCGTGACCGGAAACATCGACTCCGCGGACCTGGGCCGGGTGCTGGCCCACGAGCACGTCTTCGTGCTGGGGGAGGAGTACCGGCAGAACTACCAGGGCGACTGGGACGAGGACGCCAAGGTCGCCGAGGCCGTCGACGAGCTCGGGGCACTGCCGGGTCTGGGCATCGACACGATCCTCGACCCGACCGTGCTCGGGCTGGGCCGTTACCTTCCCCGGGTGCAGCGGGTCGCCGAGCAGATCGACCTGAACATCGTCGTCGCGACCGGCCTCTACACGTACAACGAGATCCCCTTCCAGTTCCACTACTCGGGTCCGGGGCTGCTCTTCGACGTCCCCGAGCCGCTCACCGAGCTCTTCCTCAAGGACCTGACCGAGGGCATCGCCGACACCGGTGTGCGGGCCGCCTTCCTCAAGTGCGCCATCGAGGAGCAGGGGCTCACCCCGGGCGTGGAGAGGGTCATGCGGGCCGTCGGCCAGGCGAGCGCGAGCAGTGGTGCGCCGATCACGGTGCACACCAATCCCCACACCGGCTCGGGGCTGGTGGCGCAGCGGGTGCTCGCCGAGGAGGGCGCCGACCTCGGGAAGGTCGTCATCGGGCACTGCGGGGACACGACGGACGTCGACTACCTGACGCAGGTGGCCGACGCCGGCTCCTATCTCGGCATGGACCGATTCGGTCTGGACGTGCTGCTGCCCTTCGAGGACCGGGTCGCCACGGTGCTCGAGCTGCTGCGGCGCGGCTACGGGGAGCGGATGGTGCTCGCCCACGACGCGGCCTGCTTCATCGACTGGTTCGACCCGGAGGCCAAGCGCCAGACCGTGCCGCGGTGGAACTTCCGGCACATCAGCGAGGACGTCATCCCGGCACTGCTCGAGGGTGGGGCGAGCGAGCAGGACATCGAGACGATGCTCGTGACGAACCCGCGTGCGTACTTCGAGAAGTAGTCGACCCCTTGCCGGGGTGGACTTCATAAACGATGATCCGAGTATGGACCCGTCAGTGGCGTCGGTGCAGGACCTGACCGACCGTCTCGCCTCAACCGGGTACCTGTGTGATCCGGCGCTGGCCACCGTCGGCTTCCTCGCGTTGCGGATGGCACGCCCCATGCTCATCGAGGGCGAGCCTGGGACGGGCAAGACGAGCTACGCCCAGGCCCTGGCCGAGGGACTGGACGTCCCGCTCATCCGACTGCAGTGCTACGAGGGGATCGATGCCTCCCAGGCCCTCTACGACTGGGACTTCCCCCGCCAGATCCTCCATCTGCGGGCGCTCGAGTCGACCCGCGACTCCGGGTCGGACCCCGCCGATCTCGCCGACGTCGAGCGCTCGCTCTTCGACGAGCGCTTCCTCCTCGCCCGGCCGGTGCTGCGCGCCCTGCGCGAGAGCCCGGCCGTGCTCCTCATCGATGAGATCGACCGCGCGGACGACGAGTTCGAGGCCTTCCTCCTCGAGGTGCTCTCCACCTTCGAGGTGAGCATCCCCGAGCTCGGCACCGTGAGTGGCTCTCCGCCACCGGTCGTCGTCCTCACGTCCAACCGCACCCGTGAGCTCCACGACGCCCTGAAGCGGCGCTGCCTCTACCACTGGATCGACCACCCGGGGCTGGAGCGGGAGCTGGCGATCCTCACCCGGCGCGCCCCGGAGGTCGGGACGGCGCTGGCCGAGCAGGTGGTCAGCGTGGTCCAGCAGCTGCGCCGGGACGAGGGCCTGCTCAAGCCGCCCGGGGTGGCCGAGACCATCGACTGGGCGCAGGCGCTGCACCACCTCGGTGCGGTCGACCTCGACCTCGAGACGGCGGCGGCCACCCTCGGCGCGGCCGTGAAGTACCGCGAGGACTCCGAGCGGGTCCGGGCCAGCCTCGACGTGTTGTTGGCGAAGTGACGTGGCCTCCCCGGATGCACTGCTGCTCGGTCTGGCCCGAGCCGTGCGTGCCTCAGGGGTGCCGGTGACCGCTGACCGGGAGCTCGCCTTCGTCGAGGCCGTCTCGCTCGTCGGGCTCGACGACCGGCAGGCCACCTACGTCGCCGGGGAGGCGACGCTCTGCTCGTCCCCCGAGGACGTGCACCGCTACGGGATCGTCTTCGCCTCGTGGTTCGCCGGTGACTGGGCCGACGAGCAGCGGGCAAGGACCACTGCCGAGCAGAAGGTCACCACGGACCTGCTCACCGGGGGGTCCGACGGGGAGGGAGACGAGCAGGAGGCCACCGTGGCCCCGCTCGTGGCCAGCGACGTCGAGGTGCTGCGGCACCGCGACGTCGCTGCGCTCTCCCCGATCGAACGCGCCTATCTCGCAGGCCTCTTCGCCACCCTTCGCCGTCCGGCTCCCTCCCGCCGCTCGCCGCGTCGCACGCCCTCGCGACGGGGGTCGGTCGACGCGCGACGCACCCTGCGCTCGCAGCTGCGGCAGATGGGCGAGCCGGTGCACCTGGAGTGGCAGCACCGCGAGCGACGTCCCCGCCGGGTCGTCGTGCTCATCGACGTCTCCGGTTCCATGAGCGGGTACGCGGAGTCGCTGCTGCGGCTGGCGCACCACTGGGTGCTGGGTGGCGCACCGGTCCACGTCTTCACGATGGGCACGCGGCTGACCCACGTCACTCGGGCCCTCCACCTGCGTGATGCCGAGCGGGCGCTCGGCGCTGCGGGCGAGACGGTGCCGGACTGGTCGGGGGGCACGCGCCTCGGGGAGTCGCTCAAGGCCTTCACCGACCGGTGGGGTCAGCGGGGGATGGCCCGCGGCGCCGTGGTCGTCATCATCAGTGACGGGTGGGAGCGCTCCGGAGTGGACCTGCTCTCCGGGCAGATGCGTCGCCTGCGTGCGCTCGCGCACCGGGTCGTCTGGGTCAACCCCCATGTCGGCAAGGTCGGCTACGAGCCGGTCCAGGCCGGCGTCCGCGCCGTCCTGCCGCACTGTGACCACTTCCTGGCCGGACACTCGCTGCAGACCTTCGACGAGCTGGCGGAGGTGGTCCACGGTGCGTGATGTGCTGGAGGAGCTCCTGGACTGGTGGCAGGCCGGGGAGGAGGTCGCCCTGGGCACCGTCGTCGCGACCTGGCGCTCCTCACCGCGGCAGCCGGGGGCGTCGATGCTCGTCGGGCCCGGGGGGATCGCGGTCGGGTCCGTGTCCGGCGGGTGCGTCGAGGGCGCGGTCTACGCCGTCGGCGAGGAGGTCCTCGACTCGGGCGCACCCGAGCTGCACCGCTACGGGATCAGTGACGACGACGCGACGAGCGTCGGGCTCACCTGCGGCGGGATCCTCGACGTCTACGTGGAGAAGGTCTCACCGGCGACCTTCCCGGAGCTGGCCCAGGTGGCCGAGGACATCGCGCAGGGTCGGCCGGTGGCCGTCGCCACCGTCGTCGAGCACCAGGACCCGGAGCATGTCGGCCGACGCATGATCGTGCGTCCCGATGCGCACTCGGGCTCCATCGGTAGCCCTCGTGCGGACGGGGCCGTCGTCGACGACGTCCGCGGGCTGCTGGCGGGCGGGCACAGCGAGACCCTGACCTACGGTCCCGACGGGGAGCGAAGGGGGGAGGGCATGCGGGTCTTCGCGTCCGTGCACGCCCCGGCCCCACGGATGCTCGTCTTCGGGGCGATCGACTTCGCTGCCGCCTGCGCCCGGATGGGCGCCTTCCTCGGCTACACGGTCACGGTCTGCGATGCCCGGCCCGTCTTCGCCACGACCTCCCGTTTCCCGGACGCGGACGAGGTGGTCGTCGACTGGCCGCACCGCTACCTGACCCACCAGCTGGACGAGGGACGGATCGACGCCCGGACCGTCATCTGCCTCCTGACGCACGACCCGAAGTTCGACGTGCCGCTGCTGGAGATCGCCCTGCGCATCCCCGAGGTCGCCTACGTCGGTGCCATGGGCTCGCGACGCACCCACGAGGACCGCTTGGCCCGGCTGCGGGAGATCGGACTGCAGGAGGAGGAGCTGGCGAGGCTCTTCAGCCCCATCGGTCTCGACCTCGGAGCGCGCACCCCGGAGGAGACCGCGGTGAGCATCGCCGCCGAGATCATCGCCACCCGCTGGGGCGGCCGCGGCGAGCGGCTCTCCGGCACCGTCGGCCCGATCCACCACACGGCGCGGGAGGAGCCGGCCGAGCTGCCACGGCACCCGTCGTCACTCGTCGACGACCCGATCACGACCTGAGCACCCAGCCCAACACGAAGGAGTCAACGATGACCCGGATCAGTGTCCATGTGGACGGTGTCCACTACACCGACGAGGTCGAGCCGCGCACCCTGCTCGTCCACTACCTGCGCGAGCAGCTCGGCAAGACCGGCACGGTGGTCGGGTGCGACACGAGCAGCTGCGGTGCGTGCACCGTGCACCTCGACGGCACGAGCGTGAAGTCGTGCACCGTGCTGGCGGTCCAGGCCGACGGGCACGAGGTCGCCACCATCGAGGGTCTGGCCACCGACGGCGAGCTGCACCCGATGCAGCAGGCCTTCACCGACAACCACTCCCTGCAGTGCGGCTTCTGCACCCCGGGGATGATCATGGCCTCCCTCGACCTGCTCAAGGACAACCCGAGCCCCTCCGAGGAGGAGATCCGCGACGGCCTGGAGGGCAACCTCTGCCGGTGCACCGGGTACCAGAACATCGTCAAGGCCGTGCAGCAGGCAGCCGGGGGTGAGCAGGCATGACGACCACACAGGACACCCCCGCGACGACCACCCGCGAGATCGGGGCCTCCCGTCCACGCAAGGAGGACCGGCACCTCGTCACCGGCCGGACCACCTGGGTGGACAACATGACGCTGCCCGGGATGCTCCACCTGGCCATCCTGCGCAGCCCCATGGCCCACGCGAAGATCACCGCGATCGACGTCAGTCCCGCGCTGCAGGCCCCCGGCGTCGTCGCCGCCTACTCCGGCCGGGACTTCGCCGAGACCCAGGGCGACCTGCCCTGCGCCTGGCCGGTCACACCGGACATGGTCAACCCGGGCGCCCCGTCGCTCGCGGTCGACCAGGTGAACTTCGCCGGTGACGCCGTCGCCGTGGTCGTGGGCCGCACCCGCGCCGAGGCCGTGGACGCGCTCGAGGAGATCGAGGTCGACTACGAGCCACTGGCACCCGTGCTCGACCTCGAGGCGGCCCGCGCCGAGGGAGCCGACCTCGTCCACGACTCGGCGGGGACGAACTCCTGCTTCACCTGGACCCTCGACTCCGCCGAGGCCGGTTCCGGTGGGTCCGTCGACGACGCCGCCCGCGACGCGGAGGTGACGCTGACGCGCCGCTTCGTCCAGCAGCGTCTCAGCCCGGGCTTCATGGAGCCGCGCTCGGTCGTGGTCCAGCCCGCCGAGGACGCGGTGACCATGTGGTCGAGCACGCAGATCCCGCACATCCTGCGCACCATGCTCGGGCTGACCCTGGGGATCCCCGAGCACAAGGTGCGCATCATCGCGCCCGACGTCGGGGGCGGATTCGGCGGCAAGATCACGATCACCCCGGAGGAGGTCATCGCAACCCTCGTGGCCCGCAGGCTGGCCCGGCCGGTGAAGTACACCGAGACCCGCTCGGAGTCGCTGGCCGCGGCGCACCACGGTCGCGGACAGATCCAGGACCTCACGATCACCGCCACGCGCGCCGGGGAGATCACCGGTCTGGACGTGCACCTCCTCGCCGACATGGGCGCCTACCTGCGGTTGCTCACCCCCGGTGTCCCCGTGCTGGGTGCCTTCATGTTCCCGGGGATCTACCGCATCCCCGCCTACCGGTTCACCTGCGAGGGTGTCTTCACCACGAAGGTGCCCACGGACGCCTACCGCGGTGCCGGCCGCCCCGAGGCGACCTTCGGCATCGAGCGGATGATGGACGAGCTGGCCGCGGAGCTGGACATGGATCCGATGGAGCTGCGGCGCAAGAACTGGATCACGCACGATCAGTTCCCCTTCACGACCGTCGCCGGACTGACCTACGACTCCGGCAACTACGAGGCCGCCACCGAGCGGGCCCTGGAGCTCGCCGGGTGGGAGGAGCTGAAGGCCGAGCAGGCCAGGCGCCGGGAGTCGAAGGACCCGGTCCAGATCGGTCTGGGGATCTCCACCTTCACGGAGATGTGCGGGCTGGCCCCCTCACGGGTGCTGGGCTCGCTCGACTTCGGCGCAGGCGGGTGGGAGAGCGCCTCGGTGCGTGTGCTGCCCACCGGCAAGGTCGAGGTGGTCACCGGGATCAGCCCCCACGGACAGGGGCACGTCACCGGGTTCAGCCAGATCGTCGCCGACCGGCTCGGCGTCCCCTTCGAGGACGTCGAGATCATCCACGGTGACACGCAGAGCTCTCCCAAGGGCCTGGACACCTACGGCTCCCGGTCCCTGACGGTCGGCGGAGTCGCCGTGGTCAACGCCGTCGACAAGGTGATCGCGAAGGCTCGACAGGTCGCGGCACACCTCATGGAGGCCAACGAGGACGACCTCGAGTACGCGGAGGGGGCATTCACCGTCGCCGGGGCACCCGGGACGTCGGTGGCCTTCGGCGACATCGCCTTCGCCGTCTTCGCCGCGCACAACCTCCCCGACGGGATGGAGCCCACGCTCAACTCCGAGGCGACCTACGACCCGGCCAACTTCTCCTTCCCCCACGGCACGCACCTGTGCGCGGTGGAGGTGGACACCGAGACCGGGTTCGTCGGCATCCGCACGTATGCCTGCGTGGACGACATCGGGACGCCGATCAATCCGATGCTCATCGAGGGTCAGGTGCACGGTGGGTTGGCCCAGGGCATCGGGCAGGCGCTCTTCGAGGAAGCGGTCTACGACGACGACGGCAACCTCGTCACCGGCACCTTCGTCGACTACACCCTGCCCTCGGCCTCGGACCTGCCGTCCTTCGCGACGGATCGCACGGTCACCCCGTCGACGGACAACCCGTTGGGGGTGAAGGGAGTCGGCGAGGCCGGCACCATCGCCTCCACGCCGGCGGTCGTCAACGCGGTCGTCGACGCACTGCGCCCCTTCGGCGTCAACGACATCACGATGCCCTGCACCCCCGAACGGGTGTGGCGGGCGATCCATGCACAGAGCACCGGTTCGGAAGGAGAGGTCTGATGATCCCGTCACAGTTCGACTACGTCGCACCGCAGACCGTCGAGGAGGCCCTGGCCGCGCTCGCGGCAGGTGGCGATGACGCCAAGGTCCTCGCGGGCGGGCACAGCCTGCTGCCCATCCTGCGGCTGCGGATGAACACCCCGGAGCAGATCATCGACCTGGGACGCATCGAGGCCCTGCGCGGGGTCGCCGAGGAGGGCGACGCGGTCGTCATCGGCGCCACCGCCACCCACGACGAGGTGATGCGCCACCCCCTCGTGAAGGAGCACGCCGGGCTGCTGTCGCAGACCCTGGGGCAGGTGGGCGACCCCCAGGTGCGTCACCGCGGCACCGTCGGAGGCGCCCTGGTGCACGCCGACCCCGCCGGTGACGTCGGGACGGCCGCGCTGGCACTCGACGCGGAGATGGTCATCGCCGGACCGAGCGGCTCGCGCACGGTCACGGCGCAGGACTTCTTCGTCGGCCTCTTCGAGAGCGCGGTCGGTGAGGACGAGCTGCTGGTCCAGATCCGCATCCCCAAGCACACCGGGTGGGGCGGGCACTACGAGAAGTTCATCCGCACGGCCCAGCAGTGGTCGATCGTCGCCGTGGCCGCCACGGTCCGGGTCGACGCCGGGAGCATCGCCGATGCCCGGGTCGCCCTGACCAACATGGGGGCGACACCACTGAGGGCGCGGTCGGTGGAGCAGGCGCTCATCGGTCAACCGCCCTCCCCTGAGGTCGTGCGCGCCGCAGCCGCGGCGGCGGCGGAGGGCACGGCGCCCCCGAGCGACCTCAACGGACAGGCCGACTACCGGCAGCACCTGGCCGGCGTGCTCACGCGCCGCGCCGTGCTCGCGGCAGCGGGGGTGTGAGACATGGACCTGGAGCACTCGTTCACCGTCAACGCCCCGGTCGACACCACGTGGTCGACGATGATGGACATCGAAGGGGTCGCGGAGTGCTTCCCCGGCGCCACCGTCACCTCGGTCGAGGGCGACTCCTTCGAGGGCACCTGCAAGGTCAAGCTCGGACCGATCGCCATGGTCTACAAGGGCAGCGGTTCCTTCACCGAGCGTGACGACGCCGGCCACCGCGCCGTCATCGACGCGAAGGGGAAGGACAAGCGCGGCAACGGGACGGCCGGCGCCACGGTGACGATGACGATGACGCAGGACGGCTCCGACACCCGCGTGAAGGTGGTGACCGACCTCAACGTCACCGGGAAGCCGGCGCAGTTCGGTCGCGGCGTCATGCAGGACGTCTCGGACAAGCTCCTGGGGCAGTTCGTCGACTGTCTCGCCCGCAAGTTCGACGAGCCGGAGCCGTCGACGCCGGAACCTGCCGGGTCCCCGGCGGCCATGGCCGCCGCGCCGCCCCCGTCCTCGCCCGAGGCGCCGACCCCGTCAGCGCCGGACACGTCGGCCCCGGCCCCGGCCGCGCCGACACCACCCCGTCGGGCGAGCGCCGGCTCCGATGACGCCCTCGACCTCGGGGCGGCCGTCATGCCGACGATCCTGCGCGGCTACGCGTCCTCCGTGGCGATCGGTCTCGGGGCACTCCTCCTGGGCTGGCTGATGGGCCGACGCGGCCGGTAGCCGACGCCGGCCCGCCCCGGCGGGTGCCATCGCCATCGGCTGACCGGTCGTGGACGACCGGTCAGCCGATGGCGCCCACCTCGTCGACGAACTCGAGGATCCGCCGGGTGAGGATGCGCGCCTCCTCGGGCTGGTACTCGGCCGGCAGGGTGGGGTCGTTGAAGAGGTGGCCCTTGCCCTGGTACTCGACGAAGGTGAACTCACCGCCGGCGTGCTCCACGTCGTCCTGCAGCTCGTCGTCGAACTGGCGCTCGTCGGCGTGGAAGGGGTCCTCGGCGGTCACGTGCACCTGGCCGGGCACCCCCTTCGGCCACGGCACCTCGAGCAAGCGCATCGGGAGCCCGCCACCGACCATGAGCACCCCGAGGGCCTCCTCGGGTCGGCTCGCCGCGACCCACTGGGCCATCCCGGCACCATTGGAGAAGCCGACCGCGACGAAGGGAGCCACCCCCGCCGTCGCCTCGAGCGCCCGGGACATCAGTGCCGGGAAGCCGGTGGCCTCCACCCGGGCAGCGGCGGGCTCGTAGTCATCGAAGGTCTCGCCGTCGAGCAGGTCGACGGTGGTGACCGAGTGGCCCTCGGCGGTGAGGGCGGCGGCGAGGTCGGTGATGCCCTGACGGACCCCGAGGACGGACGGGAAGAGGTGTACCTGAGCCATGGACCCACGATAGGGCCGGGCACCGACAGGCGTCAGTGGTCGAAGACCGGCGGGCGCTTCTCCACGAAGGCGCGGGCTGCTTCGACGTGGTCTGCAGTCAGGCCGCACTCCTTGTGCCGGGGGACCTCGGCGGCCATGGCCTCGGAGAGGGTCTGGCCCGGGACCTCGAGCAGGTTGCGCTTGAGGTGCGCCAGCGCCAGGGCCGGTCCGGTCGCGAGCTGCCGGGCGAGCTCGGTGGTCCGCTCGGTCAGCTCGTCCTCGGGGACGACGCGGTTGAGCAGGCCGAGGTCGAGGCAGGCCGTGCCGTCGAGCCGCGGGTTGAGCAGGAGCAGCTCGCGGGCCGTGGCGGGCCCGACGAGGCGCTCGAGCAGCCAGGCCACGCCGAAGTCACCGGAGAGGGCGACCGCGGCAAAGGCGGTGGCCATGATCGTGCGCGGCGTCCCGATCCGCAGGTCGGCGGCGAAGGCCAGCCCGAGGCCGGCTCCGGCTGCCGCACCGGGAAGGGAGGCGATGACCGGCTTGGTGAAGGCGTGGATGCGCCCGACCGTCAGCTCCTGGTGGCGGATCTGCTCCGCGACCGCCGCCGGGTCGACCTCCGTGGCGCCACCCCCTTCGCCCCCGTCCTCGTCGAACTGCTGCACGTCGCCGCCGGCGCAGAAGGAGCCCCCGGCGCCGGTGAGCACGAGCACGCGCACGTCCGGGGCCGCCTCCGCCTCGGCGAGGAGCTCGCCCAGGCGCTCGATCATCGGCACCGACAGGGCATTGCGGCGCTCGGGTCGGTTGAGGGTGATCGTCGCGACGCCCTCGGTGACGTCGTAGCGGATGTGGTCGGTGGGAGCGGAGGTCTCGCTCATGGCTTCTCCTGGGGGTGCGGGTGGGTACTTCGGGGATGTGGGGTGTGCCGGGCCAGGACGACGACCGCGGTGACGGGAAGGGCCGCGAGGACGAGGACGGCCCGGTCGAGTCCGATCGCCTCACCCAGGCCACCGACGGTGGCCGCGCCGAGCGCACCGCCCAGCAGGAAGATCAGGGTCATCAGGCCCAGCGCTCCTCCTCGGCCGCGCACCGGCACCGACTCGGCGACGAGCATCGTCATCGCCGGCTGTCCCAGCCCGAAGGAGGTCATGAGGACGAGGGTCGCGAGGACGAGCGGGTAGGGCGAGGCGAAGGCGATCCCGACCGACGCCAGCACCAGGGCGGAGGCGACGCCCGTGCCGGCGAGGACCTGGGCGCGCACCGACCCCAGGCGCAGCAGCAGGGGAGCGGTCAGGCGCGGGGCGAACAGGCCCACCGCGGCACAGGGCACGAGCAGCAGACCCACCTGCACGCTCGCCCAGCCGGCGGCGACGAGCGCCGTGGGGATGGCGACGAGCATGCCGAACCACGACGAGGACAGGCTCACGGCGGTGAGTAGGCTCTTGCGGGCGGCGCGGTCGCTGATCATGGCCAGCGGCAGCACCCCCTCGGGGTGACGGCGCGCGCGCAGGACGGCGACCGGCGCCGCGGTGAACAGCGCCACCGCGCCGATGACCGCCGTGACCGGCCCGAGTGTGGCGGCCTGCAGCGAGAGCACCGCGCCGGTGGCGGCGACCGCGACGAGGGCGGCTCCGGGCGCGTCGAGGGTCGCGCCGGGCTGGCGCGTGGTGGGCAGGTCCCGTCGGACCAGGGGCAGCAGGGCGAGGGAGACGACGGGGATCGCGACGACCGGCCGCCACCCGAGGGGGCCGACGAGGGCCGCGCCGATCACCGGACCGAGCACGTTGACGGTGGCGCCCACGGAGGCATAGGTGGCCATGGCCCGGGCCCGCCCGTCCCCCTCGAAGATCGCCTGGACCGCAGCCAGGGTCAGGGCGGGCACCGCCGCCGCGCCCAGTCCCTGCAGGATGCGCGCCGCGATGAGCGCGGGCAGACTGTCGACGAGCGCGCCCACGCACGCGGCCGTCACCATGACCCACAGGCCGATGACGAAGGGGGCCCGGATGCCGTAGATGTCGCCCAGGCGGCCGAAGACGCCACTGCCGACGGCCAGGGCCAGCGAGTAACAGCTGACGATGAGCGCGGCCCGTCCCGGCGCGACGTCCAGGTCGAGGGCGATGACCGGCAGCGACACGGCCACCGCTGCGCTGCCCAGCCCGGTCACGCCGAACAGCGCGGCGAGTGCGGTCGCCAGGGCTCCCCGATGGGCGGTGGCCCGGGGGAGAGCGGAGTCGACCATGGATCCTCACCAGACTTGAATATGAATCAGAGTTCAAGTATACCTGTGGGCAGCAGGTTGTCCACGACCCGGAAGGTGCGCGCCCATGATCTCCTCCTCACCGCAGGTGACGGATGTCGGTGGCGCCCCGCGACCCTCGGCGGTCCTCATCGACTTCGGTGGCGTGCTCACCGTGCCGCTGCGGCAGGCCTTCGGGGCCCTCGGCGAGGACCTCGGCGTCGATGCCGACGAGGCGCTGCGCGTGCTCGCCACCCACGAGGGCGCGCGGAGCGCGCTCGGGGAGCACGAGGTCGGGCGCCTGGACGACGAGGGCTTCGAGGACGCCTTCGCCGCCGCCCTGAGCGAGGTGGGCGGCCGCCGGGTCGAGCCGCGCGGGCTCCTGCCGCGGCTGGGCGCGCACATGGAGCTCGACGAACCGATGGTCGACCTGGTGCGCGAGCTGCGCACGGCCGGGGTCCCGGTGGCACTGGTCTCCAACTCGTTGGGCCGGGACAGCTACGCGCGCATCGACCTCGACGAGCTCTTCGACATCGCCGTCATCTCCGGGCAGGTCGGGATCCGCAAGCCCTCGCGCCGGATCTACGCCCTCGCCTGCGAAGGTCTCGGGGTCGAGCCCGAGCACTGCGTCCTCGTCGACGACCTCGAGCACAACCTCGTGGGCGCCGCCCGCCTGGGCATCGAGGGCATCCTCCACCGCAGCGCCGGCGAGACCATCGCCCGCGTGCGCGAGCGGCTCGCCCTCCCGGCGTCCGCCACCCCCTGACATCAGCACCACCACAGCAACCAAGGACGGTCATCATGCTCGAACTCAGTGAACGCGGTCAGGACTACCGCGACCGGCTGCTCGCCTTCATGGACGAGCACGTCTACCCGGCGGAGTCCGTCTACCGCGAGCAGATGCGCGCATCGGGTCACCCCAACCACCACCCGCAGATCCTCGAGGACCTCAAGAGCGAGGCGCGCTCGCGCGGGCTGTGGAACCTCTTCCACCCGCACCCCGAGTGGGGGCCGGGGCTGACCAACCTCGAGTACGCGCACCTGGCCGAGATCACCGGGCGCAGCATCGAGATCGCGCCCGAGGCGATCAACTGCAACGCCCCGGACACCGGCAACATGGAGGTCCTCACCCTCTTCGGGACGGACGAGCACAAGGAGGAGTGGCTGCAGCCCCTGCTCGCCGGCGAGATGGCCTCGGCCTTCGCGATGACCGAGCCCGAGGTCGCCAGCTCCGACGCGACGAACATCGAGACCTCGATGGTCCGTGACGGTGACGAGTACGTCATCAACGGTCGCAAGTGGTGGACCTCCAATGCCCTGCACCAGAACTGCAAGGTGCTCATCGTCATGGGCAAGACCGACCCGGACGCGCCCACCCACCGGCAGCAGTCGATGATGGTCGTCCCGCTCGACACCCCCGGTGTGACGGTCGTGCGCGGACTCCCGGTCTTCGGTTACCAGGACCGGGAGGGCCACGCCGAGGTCGTCTTCGAGGACGTCCGCGTGCCGCGGGAGGCGCTGCTGGCCGGCGAGGGCGACGGCTTCATGATCAGCCAGGCCCGGCTCGGGCCCGGCCGCATCCACCACTGCATGCGGGCGATCGGGGTCGCCGAGCGCGCCCTCGACCTCATGATCGACCGGGCGCAGTCCCGGGTCGCCTTCGGCGAGCCGGTCGCCAACCGCGCCAACATCATGGACTGGGTCGCCGAGGCCCGCATCGAGATCGAGATGGTGCGCCTGCTCACGCTGAAGACCGCACAGATGATGGACACGGTCGGCAACAAGGTGGCCCGCACCGAGATCGCGGCCATCAAGGTCGCCGCACCGCAGATGGCCCTGAAGATCATCGACCGCGCGATCCAGGTGCACGGTGGCGGCGGCGTGAGCGACGACTTCCCGCTGGCCATGTGGTACGCCCACATGCGCACCCTTCGCCTCGCCGACGGTCCCGATGAGGTGCACAAGATGACCATCGCCCGCCGCGAGTACCGGCGGCGCAGTCCCGAGTGGGGCAAGAAGAAGTAGGCAACCGGACGACGCCAGAGGTCGGGACGAGGGAGACGCGATGAGTGACGGGAACGACGTGACCGAGGGACTGGACCCGCAGGCCATGAGCGGGTGGCTCCAGGGGCTGGGGATCGGCCTCCAGCCGCCCCTGGTCTTCGAGCGGGTCGGCCTCGGCCAGTCCAACCTCACCTACCTCGCCACGGACGCGAAGGGGGAGCGGGTGGTCCTGCGCCGCCCGCCCCTGGGTGAGCTGCTCGCCTCGGCGCACGACGTGGCCCGGGAGCACCGCATCCTCTCCGCGCTCCAGGGGAGCGATGTGCCGGTGCCGGTGGTGCACGGACTGTGCGAGGACCCGGCCGCCACCGAGGTGCCGGTCCTCGCCGTGTCCTTCGTCGAGGGGGCGGTGCTCAACGAGCGCCGCGACGCCGAGGAGCTCTCCCCGGCGGCTCGCCACCACGTCGGGCTCTCCCTCGTCGACACCCTCGTGCACATCCACGCGGTCGACCTCGAGCGGGTGGGGTTGGCCGATCTGGCCAGTCACAAGCCCTACGGGGCGCGCCAGCTGCGGCGCTGGTCGCAGCAGTGGGGGCTCTCGCGCACCCGTGACCTGCCCGACCTGGAGCGCCTGACGCAGCGCCTCACCGGGCTCGACCCCGGCCCGGGGGAGGTGCGCCTCGTGCACGGCGACAGCCACCTGCGCAATGTGATCATCGACCCGCAGCGCGCCGACGTGCGCGCCATCCTCGACTGGGAGCTGTGCACGCTCGGTGACCCGCTCGCCGACCTCGGCACCGTCCTGGCGTACTGGCCGCAGGCCGGGGACCCGCCGACGAGGCGCTTCGACGCCTCGACGGTGCCCGGCTTCGCCACCCGGACCGAGCTCGTCGAGCACTATGCCGCGCTCAGCGGCCGGGACGTCTCGGCCGTCTCCTTCTGGCACGGGCTGGGCCTGTGGAAGCTCGCGATCATCCTCGAGGGGGTGCGGCGCCGCCAGCTCGACGACCCCCGCAACCTCACCGCGGTCGGTGCCATCCCGGCCGCTGCCGTCGACGAGCTCGTGACCTGCGCGCACGTCGTCCTCGACGAGGCGGACTAGGCTGTCCGCCATGTCCAGCGAGAGCGAGACCACGAGCGAGGTCCCGGATCTCGTCGACCCGGCACGGCTCGGGTCGCAGCCCCAGACCGCGCGGGGGCAGCGCACCCGCACTGCCCTGATCAGCGCCGCCCGGACCGTCTTCGAGCGGGACGGCTACGTCGACTCCCGACTGGTGGACATCGTCGCCGAGGCGAAGTGCTCGATCGGCAGCTTCTACACGTGGTTCGACAGCAAGGACGAGGTCTTCGCGGCCGTCCTCCACGAGGCGCAGAGCGCCATGCTGCACCCGGGCACGGGGCGCATCCAGACGACGGACGACCCGATCGCCATCATCGGGGCGAGCAACCGCGCCTACTTCGAGGCCTATCGGCGCAATGCCCGGCTCAACCAGCTCCTCCAGCAGGTGTCGGCGGTGGACCCCCGTTTCCGGGAGATGCGCCGGGCCCGCAGCAGCGCCTTCGTCACCCGCAATGCCCGGGCGATCGCCGACCTGCAGGAGCGTGGCCTCGCCGACCGCAGCGTCGACCCGGAGATGGCCGCGAAGGCGCTCTCCGGCATGATCGCCCGCCTGGCCTACGACATCTTCGTCATCGAGGAGCAGGACGGGCACGAGGCGGCGGTCGACGCGCTCGTCGAGACCGCCACCCGGCTGTGGACCAATGCCCTCGGCCTGACGACGCCCGACCTGCGCGCTGACTGAGTCCCTCGCGCGCCCCAAGTTTCTCGGGTCACCCGGAAATCCCCCGCTTCGCATGAGTTTGAAACCCATGCGAAGCGGAGGTTTCTCGTGTTCAGTGGGAGCGGCCCCCTTCGGTGGTCAGCGGGCGATGGTGACGCCGCCGTCCACGGTGAGGGTGCTGCCCACGACGTAGTCGCCGGCGCTCGAGGCGAGGTAGACGGCCGCGGCGGCCATGTCCTCCGGGCGGCCGATGCGCCCCGAGGGGATCTGGCCGCTGATCTTGTCACCGTGGTCGCGCGCCTCCTTGTTCATGTTCGAGGCGAAGGCGCCCGGGGCGATCGCACTGACGACGATGCCCTCGGGTGCCAGGCGCACGGCCATCCGCTTGGTCAGGTGCGTGATGCCCGCCTTGCTCGCGTGGTACGAGTACGTCTCGAGGGGATTGAGCGAGAGACCGTCGATCGAGGCGATGTTGATGACCTTCGCGAGGTGGCCGCCGCGCTCGTGGCCGGCGAGCAGCAGGCCCTTGGCCGCCTGGGTGAGGAAGAAGGGGGCCTTGACGTTGAGGTCCATGACCTTGTCCCAGCCGTCCTCGGGGAAGTCGTCGAAGGGCGCCGCCCAGGCCGCGCCCGCGTTGTTCACCAGGACGTCGAGGTGGTCCTCGTGCTCCCCGAGGGCGGCGAGCAGCTGCGCGATCCCCGCGGTCGTCGAGACATCGGCCGGGAGGGCGACGCAACGCCCCGCGCCGAACTGGTCGGACAGCTCGGCGGCCGTGGCCGTGCAGGCCTCGGCCTTGCGGGCGCTGATGTAGACCCGGGCACCCTGGCTGAGCAGGCCCTCGGCGATCATCCGGCCGATGCCGCGCGAGCCGCCGGTGACGAGGGCGACGCGGCCGTCGAGGGAGAAGAGGGAGGAGAGGTCCATGCGGGGATCCTTCGGTCGGGTGGTGCCGGAAGAGGGGTGATGGACCGACCGTAGCGAGACTTGAATCTCGATTCAAGGGAGAGTTGAGGTCGGATTCACGTTGTGGGAAGGTGGCGACGACCATCACCGCACCATCTGCAGGAGTTGTCATGAGCTGGTCGTCGCAGGAAGTCCGTCTGGCCGAGCGACCCCGGGGTCGACCGGATGCGAGCACGTGGGAGATCGCGACGACCGAGGTGCCCGAGCCCGGCCCGGGGGAGCTCGTCGTGCGGGTCGACCTCCTCTCCCTCGACCCGGCGATGCGCGGCTGGCTCAACGACGTGCGCTCCTACATCCCCCCCGTCGGGATCGGCGAGGTCATGCGGGCCTTCGCGACCGGCGAGGTCGTGGCCTCGCAGCACGAGGACTTCGCGGTCGGCGACCCGGTGAGCGGCAGCTTCGGTGTGCGGGAGCACGCCCTGAGCGACGGGAAGGGCGTGACCCGGCTCGACCTCGACGTCGCCCCGCCGGCGACCTGGCTCGGTGCGCTCGGCATGCCGGGCATGACCGCGTGGTTCGGCCTGCAGGACGTCGGCCGGGTCCGGCCGGGGGACACCGTGCTCGTCTCCGCCGCGGCCGGTGCGGTCGGCAGCGTCGTCGCCCAGATCGCCAAGGCGAAGGGGTGCCGTGTCATCGGCGTCGCCGGCGGCCCGGACAAGGTCGCGTGGTTGCGCGACCTCGGGCTCGACGAGGTCATCGACCGACGCGAGGGCGACCTCGTGCGCCAGGTGCGTCGGGCCGCCCCGGACGGGATCGACGTCTACTTCGACAACGTCGGCGGCGAGCTGCTCGACGCCGCCCTGGCCAACCTCGCCCGTGGCGCGCGCGTCGTCATCTGCGGTGCGATCTCCTCCTACAACGAGTCGAGCCTGCCGGAGGGGCCGCGTCGGTACATGTCGTTGCTCGTCTTCCGCGCGACGATGCAGGGCTTCGTCGTCTTCGACTACGAGGACCGGTACGCCGAGGGGGTCGCCGGGATCTGCGAGCTCATCGCCGCCGACCGCCTCGTCGCCACCGAGACGGTGCTCGAGGGTGGCGTCGCCGGGTTCCCCGATGCGCTGCTCGGCCTCTTCGACGGGGTCAACACCGGCAAGCTGCTCCTCAAGGTCTGACACCCCCTTCGACAAGGACGACACCATGCGCGCGATCCACATCTCCTCCCTCGACGGCCCCGACGCGATCGAGCTCGTCGACGTACCCGAACCCACCGCCGAGGGGCTGGTGACCATCGCGGTCAAGGCCGCCGGCGTCGCCTTCCCCGAGCTGCTCCAGACCCGGGGTCTCTACCAGGTCAAGCCCGACCTCCCCTTCGTCCCCGGGGCCGAGGTCGCCGGCATCGTCGAGAGCGCTCCCGAGGGCAGCGGCTTCTCGCCGGGCGACCGGGTGGCGGCGCTGTCGCTGCTCGGGGGCTTCGCGGAGAAGGTCCAGGCGCAGCCCGACCTCACCTTCGCCCTGCCGGACGAGGTCGCCTTCGAGGAGGCGGCGTCCTTCACCTTCAACTACGCCACCGTCTACTTCGCGCTGATCGAGCGCGGTGGCCTGGCCGAGGGCGAGACCGTGCTGGTGCACGGTGCGGCCGGCGGCATCGGGACCGCCGCCATCCAGATGGCCAAGGCCTTCGGTGCCGGCCGCGTCATCGGTGTCGTCTCGACCGAGGCGAAGGGGGAGGTCGCTCGCCGGGCGGGCGCTGACGAGGTCGTCCTCGCCGACGGTTTCCGTGAGTCCGTGGGCACCTCCGTCGACATCGTCGTCGACCCGGTGGGCGGTGACCGGTTCACCGACTCCCTGCGCACCCTGCGCGCGCACGGGCGGCTGCTCGTCATCGGGTTCACCGCCGGCGAGATCCCCACCGTCAAGGTCAACCGGCTGCTGCTGAACAATGTCTCGGTCGTCGGGGTCGGGTGGGGTGCCTTCGCGATGTCGCGGCCGGGCCACGTGGCGAAGGAGTGGGCCGCCATGCTCCCGCACCTGCGCAGCGGCGCCCTGCGCCCCGTCGTCGGTGCCACGCACCCCCTCGAGGACGCGGCCACCGCACTGAAGTCCCTCGAGGCCCGCACGGTCACCGGGAAGGTCGTGCTGCTGCCATGAGCGAACTGCCCTCACTGGGCGAGGTGACCCAGCTGCGCGAGGCCTGTCGTACCGTCGCCGGCCCGGAGTGGGAGGACGAGAACGGGCACGTCAACGTCCAGCACTTCTACGCCTTCCACATCCGCGGGTCGGAGGTCGAGATGGGCAGGATCGGAGTCACCGAGGACTACCGGACCACCCGCGGCTGCGGGGTCTTCAGCGTGGAGCAGCACCTGCGGTTCTTCGACGAGGTGCGCATCGGTGAGGAGATCTCGGCCCACCTGCGGTGGGTCGAGCGAGGGGACAAGGTCTTCCACGCGGTGTCGATCATCGTCAACCACAGCACCGGCCGGGTCGCCAACACGCTCGAGATGCTCGAGGCCCACGTGGATCTGGGGACCCGGCGCGCACGGGCGATCCCCGACGACCTTGCCGCGCGCATCGACGAGGAGCTGTCCGTGCACTCCGCTCTCGCCTGGCAGGTGCCCCTCAACGGGAGCATGGGCGTGCGCGGGCGCGTGCAGTCCTGAGGCGCTGACCCGCCGGCGCCCGCCGACACGACCCGGGCCCCATGACCGTGATGGTCATGGGGCCCGGGTCGTTGCGGGTGGCGTCAGCTGCTGAAGCGGCCGATCGACTCCGCGACGAGGATCGGCTTGTCGATGCCCTCGGCCTCGACGGTCAGCTCGGTGACCACCTTGACCGCGCCGGGGGCGGTCTCCTCGACGCTCGTGAGCTTGGCGCGCAGCCGGATCCGGGAGTTCACCGGCAGCGGGTGGATGAAACGCACGCGGTCGTATCCGTAGTTGAGGCTGTGCGCGAAGCCGTCGAAGGCCATGAGCTCCTCGAGGAAGGCCGGCGTGCGCGACAGGCTGTACAGCCCGTGGGCGATGGTCGACCCGAAGGGGCTCTGCGCGGCGCGCTCGGGGTCCACGTGGATCCACTGGTGGTCACCGGTGAGGTCGGCGAAGCCGTCGATCTTCGTCTGGTCGACGAGGTGCCACTGCGTCGGGCCGAGCTCGACCTCGAGGAGGTCCTTGAGGTCCTGGACCGACGTCGGGCGGTGCTGGGTGGTCTGGGTCATGACGAACTCCTGTGGTCGACAACGGATGGTGGCAACCTAATTGAACATGAAGCCGGGTTCAAGTATGGTCGGGTACCAGCCGGAGTCCTCGACCCACAGGAGCCCACATGACCACGAACCAGCAGCGCGTCGCCGTCGTCACGGGTGCGGCGCGGGGGATCGGAGCGGGTGTCGCCCGCCGCCTCGCCGCCGACGGGATGGCCGTCGCCGTGCTCGACCTCGACGAGTCGAGCTGCGCGAGCATCGCCGAGGAGATCACCGCAGGTGGTGGCCGGGCGCTCGCGGTCGGAGCGGATGTCTCGGATCCCGAGCAGGTGGAGGTGGCCGTGCGCCGCGTCGCCGAGGAGCTCGGCGCGCCGACCGTCCTGGTGAACAACGCGGGGATCATCCGCGACAACCTGCTCTTCAAGATGGACGTCGCCGACTGGGACGCGGTCATGGCGGTGCACCTGCGGGGAGCCTTCCTCATGACCAAGGCCTGCCAGGCGCACATGACGCAGGAGAAGTTCGGGAGGGTCATCAACCTCTCCTCGACCTCCGCGCTGGGCAACCGTGGGCAGGTCAACTACTCGGCCGCCAAGGCGGGCATGCAGGGCTTCACCAAGACCTTGGCCATCGAGCTCGGCAAGTTCGGCGTGACGGCCAATGCCATCGCCCCGGGGTTCATCGAGACCGAGATGACGGCCGAGACCGCGGCCCGGATCGGGATGAGCTTCGAGGACCTCAAGCGGATGGCGAGCGAGCAGGCTGCGGTCGCCCGCACCGGCCGGCCCGAGGACATCGCCCACGCCGTCTCCTTCTTCGCCAGCGAGGGGGCGGGCTTCACCACGGGCCAGGTCCTCTACGTCGCCGGCGGACCCTGCGACTGAACGGGAGCTCATCATGGACATCACGGACAAGCACGCCATCGTCACCGGCGCAGCGGGTGGCATCGGTGCCGCCCTCGCGCAACGCCTCCTCGAGGCGGGCGCCACGGTCGTCGTCTCCGATCTCGACGCCGAGCGTCTGACCGCGACCGCCGAGCAGCTCGCCGCCGTCGCCGGACCCGACGCGGTCGTCGCCGTCGCGGGGGATGCCTCCCTCGAGGCCGACATCGCACGGATGATCGAGGCAGCGGAGTCGGCGCACGGACCGGTGGACCTCTTCTTCGCCAATGCCGGCGTCGGTGACGGCTCCGGGCTCGCGGCGAGCGACGAGCAGTGGCGCGTCGCCCTCGACGTCAACGTCCTCGCCCACGTGCGCGCGGCCCGCCTGCTCGTGCCGGGATGGGTCGAGCGGGGCTCGGGCTACTTCGTCAGCACGGCCTCGGCAGCGGGGTTGCTCACCCAGATCGGCTCGGCGACCTACTCGGTGAGCAAGCACGGCGCCGTCGGCTTCGCGGAGTGGCTCGCGGTGACCTACGGCGACCAGGGCGTCGGCGTCAGCTGCCTGTGCCCGATGGGCGTGGACACCGACATGCTCCGGACGGGCATGACGTCGCAGGACGGCGACGGAGGCCGGGTCGCTGCCGCGGCCGTCACCGGTGCCGGTGACGTCCTCGACCCGCTGACCGTCGCGGACGACGTCCTCGGAGCGATCGCCGAGGAGGCCTTCCTCGTCCTGCCGCACGCCGACGTGCGCGAGTTCCTCCGGCGCAAGGTCGACGACCACGGCCGGTGGATCCGCG
The DNA here is from genome assembly GCF_051200835.1 of Janibacter sp. GS2. GTDB lineage: Bacteria > Actinomycetota > Actinomycetes > Actinomycetales > Dermatophilaceae > Janibacter. The sequence continues at coordinate 1,160,044 of NZ_CP195161.1, forward strand.
GCATGCAGCGCTACGGCCGACAGCTCTCGGGAGAGTGATGATGGACAACGCCGTCCGCCTCGTCTGGAACGGGGCCCAGAGGCAGCCCGGTGCGTTGGCCCTGCGCGAGGGCGAGCGCTCGTGGACCTTCGCCGAGCTGCGGGCCGGGGTGCAGGGTGCCATGGCGCAGCTGCGAGAGCGGGGCGTCGGCCCGGGCGATCGCGTCCTCATGGTCGTGCCCACGAGCGCCGAGTTCGTGCTGACCTACCACGCACTTCTCGCGCTCGGGGCCACGGCGGTCACCGTCAACCCGCTGTGCACCCCGCGCGAGCTGACCCACTTCGTCGAGGACTCCGGCTGCACGTCGGCGCTCGGGTGGCACGAGGGCAGCGCTGCGGTCGCGACGACCGTCGAGGCCGCCGGGATCCCGCTGTGGATCCTCCGGCCGGGCTGCGTCGTGGCCGCCGAGGGGAGTGGGGAGGGCCGGGAGCCCGCGGAGGTCGACATCGACGACGCCGCCGTGCTCCTGTACACCTCGGGCACCACCGGTGCGCCGAAGGGGGCCGTCCTCACCCACGGCAACCTCCTGGCCTGCGGGTCCTCGCTGGCCGAGGCACTCGACCTCACCGCGGACGACCGGTTGGGCACGGCCCTGCCGCTCTTCCACGTCTTCGGGCAGGCCGCGGTGATGTTCACGATCTACTCCGCCGGTGGGTCCCTGTCGCTGCTGCGTCCCTTCGACCCGGCGGCCCTGCTGCGCATGGCGGCGGAGCAGCACCTCACCGGGCTGGCCGGGGTCCCGACGATGTGGAATGCGATGCTCCACGCCGAGACCGACCTCACGGCCGACGACCTCACCGACCTGCGTCTGGCGTGCTCGGGCGGGGCCGCCCTTCCCCTCGAGGTGGCCACGGCCTTCCGCGAGCGGTTCGGCGCGACGGTCCTCGACGGCTACGGGTTGAGCGAGACGACCGGCGCGGCGACCTTCAACCGATCCATCCACCCGCGCAAGGAGATGAGCGTCGGTCGTGCCCTCACGGGGTGCCGGCTCGCGATCCTCGGCGAGGACCGCGCCCCGGTCCCCCCGGGGGAAGCGGGAGAGGTCGCCATCAGCGGCCCGGTGGTCATGCGCGAGTACTGGAACCGTCCCGAGGCGACCGCCTCGGTCCGGCACGACGAGTGGTTCCTCACCGGGGACGTCGGACGGATGGACGAGGACGGCGACCTGTGGATCGTCGACCGCAAGAAGGACCTCGTCATCCGCGGCGGGTACAACGTCTACCCCCGCGAGGTCGAGGAGCTGCTCTTCGCCCACCCGGACATCCTCGAGGCCGCCGTCATCGGGATCCCGGACGAGCGTCTCGGTGAGGAGGTCGCCGCGGTGATCTCGCCCCAACCGGGCGCCCACATCGACCCGAGCGACCTGCGCGCCTGGCTCGAGGAGCGGCTGGCGGCCTACAAGGTCCCGCGGGTCTACCAGCTCGTCGAGGAGCTCCCCAAGGGCGCCACCGGGAAGATCATCAAGCGGTCCCTGGACCGCGCCGACATCGCCAGCAGCGGTGACCGGCCCTCCCGGACGACCACGACCACCCACTGACACGAAGGGAGCGCCACCATGGACTTCAGCGCCGACACGACGACCACCGACCTGCGGGAGCGACTCGCCCGCTTCATGGACGAGCACGTCTACCCGTCCGAAGCCGCCTACCAGGAGCAGATCGACGCCCACCCGGACCGGTGGTCGCCACCCCCGGAGATCATCGACGGTCTCAGGGAGGAGGCCCGCAGCCAGGGGCTGTGGAACCTCTTCCTCCCCGGTGACGACGGTGGCGCCGGCCTGACCAACCTGCAGTACGCACCGCTGTGCGAGCTGCTCGGGCGCAGCCTGCACATCGCGCCCGTCGCGACGAACTGCGCCGCCCCCGACACGGGCAACATGGAGGTGCTGACGATGTTCGGCACCCCGGAGCAGAAGGAGGAGTGGCTCCAGCCCCTGCTCGAGGGCCGGATCCGATCGGCCTTCGCGATGACCGAGCCCCGCGTGGCCAGCTCGGACGCGACCAATGTGGAGACCTCGATCGTGCGCGACGGCGACGAGTACGTCATCAACGGCCGCAAGTGGTACATCTCCGGCGCGATGAACCCCAACGCACGGTGCCTGATCGTCATGGGCAAGACCGACCCGGACGCCGACCGCCACCGGCAGCAGTCGATGATCCTCGTGCCCCGGGACACCCCCGGCGTCGAGGTGCGCCGCGGGATGAAGGTCTTCGGGTACGACGACCGTGACCACGGCGGCCACGCCGAGATCGACTTCGTCGACGTGCGCGTCCCGGCGAGCAACCTCATCGGCGAGGAGGGTGGCGGGTTCGCCATCGCCCAGGCCCGACTCGGTCCCGGCCGCATCCACCACTGCATGCGCCTCATCGGCATCGCCGAGCGCTCGCTCGAGCTGATGATCGACCGGGCGGCCAGCCGGGTCGCCTTCGGCAAGCCGCTGTCCGACCAGGGCGTGATCCGGGACTGGATCGCCGAGTCCCGCGTGCGCATCGAGCAGCTGCGACTGCTGACCTTCAAGGCCGCCTGGCTCATGGACACCGTGGGCAACAAGGGCGCCCACACCGAGATCCAGGCGATCAAGATCGCGGCTCCGCAGAACGTGGAGTGGATCCTCGACAAGGCCGTGCAGGTGCACGGTGCCGGGGGCCTCAGCCAGGACTACCCGGTCGCCGAGTGGTATGCCCAGGTGCGCACCCTGCGCTTCGCCGACGGCCCCGACGAGGTGCACAAGAACGCCCTGGCCCGCCACGAGATCCGCCGGAGGACCGCCCATGCCTGAGCTCGCCCAACGGGTCCGTGATCTCCTGGCGAGCCACGACCCGACGACGACGGCTCCTGCCACGTTTCTCGGTGCCCGGTTCGACGCCGGCCTCGCGTGGGTGCACTTCCCCGAGGGGTCCGGCGGCCTGGGGCTCTCCCGCGGCCGCCAGCTCGAGGTGGACGCCCTCCTCGCGGAGGCCGGCGCGCCCGAGCCCGACTTCGGGCGCAACAGCATCGGGCTGGGCATGGCCGCGCCGACGATGCTCGCCTTCGGGAGCGAGGAGATGCAGCGGCGCCACCTGCGTCCACTCTTCGCCTGCACCGAGATCTGGTGCCAGCTCTTCAGCGAGCCGGGAGCTGGTTCGGACCTGGCCGGCGTGGCCACCCGGGCCGTTCGGGACGGCGACGAGTGGGTCGTCGACGGGCAGAAGGTGTGGACCTCCGGCGCCCACAACGCCCAGTTCGCCATCCTCCTGGCCCGGACCGACTCCTCCGTGCCCAAGCACGCGGGCCTGACCTACTTCATCGTCGACATGTCCGACCCGGGCATCGAGGTGCGCCCCCTGCGCCAGATCACCGGGGAGGCGGAGTTCAACGAGGTCTTCCTCTCCGGGGTCCGCATCGACGACCGCAACCGTGTCGGCGCCGTCGGCGAGGGCTGGAAGGTCGCCACGACGACCCTGAACAACGAGCGCGTCGCGATCGGTGCCGGCAGCGACCGCGAGGCCGGACAGATCGGCATCGTCACCGAGCGGTGGCGCCGCGAGCCGCAGCTGCGCACACCCGGCCACCACGTCGAGCTGATGCAGTGGTGGGTCGAGACCGAGGTGACCCGCCTGGCGGGGGAGCGGCTGCGTCAGCAGCTTGAGGCCGGGCAGCCCGGTCCGGAGAGCTCGGCGATGAAGCTCGCCTTCGCCCACCAGGCGCAGGAGGTCAGCGGCTTCGCCCTCGAGCTCGATCCGCAGGAGGGGCTGACCTACGACGACTGGACGATGGTGCGCACCTTCTCCGGCTCCTTCCTCGGGCGTGGGCCCGGCTTCCGCTACCTGCGGGCCAAGGGCAACTCCATCGAGGGTGGCACGAGCGAGATCATGCGCAACGTCGTCGCCGAGCGTGTGCTCGGTCTGCCCCCGGACCACCGCCCCGACAAGGGGATCCCCTTCAAGGACGTGCCACGATGACCGACCTCCTCTACACCGACGTCGAGGAGTCCCTGCGCTCCAGCGTCCGCGCCACCCTCCAGCGCAGCCTCGACGACGGTCTCGTCGCCCGCCTCTTCGACGAACCGCAGACCGATGTCAGCGGGATCTGGCAGGCGCTGGCCGGGCAGCTCGGCCTCGCCGGCCTGCTCGTGCCCGAGTCCCTCGGTGGTCTCGGCGCGGGCCCGCGCGAGGCGGCCGTCGTCCTCGAGGAGCTGGGACGGACCGTCGCCCCGACGCCCTTCCTCACCAGCGCCGTCATCGCCACGACCGCGCTCGTCACCGCAGGTGACGAGCAGGACCTGCCGCGGCTGGCGACCGGCGAGGTCACCGCCGCGCTCGTCCTGCCGTGGACGGCTCGCAGCGGTGCGTGGGCCCCGGCCAGCGGCACGGTTGAGCCGGTCGCCGGAGCGCTGGGCGCCGACCTCCTCCTCGTCCCCACCGCGGGCGAAGGGGGCCGTGTCTCCCTTCGTGTCCACGGCCGGGACGAGGTGCAGACCGAGGCGATCACCTCCCTCGACATGAGCCGGCCCCTGGCCAGGGTGACCCCCCTCGGCGGGGGCCGGGAGATCGCCTCCGGCGACCGGGCCGAGCAAGCCGTCGACGCGGCCCTGGGCGCGGGGCAGGCGCTGCTCGCCTCCGAGCAGCTCGGTCTGGCCCAGTGGTGCCTCGAGACGACCGTCGAGTACGCGAAGACCCGGGTCCAGTTCGCCCGCCCGATCGGGTCCTTCCAGGCGATCAAGCACCGCCTGGCCGACCTCTACCTGCTGCTCGTCAACGCGCAGGCCACCGCCCGGCACGCAGCCGGGACCCTCGCCGAAGGCGACCCCGACCGCCACATCGCCCAGGCGGTCGCCCAGGCCTTCTGCTCCGACGCCGCCGTGCGTGCCGCCGAGGAGGCACTGCAGCTCCACGGCGGGATCGGCATGACCTGGGAGCACCCGGTGCACACCCGCCTCAAGCGAGCGAAGTCCGACCAGCTCGCCCTCGGCACACCCGAGCGACACCGAGCCGACCTCGCGCGGCTCGTCGACCTCCCGGCACACTGACCACCCATCCCTTCACACCAGGAGTGACCATCATGCGCGAAGCAGTCATCGTCTCCACCGCACGCACCCCCATCGGTCGTGCCTACCGTGGTGCCTTCAACGACACCCAGGCCCAGGAGCTCATCGGGCACGCCGTGCGCCACGCCGTCGAGCGCGCGGGCGTCGAGGGTGGGCGGATCGAGGACGTCGTCATCGGCGCTGCGATGCAGCAGGGCTCGACCGCGATGAACATCGGCCGTCAGGCGGCGCTGCGGGCCGGCCTGCCGACCTCTGTCGCGGGGATGTCCGTCGACCGCCAGTGCGCCAGCGGGCTGATGGCCATCGCCACGGCCTCCAAGCAGGTCGCCTTCGACGGCATGGATGTGGCCGTCGGTGGTGGTGTCGAGTCGATCTCGCTGGTGCAGAACGAGCACATGAACACCTACCGGGCCCAGGACCCGTGGCTCGTGGAGCACGTGCCGGCGACGTACATGTCGATGCTCGAGACCGCCGAGGTCGTCGCCAGCCGTTACGGGGTCTCGCGTGAGCAGCAGGACGAGTACGCCCTGGAGTCGCAGCGTCGCACGGCCGCCGGCCAGGAGTCCGGCGCCTTCGACGACGAGATCGTGCCGCTGCCCTCGACGATGCTCACCAAGGACAAGGCCACCGGTGAGATCGGCTCCCAGGAGGTGACCCTCGCCAAGGACGAGGGCAACCGTCCGGGCACGAGCATCGAGGACCTGACCAAGCTCAACCCCGTCCTGGCCAAGGACGGCAGCGAGGGCTTCTCGATCACCGCGGGGAATGCCTCGCAGCTCTCCGACGGGGCCTCCGCCGCAGTCGTCATGGAGGCCGCCGAGGCCTCCCGCCTGGGGTTGACCCCGCTGGGTGCCTTCCGGGGGATGGCCGTGGCCGGGGTCGAGCCCGACGAGATGGGCATCGGTCCGGTCTACGCGGTGCCGAAGCTGCTGGGGCAGCACGGGCTGAGCGTCGACGACATCGATCTGTGGGAGCTCAACGAGGCCTTCGCCGTGCAGGCCCTGTACTGCCGTGACCGGTTGGGCATCGACCCGGCGAAGTTCAACGTCAACGGTGGCGCCATCTCCGTCGGCCACCCCTACGGCATGAGCGGTGCCCGCATGGCCGGTCACCTCCTCATCGAGGGTCGTCGCCGGGGCGCCCGGTACGGCGTGGTGACGATGTGTGTCGGCGGTGGCATGGGGGCAGCCGGCCTCTTCGAGATCCTCTGACCGCACCACCCCCTGGAGCTGCTCGTGTCCGTCTTCGTCGCCAACCGTGGTGAGATCGCCGTCCGCATCGTCCGGGCGGCGCGGGAGGTCGGCCTCCCGGCCGTCGTCGCCGTGACCCGGGCGGAGGTGGACTCGCTGGCCGCCCGACTCGCCTCAGCGGTCCACGTCCTGCCCGGCGAGGGGGCAGCGGCCTACCTCGATGCCGCGGCCCTCGTCGCGGGAGCGCGGGAGCACGGGTGCGAGCTGCTCCACCCGGGGTACGGCTTCCTCAGCGAGAACCCGGAGCTGGCCAGGGCCTGCGCCGGTGCCGGGCTGACCTTCGTCGGGCCCGACCCGGCGCTCCTGGAGCTCTTCGGGGACAAGGGCCGAGCCCGGCACGCCGCGCAGGAGGCAGGCGTCCCGGTCCTGCCCGCGACCGCCGTGGGCCTCACCGAGCAGGATGCCGTGGCCTTCGCCGAGGAGCACCGCCCGGCCGGGGTGATGGTCAAGGCAGCGGCCGGTGGCGGCGGGCGCGGCATGCGTGCCGTGCCGGCCGGCGAGTCGGTCGCCGAGGCGTGGCAGCGGGCCCGGTCCGAGGCCGAGCGCAGCTTCGGCTCGGGCGAGCTCTTCGCGGAGCTGTACGTCGAGCGGGCCCGCCACATCGAGGTCCAGGTCGTCGGCGATGGCGAAGGGGGAGTCACGCACCTGGGCGAGCGGGACTGCTCCTTCCAGCGTCGCTTCCAGAAGGTCGTCGAGATCGCCCCGGCGCCGCAGCTGCCCGAGCAGGTGCGGGCCGACCTCGCGGAGGCCGCCCTCCGCCTGCTCACCGACCGCGGCTACCGGGGGCTGGCGACCGTCGAGTTCCTCGTCGACGCCGACGACCCGACCCGCTGGTGGTTCATCGAGGTCAACCCGCGGCTGCAGGTCGAGCACCCGGTGACCGAGCTCGTCACGGGCGTCGACCTCGTGATCACCCAGCTCCGGCTGGCCGGTGGCGAGTCCCTCGCCGCGCTCGACCTGGCCACGCCCCCGAGGACGAGCGGCTCGGCGATCGAGCTGCGGGTCGCCGCCGAGCGGACCGGCGCGAACGGCGAGGCCGTGCCCGCGCAGGGGGTCGTGTCCGAGGTGTCCCTGCCCACGGGTCCGGGGGTGCGGGTGGACACCCACCTCGTCGAGGGGACCCGTGTGGACGGGGCCTTCGACTCCCTCGTCGCGAAGGTCGTCACGCACAGCCACAGTGGCTTCGCCGGGGCGCTGCGCAAGGCGCAGCAGGCTGCCGGGGAGAGCCTCATCGGCGGGGTGGAGACCACTCTGCCCGTGCTGCGGGAGCTCCTCGCCCACGAGGACGTCGCCGCATGGAGGGTGACGACGCAGTGGTTCGGCCGCAGCGGCATCGCCGAGGCCGTCGCAGCCACCGGCCGACCGAGCGGTCTCGACGGGGTCGTCACCGCGCAGATGCCCGGCACGGTCGTCGCGGTCCTCGTCGAGGACGGGCAGCACGTGGCGACCGGCACACCCCTGGTCGTCGTCGAGGCGATGAAGATGGAGCACCTCGTCCCGGCGCCGGTGAGCGGGACCGTGGCCACCGTCCACACCCGGCCGGGAGGGGCCGTCGCCCCGGGTGATCGGCTCGTCGAGCTCTCCCCGGACGACGAGCAGGTCGACGCCGGGGCGGTCGACGACGGGCCCGACCTCGACTCCGAGCGCGAGGACCTCCTCCGCCTGCGCGAGCGTCGCGACCGGCGGATGGACGCGGCGCGGCCCGAAGCGGTGGCTCGCCGGCACGACCGCGGGCACCGCACCGCTCGGGAGAACATCGCCGACCTCTGCGACGACGACGGTTTCGTCGAGTACGGCGGATTCGCCGTCGCGGCCCAGCGGGCGCGCCGCAGCGAGGAGGACCTCATCGCCACCACCCCGGCGGACGGGATCGTCACCGGGATCGGTCGGGTGAGCGCCGCACCCTCCGTCGAGGACCCGCGGTGCGCGGTCCTCGCCTACGACTACACCGTGCTCGCGGGGACCCAGGGCTACCTGAACCACAAGAAGACCGACCGCCTCCTCGAGATCGCCGAGGAGCAGCGGCTGCCCGTCGTCCTCTTCGCCGAGGGCGGCGGCGGGCGCCCGGGAGACACCGACACGACGGTTGCGAGCGGGCTGGATGTGCCCACCTTCGCGACGATGGGCCGACTGAGCGGGCTCGTCCCGACGATCGGCATCGCGGCGGGTCGCTGCTTCGCCGGCAATGCGGCACTCCTCGGGTGCTGTGACGTGATCATCGCGACGCGCGACTCGACGATCGGCATGGGTGGCCCGGCGATGATCGAAGGGGGTGGCCTCGGGGTCTTCCGGCCCGAAGAGGTCGGGCCGATCGACGTGCAGGGCGGCAACGGGGTCGTCGACGTCGTCGTCGAGGACGAGGCCGAGGCGGTTGCCGTCGCCCGGCAGTACCTCGGGTACTTCCAGGGCCGGCACGAGCAGTGGAGCTGCGCGGACCAGCGACTGCTGCGCCACGTCGTCCCCGAGAACCGGGTGCGCTCCTACGACGTCCACCGGGCGATCGACACGATCGCCGACGAGGGCTCCGTCCTCGAGCTGCGGGCGGGCTTCGCCCCGGGGGTGGTCACCGCCCTGGTGCGTGTCGAGGGGCGTCCGATGGGTCTCGTGGCCAACAACCCGCACCACCTCGGAGGGGCGATCGACACCCCGGCCGCGGACAAGCTCGCCCGATTCCTGCAGCTGTGCGACGCCCACGGTCTGCCGGTCGTGTCCCTGTGCGACACCCCGGGCTTCATGGTCGGCCCGGAGCACGAGCGGACCGCGACGGTGCGTCACTTCGCGCGACTCTTCGTCATCGGCTCGCACCTGCGGGTGCCCATGGTCACCGTGGTCCTGCGCAAGGCCTACGGGCTGGGCGCGCAGGCCATGGCCGCCGGAGGGTTCCACCGACCGGCGGCGACCCTCGCCTGGCCGACCGGCGAGGTCGGCGGGATGGGGCTGGAGGGCGCCGTCCGGCTCGGCTACCGGCGTGAGCTCGACGCGGTGAGCGACCCGACCGAGCGACGCGAGCTGGAGCAGCGCCTCCTGGCCGACATGTACGAGCGGGGACGGGCCGTCAACGCCGCGGCGGTCGTCGAGCTGGATGACGTCATCGACCCCGCGGACACCCGCCGCTGGATCCTCGCGGCGATGTCGACCGCGGTCCCCGAGGGCGTGCCGTCCCGGTACGTCGACACCTGGTAACGAGGGAGCACGCATGGACTACACGCAGCACGTGGCCGAGATCCGCCGCCGACAGGACCGCGTCCGGCCCGCTGGCATCCCGCGCGAGGTCGTCCACCCCCTGGGTGACCTCACCGTGCCCGAGTACGTCGACGCGTGGGCGCAGCGGCAGCCGGAGCAGGCCGCCGTGGTCCACGACGACGTCGTCATCGACTACGGGGACCTCGCCGAGCGTCAGGCCCGCTGGGCCGGGTGGTTGCGGGCGAAGGGGGTCCTGCCCGGTGACCGCGTGGCCGTGCACCTGGGGAACGTCCCCGAGTTCGTCGTCGCGATGCTCGGGACCCTGCGGGCGGGTGGCGTGCACGTGCCCGTCAACGCGATGTTCCAGCACGCCGAGCTCGTCCACGAGCTGTCCGACGCGGAGGTCTCGGTGGCCGTCACGAGCGCCCCTCTGGCACAGCGCCTCTGCGAGGCAGCCGCGGAGGCGGGGGTGCCGACGGTGGTCGTCCTCGCGGACGCGGCGGACCCCCTTCCCGCCGTGCCCGGGGTGAGCGTGCACCGATGGTCCGAGGCCCTCGCGGCCGCGCCCCTGGCCGAGCCCGCCACGGACCTCGATGCGCTCGCGGCCCTCAACTACACCGGGGGCACGACCGGGGTGCCGAAGGGCTGCGAGCACACGCAGCGGCACATGGTCTACACGGCAGTGAGTGCCGCCGGGGCCAATGGCTTCGAGGGGACGCGGATCGTCTCGCTGTGCTTCATCCCCGTCTTCTGGATCGCGGGGGAGGACCTGGGCATCCTCATCCCGCTCGTCATGGGTGGGACGGCCGTGCTCATGGAGCGTTGGGACCCTGCGGCGGTCGTCGACCTCGTGGAGCGCCACCGGGTCACCACCACCGCGGCCACCGTGGAGAACTACCTCGACCTGCTCGAGGTGCCCGGGGTCGCCGAGCGGGACCTCTCGTCCTTCACCGCGCCGATGACCATGTCCTTCATCCGCAAGCTCACCCCCGAGATCCGTCGGCGCTGGGCCGAGGTCGTCGGCCCCCACTCCGTCATCCGTGAGGGTTCGTACGGCATGACGGAGAGCCACACGGTCGACGTCGTCCCCCACGGCTTCCACCGCGAGGACCACGACCTGCTCACCCAGCCGGTCTTCTGCGGCCTCCCCGTGCCGGGCACGGACGTCATCGTCGTCGACCCGGTGACGGCGGAGCCCGTCGAGGTCGGCGGGCCCGGAGAGATCCTGCTGCGCAGTCCGTCGATCATGACCGGCTACTGGCGCAACCCGGAGGCGAGCGCTCAGCAGCTGCGTGACGGGTGGCTGCACACCGGAGACACCGGCTACCTCGACGAGGACGGCTGCCTGCACTACCTGGCGCGGACCAAGGACATGATCAAGGTCAAGGGGATGAGTGTCTTCCCCGCGGAGGTCGAGATGTTCCTCATGCGTCACCCCGACCTGGCCTCCGTGGCCGTGGTGCCCGCTGCCGACGAGGCGACCGGCCAGCGCCCGGTGGCCTTCGTGGCACTTCGCGACGGGGCGACGGTCGGCGCGGACGAGCTGGGGGAGTGGGCCCGTGGCCAGATGGCCGGCTACAAGGTCCCGCTCATCGAGGTGCTCGACCAGTTCCCGATGACCGACACGGGCAAGATCCGCAAGGCCGCGCTGCTGGACCGGGCGCAGGACCTCGTGTCCGCGCTCGGCTGACCCGGGAACGACGGGCCCCGGTCCCGGCCTACTGCGCAGTACCCGCCGGCGACCCTTGACACGGACCTGAATTCAGGTTCAATATGAACCCGAATCATCCTTCACCCAAAGGAGTCCCCACATGTCGGTCTCGACACCGCCGTCGGATCTGATCCACCGCACCGCGACCAAGAAGGCGTTGACGCGCCTCGTCCCGCTCCTCATGGCCGCGTACTTCATGGCCTTCGTCGACCGGACCAACGTCGGTCTGGCGAAGACCTCGCTCGAGGTCGACGCCGGCATCGACGCCGCCGCCTACGGGCTGGGCGCGGGGCTGTTCTTCGTCACCTATGCCTTCCTCGAGGTGCCGAGCAACCTCATCCTCCACCGCATCGGCGCCAAGGTCTGGATCAGCCGGATCGCGGTGACCTGGGGACTGCTGACCATGGCGATGATGTTCATCTCCAGCCCGACGGTCTTCTACGTCCTGCGCCTCCTGCTCGGCGCCGCGGAGGCCGGGCTCTACCCGGGGATCATGTACCTCATCACCATGTGGTTCGCGCAGAGGGACCGCGCCATGGTCGTCGGCCTCATCCTCACCGCCTCCTCGGTGGCCTTCATCGTGGCCAACCCCATCGGTGGGGCGATCATGAAGATGGAGGGCATCGGCGGGCTCCACGGCTGGCAGTGGCTCTTCGTCCTCGAGGGGATCCCGACGGTCCTGCTCGGCATCATCATCTTCTTCGCCCTGCCCAACTCGCCGCGCGACGCCTCGTGGCTCGAGCCCGAGGAGGCCGCCGAGCTGACGCGACGGGCCGTGGGTGACGAGGGCGCCCAGGTGGAGTCGGGCCCCGGCGCGATCATCCGCAACGCGATGTCCAAGCCCTTCCTGCTGACCATCGCCGCCATCTACTTCATGAACCAGATCGCCACCTACGGCGTGATCTTCTTCGTCCCCTCGATCGTCGAGGCGATGGCGGTCACCGACTCCTTCATGATCGGCCTGATCTCCGGGGTCGTCGGGATCGGTGCCGTCATCGGTGTCGTCTTCGTCCCGCGCATCCTCAAGAAGAACCCGGGCAAGGAGGTCGTCCTCATCGGCTTCACCACCGCGGCGGCGATCGTCTCCGCGCTGCTCTTCATCATGGTGAGCGATCCTGTGGCGCAGATGATCATCCTCAGCGTGACGATGCTCTTCATCGTCGGTGTGCAGCCGCTCTACTGGTCGGTGCTCATGGCCCGACTCGGTGGCGTGGCCGCCGCGGCGGGCCTGGCCTTCGTCAACACGATCGGGCTGACCGGGGCCTTCGTCGGCCCCTACGCCTTCGGGCTCACCGAGGAGGCCACCGGGTCGCCCTCGTCGGGCCTGTGGGTGCTCGTGGCGGCCACCGCCATCGGCCTGCTGTGCGTGCCGCTGCTGCGCGTGCTCCTCGCGAGCCACGACCGGGAGCACCCGGTCGGCGATCCCGAGGAGTCCGTCCCCAGCGCGCTCTGACCGCTGCACGACGCACCCGGCCGTGGCGACAGCCGTCGCCACGGCCGGGTGCGTCGTGCCGTCGTCAGCGGTAGTTGACGTACTGCAGCGCGACCTCGAGGTCCTTGCCCTTGAGCAGGGAGATGACCTCCTGGAGCTCGTCCCGGGACTTGCCGGTGACCCGCAGCTCGTCGCCCTGGATCTGTGGCTTGATGCCCTTGGGGCCCTCGTCACGGATGATCTTGGAGATCTTCTTCGCGTTGTCCTGGTCGATGCCCTCCTTCGTCGGCCCGGAGAGGACGTACTCCTTGCCGGAGGCCTGCGGCTCCTTGTCACCGAAGTCGATGTTCTTCAACGAGACACCGCGGCGGATGAGCTTGGACTCGAAGACGTCGACGACGGCGAGCACGCGGTCGGCGCTGCTCGCCTTGACGACGATGGTCTCGCCGCTCCACTCGATGGACGCCCCGACCCCCTTGAAGTCGTAGCGCTGGGAGACCTCCTTGGCGGTCTGGTTGAGCGCGTTGTCGACCTCCTGGCGGTCGACCTTGCTGACGATGTCGAAGCTGCTGTTGGCCATGTGCTGGGGGCTCCTCGGGTGGCGGTTCTCAGCGCGGATCCAGTCGGATTGCGCTGTTGGGCGGTCGACTTGCTATCCTTCCATGCGCACGAGGCAGGTTGTCCGAGCGGCCAATGGAAACGGACTGTAAATCCGTCGGGTTATCCCTACGAAGGTTCGAATCCTTCACCTGCCACCGAGGTGCACTGCGAGCCCCGAGCCGGATTCCGGCCCGGGGCTCGCGGCCTTTTCTCCTCCACCGCGGGTGGGGCGACGCGACCGGGACGACGGGGGAGGTCGGGTCGCCGGGGCTCCGGTGGGGCACGATGCGGGCATGGACGTGACGATCGGGGACGACGGACTGGCGCGGCCCGCGTGGGCGGGGTCGGATCCGATGCTGCGCGAGTACTACGACACCGAGTGGGGGATGCCCGTCCGCGACGAGCGCGGGCTCTTCGAGCGGCTGAGCCTGGAGGCCTTCCAGTCCGGGCTGTCGTGGGCGACGATCCTGCGCAAGCGGGACAACTTCCGCTCCGCCTTCGCCGACTTCGACCCGGACCGTGTCGCGGCCTTCGGTGACGCGGACGTCGCGCGTCTCCTCGGGGACGCCGGGATCATCCGCAACCGCGCCAAGATCGAGGCGACGATCCGCAATGCCGCCGCGACGATCTCCCTTCGGGGCGACGTCGGACTGGCGGACCTCATCTGGTCCTTCCGTCCCGAGCGCACGCCGACGCCGCGCACGGCGTCCGAGGTGCCCACGACCTCCGACGAGTCCCGGGCCATGGCCTCGGAGCTCAAGCGCCGCGGGTTCTCTTTCGTCGGCCCGACGACCGCCTTCGCCCTCATGGAGGCGGTCGGCATCGTCGACACCCACCTGCTGGGCAGCCACCGTCGTGGTTCCTCGGGTCTGTGGCGAGCGGATGGCGCGCCGGTGCAGGATGGGTGACGTGAGCGAGGCCTTCGAGAGAGACACCTACCCCCACTGGGTCACCGTGCCGACCCGGTGGAGCGACAACGACCAGTTCGGGCACGTCAACAATGCCGTGCACTACACGGTCATGGACACGACGATCAACAGCTGGCTCCAGGCGCACGACTTCGACGTCACGAAGGACGGGGGGACGATCAATCTCATCCCCGAGACCGGGTGCCGCTACTTCGCCGAGATCGCCTACCCGGACGCCTTCGAGGTGGGCCTGCGTGCGCTGCGCGTCGGCCGGTCGAGCGTGGGCTGGGAGTGCGCCCTCGTCCGCAGGAGCGATGGTGAGCTCGTGGCCCTGGCCACCTCCGCGCACGTCTTCGTCGACGCGGTGACGCGACGTCCGAGCGCCGTTCCCGAGGCGTTGCGGCCCCATCTGGTCGGGCTCATGACGGGGTCGCGTCAGGAGGCGGCGAGGTCGATTTCATGAGCACCGCCTGAGGCGTGTAATCTCTCCCGAGGTCATCCACCGTGCGGCCGGTTCGGTCAGCGGTGGACCCGCCCCCTTAGCTCAGTCGGCAGAGCGTTTCCATGGTAAGGAAAAGGTCGTCGGTTCGATTCCGACAGGGGGCTCGGGTCCGGCCCGTGCAGTGCACAGGTCGACCGCCAAGGCGGGGTAGCTCAGTTGGTTAGAGCGCACGACTCATAATCGTGAGGTCGGGGGATCGAGTCCCCCTCCCGCTACGCACCGCCACGAGGCGCCGTCACCATCGGATTTCCGGTGGGGCGCATCGTGGATTATTCTTGTGCGTCGACGTGTTGTGCCCGCTGAGGGCCGACACCACGCACCTCCCGCCCAGCGCAGACCGGCGCCAGGCGAGTACCACCGATGAAGTGTCTGAGAGCAGGTTCCTACCGTGGCCACGAAGAGCGCCGACGTCCGCCCCAAGATCACCATGGCGTGCACGGAGTGCAAGGAGCGGAACTACATCACCAAGAAGAACCGCCGCAACAACCCCGACCGCATGGAGCTGGCGAAGTTCTGCCCGCGCTGCCGCACCCACACGCAGCACCGCGAGACCCGCTGAGGTCAGCGCACCCGTAGCACGACCAGAAGCGGCCGCCGAGCACCTGCTCGGCGGCCGCTTCTGGTCGTGGCGTGCGCGTCGTGCCCCACGAGTTCCCTAGACTGGGTGGCATGGCCGTGAACGAGGACTTCCTGGGGCGGACGTACCCGCCCACCCAACCCTTCGTCGTCGGGCGTGAGCACATCCGCGACTTCGCCCAGGCGGTCGGTGCGACCGACCCGGTGCACCACGACCTCGAGGCGGCGCGGGCCGCCGGCTACGCGGACCTCGTCGCTCCGCCCACCTTCGCGGTGATCCCCGGCCAGCGCACCGATGCCCAGTTCGTCGCCGACCCCGAGGCGGGCGTCGACTACACCCGGGTCGTCCACGGCGAGCAGCGATTCACCCACCACCGACCGGTCGTCGCCGGTGACGAGCTGCGCGGCGTGCTGCACATCGACGCGATCCGGGGCGCCGGCGGGCACCAGATGGTGACCATGCGCAGCGAGATCATCGACGCGGCCGAGGAGCCCGTCGCCACGAGCCTGTCGACGATCGTCGTCAGGGGAGGGGAGTGAGCGTGGTCGAGCACAGCATCCGCCGCTTCGACGAGGTCAGCGAAGGGGAGTCCCTCCCCGAGCGTCGTGTCCCGGTGACCCGGGCGACCCTGGTGCACTATGCCGGGGCCTCGGGGGACCGCAACGTCATCCACTGGGACGAGCGCACCGCCCAGGCGGTCGGTCTGCCCGATGTCATCGCCCACGGCATGTGGACGATGGGCGCCGCAGTGCAGGTCGTCACCGACTGGGTCGGCGACGCGGGGCGCATCATCGACTACGGCACCCGCTTCACCCGTCCCGTGGTCGTCCCGCACGACGGTGGCGCGAGCATCGACGTCTCGGGCCGCGTGACCACCCTCGACCCGGAGTCGAAGCAGGCGAGCATCGAGCTCACCGTCACCAGCTCCGGCGAGAAGGTCCTCGGCCGCTGTCGGGCGACCGTCCAGCTGGACTGATGGCGACGACCGACCACGGTGCCCCGCTGGCGCCGCTGACGACCATGCGCGTCGGGGGCCCGGCCGGGAGCCTCGTCACCGCGCAGACCACGGACGAGGTCGTCGAGGCCGTCCGCACCGCAGACGACGCGGGGACCCCCCTTCTCGTGCTCTCCGGCGGGTCCAACCTCGTCATCGCCGACGAGGGATTCCCGGGCACGGTCGTGCGGATCGCGACGCAGGGCGTGCGCGTCGAGTCCGCGGACCACTGCGGAGGTGCCGAGGTGACCGTCGCCGCCGGGGAGGACTGGGACGGCCTCGTCGCCCGCGCGGTGGCCGAGGGGTGGTCCGGGATCGAGGCGCTCTCCGGCATCCCCGGGTGCACCGGGGCCACGCCGGTGCAGAATGTCGGCGCCTACGGTCAGGAGGTCGCCCAGACGATCGCCCGGGTCGTCACCTGGGACCGCCGTGAGCAGCGTCAGCGCACCTTCACCAATGCCGACGCGGGCTTCACCTACCGACACTCCGTCTTCAAGGCAACCGGGAGGTACGTCGTCCTCGAGGTGACCTTCCAGCTCCTCCTCGCCGACCTCTCTGCGCCCGTCGCGTACGCCGATCTCGCTGCCCATCTCGGGGTCGAGCAGGGTGAGCGGGTGCCCCTCGCCGATGCGCGCGAGGCCGTCCTCGCGCAGCGCGCGAAGCGCGGGATGGTCCTCGATGCCGCGGACCACGACACGTGGAGCTGCGGTTCCTTCTTCACCAACCCGATCTTGCCGACCGAGCAGATGGACGCCCTCGAGGTCCGGGCCGCTGAGCGCCTCGGCCCCCACGGGCCGACTCCCCCGCGGTTTCCGGCCGGGACGGGGCGGGCCAAGACGAGCGCGGCGTGGCTCATCGACCGGGCGGGTTTCACCAAGGGCTACGCGATGCCCGGGCCGGCAGCGCTGTCGACGAAGCACACCCTCGCCGTGACCAACCGCGGGGCCGCACGGGCATCGGACGTCGCCGCCCTGGCCCGCGAGGTGCGCGACGGGGTGCACGACGCCTTCGGCGTCACCCTCGTCAAGGAGCCGGTCTTCGTCGGGCACGAGCTGTGATCCACAGGCGCTGACCGCTCGCGCTGCCGATACGGCCGTCCTCTTCTACGCTCGCACCCAGAAGCGGTCACGCATACGGGGGAGGAGCCGGAATGGCACGTGGACAGGCGAGCACGGACACGACGCGAGGCGTCGACGAGCTGGCCCAGGCAGTGCGCCGCACGATCGTCGCCAAGGGGTACGACGAGGTCCGGGAGAGCCCGGACGGACGGGAGTTCCACTTCGTCACGAGGAAGAGCGCGCTCAACTGGGAGCTCGACGGGGTCGCCACCGTGACCCCCGGGGGCAGCGGCTCGGTCCTTCTGGTCACCCTGTCCGGGCGCGCCGGCTCGCCCAGGGCGCTCATGGACGGATGGAAGACCCGCAAGGCGGCGGAGAAGCTGGCCGCCGAGATCGCCGACTGACGCGGGTCAGGTCACGGTGGCGGCAGGAGCGGCCAGCCAGGCGTCGATGTCCTCCAGGGCGCGTCGGGTGACCCGCTCGGGGGCTTCGCTCGCCCGGAAGGACGAGCGGGCCAGCTCGGCGAGCTGCGCGTCG
The DNA here is from genome assembly GCF_051200835.1 of Janibacter sp. GS2. GTDB lineage: Bacteria > Actinomycetota > Actinomycetes > Actinomycetales > Dermatophilaceae > Janibacter. The sequence goes on from NZ_CP195161.1 coordinate 1,177,861, forward strand.
TCGAGCCCGTGCACCGCGCGGGCGGTTTCGTACTGCGCGAGCAGCCGGGAGTCGAAGAGCAGCGGGTCGTCGGCTCCCAGGGCGATCGTGGCGCCGGCCTCGATGAGTGTGCGAAGGGGGACGTCCCCGGGCCGGCGATAGACCCCCAGGGAGACGTTGGAGCCGGGGCAGACCTCGAGGGCCACCCCCGCCCGGACGACCGCCTCGAGGACACGGGGGTCCTCCACGCTGCGCACCCCGTGACCCAGGCGGGTCGGGCGGAGCGACTCCAGCGTCTCCGCGACGGCGCCGGCCCCGAGCAGCTCACCCCCGTGCGGGACGAGGGCGAGGTCGGCGCGCCGGGCGATGTCGAAGGCCCGGGCGAAGTCGCTCGTCGTCCCTCGCCGCTCGTCATTGGACAGGCCGAAGCCGATGACCTCACCCGGGCCCCGGCCGGACAGCCGGGCCGCGAGCCGGGCCAGCGTGCGTGCGTCGAGCGGGTGCCGGGTGCGGCTCGCGGCCATGAGCACCCCGACCCGGGCCGAGCCCGTCTCGTCCGCGGTGGAGCTCACCTGCCGGGCCTCGTCGAGGACGATCTCCATCGCCGGGGTGATGCCACCGACGAAGGGGGCATAGGAGGTCGGGTCGACCTGGATCTCGAGCCAGCGGGAGCCCTCCGCTCCGTCGTCGAGGGCGGCCTCGCGCACGATGCGACGCAGGTCCGCCTCGCCGCGCACGCAGTGCCGGGCGGAGTCGTAGAGCCGTTGGAAGCGGAACCACCCGCGCTCGTCCGCGGCGGACAGCCGGGGCGGGTAGCCGTCGCGCAGGGAGTCGGGCAGCCGCAGGCCGAGGTCGTGCGCCATGTCGCGGACGGTCTCCACCCGCATGGAGCCGGTGAAGTGCAGGTGGAGGTGGGCCTTCGGCAGGGTCCGTAGGTCCCGACCCGTCGCCGAGGTCAGGTGTCGTCCCCGTCGCGGATGACGTGCACGGCTGCCTCCTCCGCGGAGGCGGCGCCGCCATCGACCCCGACGTCCCGGCCCCAGGCCTGGTCGTCGTCATCCTCGTGGCTGCCCTCGTCGGGGCTGACCAGACGGCCGGCGCGCGCGTCCCCGACCTCCTGGTCACCGATCCAGTCGTCTTCGGCCGCGATGGCGTCGGGGTCGTCGCCGCCGACGGTCTCCGAGTCCTCCTCCGGGGACCACGGCGGGTCGGGGTCCTCCTGCTTGCGGCGCTCGTCGATCGACTCGTGGGTGGCCTGCTCGGCAGCCGTGACGCCGTGGGCGTACGAGCCGCGCGCGGAGTCGGGCGGCGAGTACCCGGCGTCGAGCGCGTCCTCGTCCTCCCGGCCGCTTCCGATCAGGCTGTCGCCGGGCTGGAGCTGATCCTCGTCATCGAGGCTGTAGCTCGTCAGGTCGGTGTCCAGGTCCTCACGCTCGGCCATGACTGGCTCCTCAGGCAGGTGCGTCGATGAGCTGTTCTGCCGCCGCGAGCAGGACGCACGTGGCGACGGTCTCCATCGCCTCGGTCAGCTCCTGCAGCGGGGGCATCGTCGGGGCGAGTCGGATGTTGGTGTCCTCGGGATCCTCACCGTAGGGGAAGGAGGCGCCCGCCGGGGTGAGGGAGAGGCCGGCGTCCTTGGCGAGCGCGACGACACGGGAGGCCGTCCCGGGCACCACGTCGAGGTTGACGAAGTACCCGCCGGTCGGTGCATTCCAGGTGGCGACCCCGCGACCGCCGAGACGCTCGGTGAGGACCCGGTCCACCTCGGCGAACTTCGGCGCGATGATCTGCGCGTGCTTGCGCATGTGTGCTCGCACGCCCTGCGCGTCACCGAAGAACTCGACGTGGCGCAGCTGGTTGACCTTGTCCGGGCCGATCGAGCCCTTGCCGAGGTGCGCGAGGTACCACTTCACCTGCTCGACCGAGGAGGCCAGGAAGGCCACGCCGGCACCGGCCCAGGTGATCTTGGAGGTCGAGGCGAACAGGATGGCGCGGTGCGGGTGACCGGTGCCGGAGGAGAGGGAGATGATGTCCGCGCTCTTGGTCTCCTCCTCGGTGAGGTGGTGCACCGCGTAGGCGTTGTCCCAGAAGATCTTGAAGTCGGGGGCCGCGGTCTCCATGCCGGCCAGCCGGCTGGCCACCTCCTGGCTGCACACGGCGCCGGTGGGGTTGGCATAGGTCGGGACGATCCACAGGCCCTTGATCGAGGGGTCGGCAGCGGCCAGCCGCGCGACCTCCTCGGCGTCGGGGCCGTCCTCGGTCATCGGCACGGTGACCATCTCGATGCCGAGGTCCTCCAGGAGCGCGAAGTGGCGGTCGTACCCGGGGACGGGGCAGATGAAGGTGACCTTCTCCTCCTGCGACCACGGGCGAGGGGAGTCGACGCCGCCGAAGAGGAGGAGGTCGACGAGGACGTCGCGCATCATCGTCAGGGAGGAGTTGCCGCCGGCGACGAGCTGCTCCGGGTCCACCCACAGCAGCTCGGCGAAGATCTCGCGCAGCTCGGCGAGGCCGGTGAGGCCGCCGTAGTTGCGCACATCGGTCCCGGAGCGGTCGGTGGTGGAGCGGGGAAGGGAGAGCATCTCGTCGGCGAGGTCGAGCTGCGCCGTGCTCGGCTTCCCGCGGGTCACGTCGAGCGTGACCCCCTTCGCCGCCTGGGCTGCGTGGGCCTCGCGCTGGGTCGCCGCGAGGGACCGGAGCTCCTCGACGGAGAGGTCGGACAGGGGAAGGGGGTGGTTCGCTGAAGTCACGGGTCCAGTCTTTCACCTGAGCCCATCACGCGGTACCGACGTCCGAGTTCGCGGACCGGGCGGCGGGTGTCGTACAGTGGATCCTCGGTTGACTTTGACCAGACTTTCCGGTGTGCCCGCACACGGGGAAGCGGTGGAAATCGGCCGCGGGTCGTCGTCCCACCTGGCGGCCCGAAGGGCAGTGGCTCAATTGGTAGAGCACCGGTCTCCAAAACCGGCGGTTGGGGGTTCGAGTCCCTCCTGCCCTGCGTTGCACGACACGCAATACCCACAGGCGACCCGGATGAGAAGAGACGACGTGACCCAGCTCGGAGCGCAGCCGACCAACGCGCGGCGCGGCCCGAAGGGCGGCAATCCCGTCTCGCGCTTCTTTGGTTCGATCGGACTGTTCATCGCGCAGGTCCTCGACGAACTCCGGAAGGTCGTTCGGCCGACGCGGTCCGAGCTGGTCAACTACACCTTGGTGCTCATCGTCTTCGTCACCGTGATGATGCTCATCATCTCCGGGCTGGATGCGGTGTTCACCAGGACCGTGCTCTGGGTGTTCGGCGGCTGACACCGCCACGTACGTACCGCATACCGGGCGCCCCGCGCGCCGTTCGTTCGAAGTTGAAGTGAGGAAACAGGTCATGTCCGACCAGGCTCAGACCCCCGATCCCGAGGAGAACGAGGGCTCGAGCGCGATCGCCGCCGAGCAGGCCGAGCGTGCTGCTCAGCCGCCGGCTGATCTTCCCTCGGCGCAGGAGGCGGACGACGCCCGCGCCGCCGACGAGGCGCTGGAGGAAGCTGCCGAGGAGGCTGCCGAGGCGTCCGAGGACGAGGGTGGCGTCGACGAGGGCGCCGGCGACGGGGCGACCGAGAGCGTCGCCACCGAGGACGAGGACGGCGACCTGCTCCCCGAGGACACCGCGGACCCGGTCCAGGCCTTCAAGGACGATCTCGCCTCGAAGTTCGGCGAGTGGTACGTCATCCACACCTACGCGGGTTACGAGAACCGCGTGAAGCACAACCTCGAGACCCGTGTCGCGAACCTCGACATGGAGGACTACATCTTCGAGGTCGCCGTGACCATCGACGAGGTCACCGAGATCAAGTCCGGTCAGAAGAAGGTCCGCAAGCAGCCGCGCATGCCCGGTTACGCGCTCGTGCGCATGGAGCTGACCGACGAGTCCTGGGGCGCCGTGCGGCACACGCCGGGAGTCACGGGATTCGTCGGCAATGCCCACGACCCGGTGCCGCTGGGCCTCGACGAGGTCTTCACGATGATCAAGCCGTCCGACCTCGAAAAGTCCGCCGCCGCAGCGGGGTCCGGCGCGCCGGCCAAGGACGGCCAGGCCGGGTCTGCCGTCGACGTCGACTTCGAGGTCGGCGAGTCCGTCACGGTCATGGAGGGCCCCTTCGAGACCATGCCGGCGTCGATCTCCGAGATCCTCCCCGAGGCCCAGAAGCTCAAGGTCCTCGTCTCCATCTTCGGCCGGGAGACCCCGGTCGAGCTCGGCTTCCACCAGGTCGCCAAGATCTGATCCGGTCGGTCCGCACGGACCTGCCGGGACAGCACATTCTGCAACCGGGTCATCGCCCACGGCGTGGGCCCACAACAAGGAAGTAGGAACACCGCATGCCTCCCAAGAGCAAGAAGGTCTCCGGCTACATCAAGCTCCAGATCCAGGCCGGTGCGGCCACCCCGGCTCCGCCGGTGGGTCCGGCGCTGGGTCAGCACGGCGTCAACATCATGGAGTTCGTCAAGGCGTACAACGACGCCACCGCGGACATGCGTGGCAACGTCGTGCCGGTCGAGATCACGGTCTTCGAGGACCGCTCGTTCACCTTCATCACGAAGACCCCGCCGGCTGCCGAGCTGATCAAGAAGGCCGCAGGCGTGAAGAAGGCCTCCGGTGAGCCCCACAAGACCAAGGTCGGGACGCTCACGAAGGACCAGGTCAAGGAGATCGCCGAGACCAAGATGCCCGACCTCAACGCCCACGACATGGACGCCGCGATGAGGATCATCGCGGGAACGGCTCGCCAGATGGGCATCGAGACCCCGGCGCTCTGAGCCCGGACACCCGTGGGAGGGCCAGCGCTGGCCCGCACCACACCTCCACCACCACCAAGGAGCACTCATGAAGCGCAGCAAGAGCTACCGCGCCGCAGCGGCGAACATCACCGACGGCGTGGCCTACGCCCCGCTCGAGGCCGTGCGTCTGGCCAAGAAGAACGCCAAGACCACGTACGACGAGACCGTCGAGGTCGTCTTCCGTCTCGGCATCGACCCCCGCAAGGCCGACCAGATGGTCCGTGGCACGGTCAACCTGCCCCACGGCACCGGCAAGACCGCCCGTGTCCTCGTCTTCGCGACGGGTGACAAGGCCGAGGCGGCCCGTCAGGCCGGCGCCGACCACGTCGGCTCGGACGACATGCTCGAGAAGGTCCAGGGCGGGTGGATGGACTTCGACTCCGTCGTCGCCACCCCGGACCTCATGGGCAAGGTCGGTCGACTCGGCAAGGTCCTCGGCCCCCGTGGCCTGATGCCGAACCCGAAGACCGGCACCGTCACGATGGACACGGCCAAGGCCGTCACCGACATCAAGGGCGGCAAGATCGAGTTCCGCAACGACAAGCACGCCAACCTGCACTTCATCATCGGCAAGGCGAGCTTCGACGAGAAGCAGCTCGTGGAGAACTACCAGAGCGCGCTCGAGGAGATCAACCGCCTCAAGCCGTCCGCCTCCAAGGGCCGCTACATCTCCAAGGCCGTGCTGAGCACGACGATGGGCCCGGGTATCGAGCTGGACAGCTCGCGGACCAAGAACCTCCTCGAGGAGGCCGCTGTGGTGGCCGCCGAGTGAGCTCGGGTCACTCCTGACGAAGGGGGCCTCTTCCCGCACCGGGAAGAGGCCCCCTTTCGTGTGTGCTCGGGGTCAGCCGGAGGTGACCTTCTTCCACGTGCGCACCAGCTGACCGAACTCCGTCACCTGGACGAGGACGTGGTCGCGGGCCGCGTTCTCCGCCGCCTCGGCGTCACCGCGAGCGATGGCGTCAGCGATGGCGCGATGCTCGCCGAGTGAGCGACGCATGCGATCCGGGACCCGCAGCTGGAGGCGTCGATAGGGCTGCAGCGCCCGCTTCAGCGCGTGGGTCTGCGACCGCAGGTAGTCGTTCCCGCACGCGTCGTAGACCGCACCGTGGAACCGGGCATTCGCGTAGTAGTAGTTGTCGGCGTCCCCGGCCTCGGCGAAGGTCTCGCACTCGGCGAGAGCCTCCTCCAGCACGGCCAACCCGTGGCGTTCCATGCGGCGCGCCGACAGTCGGGCGGCCATGCCCTCGAGCTCGGCCATGACCTCAAAGCGTTCGGTGAGATCGGCGATGCCCAGCTCGGTGACGAAGGTGCCCTTCTTGGGGCGGATCTGCACCAGGCCGGAGCGTGCCAGGGCCTGCAGGGCCTCCCGGATGGGCGTGCGCGAGCACCCGAACTCGCTCGCGAGGTTCACGGGGTCGAGCCGCTCACCCGGCCTGTAGTGGCCCTCGACGATGGCGTCCTCGAGGCAGTCCCTGACCCGGTGGGCCTCGGGGACTCGGGGTGTGTCCGACATGGGGCCTCCAGCCGCGCTCTTGGGTGCAGGGGGTGGTGCTCTGCTCCTGCATACCTTACCGTGGCTGTTGTATATATCAGAGCGTCACGTGGATGCCCTGACGTCGAAGGAGACACCCATGGCCACTGCTGCGCTGAGACAGCCGGACCTCGAGAGCGTGATCGACCGCTGCGCCGAGCTCATGGGCGGCACCGGGCCGGACCCCGTGGCCGTCACCGCCGCTCGCGTTCTCGAGGACTGCGCCCAGCTCGACAGCGCAGGCCGGCGAGCCGTCTACACGCACCTCGTGCGTGACTACGACGTCGACGTCTCCGCGGTCCGCGAGGCCTACCGTCGCTGGGAGGCCGTGGTGGACTCCGGCTCGCAGGGCGCCACCGAGCTCACCGGACTCTTCGATGTCGTCGAGCCCGCCCGCCAGCAGCTCCTGCGCCGACTCAACCACGCCCCCGGGGGCACGCTCGCGCTCACCGAGCTGCGGGCCGACGTCCGGTGGATGCTGCCCGAGCACCCTGACCTGCAGCCGCTGGATCACGACCTGCTCCACCTGCTCACGTCCTGGTTCAACCGAGGCTTCCTCAGCGTCGCCGAGGTGACGTGGGAGTCGTCGTCGCCCGAGGTGCGTCAGCACCTGCGCCAGTACGAGCGGGTCCATCCCATGGCGACGCCGGATGAGCTGCGCCGTCGCATCGAGCCCTCGGACCGCCGCGTCTTCGCCTGCTTCCACCCCGCGACCGGCGACGTGCCGCTGATCTTCGTCGAGGTGGCCCTGTGTCGTGGCGTCCCCGATCGCATCGCCACGCTGCTCGGGCCCGGTCCGGCGCTGCCGTCCGAGGAGGCCGACTGCGCTGTCCTGTACTCGATCAACAACTCGCTCGCGGGGCTCGCCGGGATCTCCTTCGGCAGCATGCTCATCAAGCAGGTCATCGCCCGGGTGCGAGAGGAGCTCCCGCAGATCACCGACGTCGTCACGCTCTCCCCGATCCCGGGATTTCGCAGCTGGCTGGACGGGCACGCGGACGAGGAGGCCGGGCTCCGCTCCCTTCGCACCGCACTGGACCGCTGGTCGCACACCCCTGACGGGGGAGTGGAGGTGGAGGCCGTCAGCCCGGCGATGGTCGCCGCGCTGCGCCGCTACCTCACCGAGGAGAAGCGTCCCGATGGTCAGCCGCTCGACCCGGTCGCGCGCTTCCACCTCGGCAACGCCGCCACCGTGGAGCAGCTGAACTGGCCGGCGAACGTCTCCGACGAGGCCTGGCGCCAGTCATTCGGCGCGATGGTCAATTACCGCTACGACGCTCGAGCGAGCGTCGACACATCCCGCCACGAGAAGGACTCCCTGCGATGACCCACACGACCATGCTCGACGCCTTCCACACCCAGGTGTCCGAGCGCCCCGACGCCGTCCTCTTCGACCTGCCGGACGGACGGCGGATCAGTTATGCGCAGACCCGCGAGATCGTGCAGCGTGTGGCCTCGACACTGCGCGAGGCCGGCGTGGTGCGCGGGGACCGCGTCGCGGTGCAGGTCGAGAAGTCCCCGGAGGCGATCGCCCTCTATCTCGCGGTCCTGCAGCGCGGCGCCGTCTTCCTCCCCCTGAACACCGCCTACACCGGCGCCGAGCTCGACTACTTCATCGACGATGCCCGGCCCCGCGTCCTCGTCTGCGACCCCTCAGCCGCCACCGACCACGCGCACCGCGCGCAGGGCGACCAGCTGGTCGTCGAGACCCTCGGGACCACCGGCGACGGCTCCCTGCTGGAGGGGTCGGACCGCGACGCCGACGCCGAGCCCGTCGACGCGTCCGACCCGGCGGCGATCCTCTACACCTCGGGCACCACCGGCCGGTCGAAGGGGGCGGTGCTCACCCACGCGAACCTCACCTCCAACGCGCAGGCGCTGGTCGAGGAGTGGCGGTTCACCGGCGAGGACCGCCTCATCCACGCGTTGCCGATCTTCCACGTCCACGGTCTCTTCGTCGCGGTGAACATGACGTTGATGACCGGAGCAACCCTGCTGTACCTGCCGCGCTTCGACGCGGACCGGGTCATCGACCTGCTGCCCCGGGCAAGCGTGCTCATGGGCGTGCCGACCTTCTACACGCGCCTGCTCGAGCACCCGGAGCTCACGGCCGAACGCTGCGCCCACATGCGGCTCTTCGTCTCCGGCTCGGCGCCGCTCCTGGCGCGCGACCACGAGGCCTTCGCCGAGCGCACCGGGCACGCGATCCTCGAGCGCTACGGGATGACCGAGACCGGGATGAACGCATCCAACCCCTATGTGGGGCAACGCAAGCCGGGCACGGTCGGCCCGCCCCTGCCCGGTGTCGAGATCAAGGTGGCGGATGGTGAGACGGGCGCCGAGCTCCCGGTCGGCGAGGTCGGAAGCGTCGAGGTGCGTGGCCCCAATGTCTTCAGCGGTTACTGGCAGATGCCGGAGAAGACGGCGTCGGAGTTCCGCGAGGACGGATTCTTCATCACCGGCGACCTCGGGTCCCTCGACGAGCAGGGCTATCTGAGCATCAGCGGGCGCACCAAGGACCTCGTGATCAGTGGTGGGCTCAACGTCTACCCCAAGGAGATCGAGATCCTGCTCGACGAGCACCCCCAGGTGCTCGAGTCCGCGGTCATCGGTGTGCCCCACCCCGACTTCGGCGAGACCCTCGTCGCCGTCGTGGTGCCGGCATCGGGGGAGCAGCCCGAGGAAGGGGCGGTTCGCGAGTTCCTCTCCGGTCGCCTGGCGAAGTTCAAACAACCCCGCGCCGTCCGCGTGGTCGACGCATTGCCGCGCAATGTCATGGGCAAGGTGCAGAAGGCCGAACTGCGGACCCGATATGCCGACCTCTTCGTCGGCACCGACGGCTGAGCGTCGTCGGAACCAGGAGGGAATCAGATCAATGGTGATCTATGGAGTGGCCTTACTGGCTGTGTGTGTGGTCGTGGGCAGCGTGCTCGGAACCGCGCTCGGTCAACTGCTCGGCATCGACGCGGACGTGGGCGGTGTGGGCTTCGCGATGATCATGCTCGTCTTCGCGACCGACTGGATGCGCCGCCACGACCTGTTGCCGAAGGTGACAGAGCAGGGCATCGCCTTCTGGAGCGCGATCTACATCCCGATCGTCATCGCGATGGCGTCGACGCAGAACGTCTTCGGTGCGGTCTCCGGCGGCCCGATGGCGCTGCTCGCCGGGGTGCTCGCGCTGCTGTTCGGCGCGGCCATGGTGCCGGTGCTCGCGCGCATCGGGGAGCCAGCGGACCCCCTTCCCCCAATGACCGACGCCGAGAAGCTGGAGAACTGACGTGGATGCCGTCGTCGAGGACCTCAAGTCCAGTGACCTGCTCATCGCCTTCGCCGTCGTCGGGGGTCTCATCCTCGTGGCCGGCTGGTTGTCCGCGACGCTGACTCGCGGCCGACTCCACGGATCAGCGATCGCGATCATCCTCGGCCTCGTGCTGGCCTACTGGGGAGGCGCCGTGACCGGCGGCGAGGACGGGCTCGCCGACATCGCCGTCCTCTCCGGCCTGGGTCTGATGGGTGGGTCGATGCTGCGTGACTTCGCGATCGTCGCGACGGCCTTCGGCGTCGACGTCCAGGAGATCAAGAAGGCGGGCCTGGTCGGCGTGCTGTCGTTGCTGCTCGGGGTCGTCGGCTCCTTCGCTGTCGGCGCAGCCGTCGCGGCGGCCTTCGGGTACACCGACCCGGAGTCGCTGGTGACCATCGGTGCCGGCGCCGCGACCTACATCGTCGGCCCGGTGACGGGCACGGCCGTGGGAGCCAGCTCCGAGGTCATCGCCCTGTCCGTGGCGGCCGGCCTGGTCAAGTCCGTGATCGTCATGATCGGCACGCCCTTCATCGCCCCCCTGATCGGCTTGAACAACCCGAAGTCCGCCATGGCGTACGGCGGACTCATGGGCACGACCTCGGGGGTCGCCGGCGGGCTGGCCGCGACGGACAAGCGCCTCGTGCCCTACGGGGCGATGACGGCGACGTTCTACACCGGGCTCGGCTGCCTGCTCGGCCCGTCGTTGATGTACTTCGCGCTCCGCGCCATCACCGGCGGCTGACGAAGGGTGTGCCCGGTGCTGATTTGGTGGCAGCGCCGGGCGCACCGTATTCTGTGCAGCGACCATTGACCGCCGGTTGTCACTGCCCACCATGGGCCGTGACCCAAGGTTCCGCGAGAGCGGGCGACCAGCGCAGGACACGATCTGCCAGCCACGTCCTCGACGTGTGCCCTGAGCCCCGTGCCTTGCGCCGGGGCTCTTTCTCGTTCCGGGCCGCCGGTGGCACCACACGAGAAGGGAGGCCCGCATGGCGAACGCTCAGAAGGACGCCGCCATCGCCGAGCTCGCGGAGAAGTTCCGCAGCTCCAGCGCGGCCGTTCTCACGGAGTACCGCGGTCTGACCGTGGCGCAGCTCGCGCAGCTGCGCAAGAACCTCCGTGGCAACGCCAGCTACTCCGTGGTGAAGAACACGCTGACCGCACGCGCTGCCAAGGAGGCGGGCGTCGAGTCCGCCTTCGAGGGCCAGTTCGTCGGCCCCAACGCGATCGCCTTCGTCGAGGGCGACCCCGTCGAGGCCGCCAAGGGTCTGCGTGACTTCGCCAAGGACCACCCCCTCCTGGTGATCAAGGGCGGGCTCTTTGACGGGAACCCGCTCTCGCCGGAGCAGATCAACCAGCTCGCGAACCTCGAGTCGCGCGAGGTGCTCCTGGGCAAGCTGGCTGGGGCCATGAAGGCCCAGCTCACCCAGGCCGCCTACCTCTTCAACGCACCGCTGTCGCAGACCGCTCGGGTCGTCGACGCGCTGCGCGCGAAGGTCGAGGAGCAGGGCCCGGTCTCGGCCGACGCCCCCGAGTCCACCCCCGAGGGTGGCGACGAGGCCTGAGGCACCTGCCTTCGGTCACACCACGCATCACCGCCACTCACGGCGACACATTTAGCAGAAAGGACGCCCATCATGGCGAAGCTCAGCACCGACGAGCTCCTTGAGGCCTTCAAGGAGATGACCCTCATCGAGCTCTCCGAGTTCGTGAAGCAGTTCGAGGAGACCTTCGAGGTCACCGCCGCGGCCCCGGTCGCCGCTGCGGGCGCCGCCCCGGCCGCCGGTGGCGACGCCGGTGAGGCCGTCGAGGAGCAGGACGAGTTCGACGTCGTCCTCACCGCGGCCGGCGACAAGAAGATCCAGGTCATCAAGGAGGTCCGCGCGCTCACGAGCCTCGGTCTCAAGGAGGCCAAGGACCTCGTCGACGGCGCGCCCAAGCCCGTCCTCGAGAAGGTCGACAAGGACGCCGCGGACAAGGCCAAGGAGGCCCTCGAGGGCGCCGGGGCCACCGTCGAGCTCCAGTGATCCACGCCCCTGCTTGAGGGGCATCGCAGGACCGCGAAGGGCGGGTCGCACCACAGGGTGCGGCCCGCCCTTCGTGCTGCTCGGGAGGAGCTAGAGCAGGGGGCGCCAGGGCGAGAGGATGCCCTCGGTCACGCGGTTGATGAGCGGACGCCGGGCCCACTGCTGGGGGGTGAGCTCGGTGCAGTTGCCGGAGTCGAGACTGAAGATCTCCTCCATGCGGGCCGCGACGTCCGGGTCGAGGATCTCGATGTTGACCTCGTAGTTCCCGGCGAGGCTGAGCCGGTCGATGTTCGCCGTGCCGATCGTCGACCACAACCCGTCGATGGTCGCCGTCTTGGCGTGGACCATGGCGTTCTCGAAGCGCAGCAGTCGAACGCCACCCTGCAGGAGGCGTTCGTAGCTCGACCGGCTGAGCCAGTCGGCGATGATGTGGTTGCTGAAGCGCGGAACGATGAGGCGCACGTCGACGCCACGCTCCGCGGCGGCCACGAGGCTGCGCGCGAAGGCCTCGTCGGGGATGAGGTAGGCCGTGGTGAGCCAGACCCGTTCGCTCGCGCGGTCGATCGCCTCGAGGTACATGTTGCGGATCGGGTAGACGAGGTCGGCCGGCAGGTTGCGGTGCACCCGCATGTCCCGGCTCCACGTGCGAGGGCCCGGCTGGGGGAGCGCGGGCGTGGCCCCGTAGTGGTTCCAGTAGTCGACGAAGGCGTTCTCGAGCTCGACGACCATGTCCCCGGCGAAGCGGGCGTGCGTGTCCCGCCAGCGGGTCGCGTAGTCCTGACCGATGTTGTAGCCCCCGACGTAGGCCGCCGCGCCGTCGACGACGAGCAGCTTGCGGTGGTTGCGCCCCAGGTGGCTGGGGAAGAAGAACTTCAGGCCGCCGGTGACCAACGGGTGGCGCTTGACGTGGATCCCCTCCGGGAGGGACCGGTAGAAGGAGCGCGGGACGACGAGGTTGGCGAACTCGTCGAAGACGACGAAGACCTCCACGCCGCGCTCGTGCGCAGCGACGAGGGCCCGGCGAAAGCGCTCGCCGACGTCGTCCCCCTTCCAGATGTAGGTCTCGAAGTAGATGCGCTCCCGGGCGGCCGCGATGTCCGTGAGCATGTCCTCGAAGAGGTCCTCGCCGAAGGTGTAGATGCGCACGTCACCGCCGCTGACCGGGACGGGGCCGTCGGCCTCGTGCGGGAACTCCTCGTCTGGCCGGTCCTTGCGGCGCTGACTGTCGAAGACGAGCAGTCCGGCGACAGTGAGGAGTTGGGTGGCCAGGACGGCTGCGGCCGAGCGACGCAGCATCTTGCGGGCTTTCCGCCGGCGGCGACGGCGAAGGAGAGCGCGGGCGTTCATGCGCCCACCTTATGTGCAGTGCGAAGGGGGTGAGTCGCGGCAGCCGGGTCGCGACCCGCCGGGCGCGCACCTTGACGTCGCCTCTCCTGTCGTCCACCATCATGGCGTCGACTGATCCGGCAGGGCGCCCCCGCAAGGGCCTCGCCGTTGACCACCGTCGAGCCGTCGGCTCGACCGGGTTGGACACTTGTGTGCATCTGCATCTAGACTGTCGCTTTGCGCTGCCCTTCTCCTGTCGCGGCCCGGTCAGATCGTTCCAATCCCCTCAGTGCCGAGGTGTGTGGAGCGCTCCGATGCGGTCCCGACGTCGGGCGGTGCATCGCCGCCCGACTCTCACGGCCCGTGGAAGGATCCATCCTTGGCTGCCTCGCGCACCGCTTCCCCGATGTCCACCGCACAGACTGCCAGTGGCCGTCTGTCCTTCGCGAAGATCCGCGAGCCCCTCGAAGTCCCTGACCTCCTGGCTCTCCAGACCGACAGCTTTGACTGGCTCCTCGGCAACGAGAAGTGGCAGGAGCGTGTTGCCGAGGCTCTCGAGACCGGCCGCCGCGACGTGCCCGAGCGCTCGGGGCTCGAGGAGATCTTCGAGGAGATCTCGCCGATCGAGGACTTCTCCGGCTCCATGAGCCTCTCCTTCCGGGAGAGCCGCTTCGAGGAGCCCAAGTACAGCGTGGAGGACTGCAAGGAGCGCGACCAGACGTACTCCGCGCCGCTCTTCGTCACCGCTGAGTTCATGAACGCCGAAACCGGCGAGATCAAGAGCCAGACGGTCTTCATGGGCGACTTCCCGCTCATGACCGACCGCGGCACCTTCATCATCAACGGCACCGAGCGTGTCGTCGTCTCGCAGCTCGTCCGCAGCCCGGGCGTGTACTTCGAGCGGTCGGCGGACAAGACCTCCGACAAGGACGTCTACTCCGCCAAGATCATCCCGAGCCGCGGTGCGTGGCTGGAGTTCGAGGTCGACAAGCGCGACATGGTCGGCGTGCGCGTCGACCGCAAGCGCAAGCAGTCGGTCACCGTCCTGCTCAAGGCACTGGGCATGACCTCCGCCGAGATCCTCGAGGAGTTCGGAGAGTACGAGTCGATCCGCGCGACCCTCGAGAAGGACGCGGTCGAGGACCAGGACTCCGCGCTCCTGGACATCTACCGCAAGCTGCGTCCGGGCGAGCCCCCGACGCGTGAGGCCGCGCAGAACCTGCTCGACAACCTCTACTTCAACCCCAAGCGCTACGACCTGGCCAAGGTCGGTCGCTACAAGATGAACCGCAAGCTGGGCCGCGACGAGGAGCTCTCCTCCTCCGTGCTCATGCTCGAGGACATCGTCGCGACGCTGAAGTACCTCGTGGCCCTGCACGCCGACCAGTCGACCCTCCCGGGGACCCGCGACGGCGAGAGCATCGAGATCTCGGTCGAGACGGACGACATCGACCACTTCGGCAACCGTCGCCTGCGCAGCGTCGGCGAGCTCATCCAGAACCAGGTCCGCACGGGCCTGTCGCGGATGGAGCGCGTCGTGCGAGAGCGCATGACCACGCAGGACGTCGAGGCGATCACGCCGCAGACCCTGATCAACATCCGGCCGGTCGTCGCCTCCATCAAGGAGTTCTTCGGCACCAGCCAGCTCTCGCAGTTCATGGACCAGAACAACCCGCTGTCGGGTCTGACGCACAAGCGGCGTCTCTCCGCGCTGGGCCCGGGCGGTATCAGCCGTGACCGCGCCCAGATGGAGGTCCGTGACGTCCACCCGTCGCACTACGGGCGCATGTGCCCGATCGAGACGCCCGAAGGGCCGAACATCGGCCTCATCGGGTCGCTCGCGAGCTACGGGCGGATCAACGCCTTCGGTTTCATCGAGACCCCGTACCGCAAGGTCGAGGCCGGTCGCGTCACGGACCAGGTCGTCTACATCTCCGCCGACGAGGAGGACCGGGTCGTCGTCGCCCAGGCGAATGCCGTCCTGTTGGACGACGGCAACTTCCGCGACGAGCGGGTCCTCGCCCGCACCAAGGGCGGCGAGGTCGACCAGGTCCTTGCCGGCGAGATCGACTACATGGACGTCTCGCCCCAGCAGATGGTCTCGGCCGCGACCGCGATGATCCCCTTCCTCGAGCACGACGACGCCAACCGTGCGCTCATGGGCGCCAACATGCAGCGCCAGGCCGTGCCGCTCGTGAAGGCCGAGGCCCCCTTCGTCGGGACCGGCATGGAGCACCGTGCCGCGCTCGACTCCGGTGACGTCGTCCGGGCCGAGAAGGCCGGTGTCGTCACCGAGGTCTCCGCGGAGCTCGTGACCGTGACGCAGGACGAGGGCGGTTCGCGCACGTACAAGATGATGAAGTTCTCCCGCTCCAACCAGGGGAACAGCTACAACCAGCGCGTCATGGTCTCCGAGGGTGACCGCGTCGAGACCGGTCAGCTCATCGCCGACGGTCCTGCGACCGACGGTGGCGAGATGGCGCTGGGGCGCAACCTCCTCGTCGCGTTCATGCCCTGGGAGGGCTACAACTACGAGGACGCGATCATCCTCAGCCAGCGTCTCGTCCAGGACGACGTCCTCTCCTCGATCCACATCGAGGAGCACGAGGTCGACGCCCGCGACACCAAGCTCGGCCCCGAGGAGATCACCCGGGACATCCCCAATGTCTCCGACGACGTCCTCGCCGACCTCGACGAGCGCGGCATCATCCGCATCGGTGCCGAGGTCCGCGACGGCGACCTCCTCGTCGGCAAGGTCACCCCGAAGGGCGAGACCGAGCTGACGCCGGAGGAGCGCCTGCTCCGGGCGATCTTCGGTGAGAAGGCCCGCGAGGTGCGCGACACCTCGATGAAGGTCCCTCACGGTGAGACCGGCACGGTCATCGGCGTCAAGGTCTTCGACAAGGACGAGGGCGACGAGCTGCCCCCGGGCGTGAACCAGCTCGTCCGCGTCTACGTGGCGAACAAGCGCAAGATCACCGATGGTGACAAGCTCGCCGGCCGTCACGGCAACAAGGGCGTCATCTCCAAGATCCTGCCGGTCGAGGACATGCCCTTCCTCGAGGACGGCACGCCGGTCGACGTCGTGCTCAACCCGCTCGGTGTCCCCGGTCGAATGAACATCGGCCAGATCCTCGAGCTCCACCTGGGCTGGGCCGCCAGCCGTGGGTGGGAGATCGCCGGCAACCCGGAGTGGGCCCAGATGATCCCCGACGACGCGCGTCAGGCTCCGCCGAACACCCGCGTCGCCAGCCCGGTCTTCGACGGTGCCGACGAGGAGGAGATCACCGGTCTCCTCGAGTCGACCACCCCGACCCGCGACGGCGACCGCCTCATCGGGGCGTCCGGCAAGGCCCACCTGTTCGACGGCCGCAGCGGTGAGCCGTACCCGGACCCCGTGTCCGTCGGGTACATGTACATCCTCAAGCTGCACCACCTCGTGGACGACAAGATCCACGCGCGCAGCACGGGCCCGTACTCGATGATCACCCAGCAGCCCCTCGGCGGTAAGGCCCAGTTCGGTGGCCAGCGCTTCGGCGAGATGGAGGTGTGGGCCCTCGAGGCCTACGGCGCCTCCTACGCGCTCCAGGAGCTCCTGACGATCAAGTCGGACGACGTGACCGGCCGCGTGAAGGTCTACGAGGCCATCGTCAAGGGCGACAACATCCCCGAGCCCGGCATCCCCGAGTCCTTCAAGGTGCTCATCAAGGAGATGCAGTCCCTCTGTCTCAACGTGGAGGTCCTCAACACCGAGGGCGGCACGATCGAGATGCGCGACAACGAGGAAGACGTCTTCCGCGCCGCGGAGGAGCTCGGCATCGACCTGTCCCGGCGGGAGCCGAGCAGCGTCGAAGAGGTCTGACGGAGTCCCGGCGCCGGGTCACCGGCGCCGGGCCGCCTGCGGATCACCTGATCACACACCCGTCAGACGACACCCGAACTTTTCGAGAGTCACCCTCGAGAGAACGAGAGTAGGAAACACGTGCTCGACGTCAATTTCTTCGACGAGCTGCGCATCGGCCTGGCCACCGCAGAGGACATCCGTGGCTGGAGCCACGGCGAGGTCAAGAAGCCCGAGACCATCAACTACCGCACCCTCAAGCCGGAGAAGGAGGGGCTGTTCTGCGAGCGCATCTTCGGCCCCACCCGGGACTGGGAGTGCTCCTGCGGCAAGTACAAGCGCGTCCGCTTCAAGGGCATCATCTGTGAGCGCTGTGGCGTCGAGGTCACCCGGGCCGGCGTGCGCCGTGAGCGCATGGGCCACATCGAGCTCGCCGCCCCGGTCACCCACATCTGGTACTTCAAGGGTGTCCCGTCGCGTCTGGGCTACCTCCTCGACCTGGCCCCGAAGGACCTCGAGAAGGTCATCTACTTCGCGGCCTACATGATCACCAGCGTCGACGAGGAGCAGCGTCACACCGACCTCCCCTCTCTCGAGGCGCAGATCGAGGCCGAGAAGAAGGAACTCGAGAACCGCCGCGACGCGGACGTCGAGACGCGCGCGCAGAAGCTCGAGAAGGACGTCGCCGAGCTCGAGGCCGAGGGCGCCAAGTCCGACATGAAGCGCAAGGTCCGCGACTCCGCCGAGCGCGAGATGAACCAGATCCGCAAGCGTGCCGACCAGCAGGTCGAGCGTCTGAGCCAGGTCTGGGACCGCTTCAAGAACCTCAAGGTCCAAGACCTCGAGGGCGACGAGATGCTCTACCGCGAGATGCGGGACCGCTTCGGTCTCTACTTCGAGGGTGGCATGGGCGCCACGGCGATCCAGAAGCGCCTCGAGGACTTCGACCTGACGGCCGAGTCGGAGAAGCTGCGCGAGATCATCGCGACCGGCAAGGGCCAGAAGAAGACTCGGGCGCTCAAGCGCCTCAAGGTCGTCACGGCCTTCCTCACGACGGACAACAAGCCGGCCGGCATGGTCTTGGGTGCGGTGCCGGTCATCCCGCCGGACCTGCGTCCGATGGTCCAGCTCGACGGTGGCCGCTTCGCCACCTCCGACCTGAACGACCTGTACCGCCGCGTCATCAACCGCAACAACCGCCTCAAGCGACTGCTTGACCTCGGTGCGCCCGAGATCATCGTCAACAACGAGAAGCGGATGCTGCAGGAGGCCGTCGACAACCTCTTCGACAACGGTCGCCGCGGTCGTGCGGTCACCGGTCCGGGCAACCGGCCGCTGAAGTCCCTGTCCGACATGCTCAAGGGCAAGCAGGGTCGCTTCCGTCAGAACCTCCTCGGCAAGCGTGTCGACTACTCCGGCCGTTCGGTCATCGTCGTCGGTCCGCAGCTGAAGCTGCACCAGTGCGGTCTGCCGAAGGCCATGGCGCTCGAGCTCTTCAAGCCCTTCGTCATGAAGCGGCTGGTGGACCTCGACCACGCCCAGAACATCAAGTCGGCCAAGCGCATGGTCGAGCGGCACCGCTCCGTCGTGTGGGACGTCCTCGAAGAGGTCATCACCGAGCACCCGGTCCTGCTCAACCGTGCGCCCACGCTGCACCGTCTGGGCATCCAGGCCTTCGAGCCGCAGCTGGTCGAGGGCAAGGCCATCCAGATCCACCCCCTCGTCTGCACCGCCTTCAACGCGGACTTCGACGGTGACCAGATGGCGGTGCACCTGCCGCTGAGCACGGAGGCCCAGGCCGAGGCCCGGATCCTCATGCTCTCGAGCAACAACATCCTCAAGCCGGCCGACGGTCGTCCCGTGACGATGCCGACGCAGGACATGATCATCGGGTTGTTCCACCTCACCTCCGAGGTGGAGCTGCAGACCGAGCACCCGCGTGCCTTCACCTCGACGGCCGAGGCCCGCATGGCCTTCGACGCCGGGGAGATCAAGATCGGCACGCCGATCAAGGTGCGGCTGAAGGACATCGTGCCCACGGCCGGCGCCGCGCTGCCCGAGGGTGTCGAGGCCAACGAGGACGGTCAGGTCGAGACCTGGCTGGCGGAGACCACGCTGGGTCGCGCGCTCTTCAACGAGACGCTGCCGGAGGACTACCCCTTCGTCAACGAGTCCGTCGACCGCAAGCGGCTGTCGACGATCGTCAACGACCTCGCCGAGCGCTACACCAAGGTGCAGGTCGCGGCGTCCCTGGACGCCCTCAAGGAGGCCGGCTTCCACTGGGCCTCCCGGTCCGGCACCACCGTGGCCGTCTCCGACGTCGTCACCCCCGCGCGCAAGCCGGAGATCCTCGCCTCCTACGAGGAGAAGGCGACGAAGGTCCAGAAGCAGTACGAGCGCGGTCTGATCACCGACGACGAGCGTCGTCAGGAGCAGATCGAGATCTGGACCCAGGCGACCAACGAGGTCTCCACGGAGATGCAGGGCAACTTCCCGAAGGACAACCCGATCTATCGGATGGTCTCCTCCGGCGCCCGAGGCAACTGGTTCCAGCTGCGTCAGATCGCCGGTATGCGTGGCCTCATGGCCAACCCGAAGGGCGAGATCATCCCCCGACCGATCCGCACGAACTTCCGTGAGGGCCTGTCGGTGGTCGAGTTCTTCATCTCCACGCACGGTGCTCGCAAGGGTCTGGCGGACACCGCCCTGCGGACGGCCGACTCGGGGTACCTCACCCGTCGTCTCGTCGACGTCTCCCAGGACGTCATCGTCCGCGAGGACGACTGCGGCACCGAGCGTGGCCTGACCATGCCGATCGCCCAGTTCGACGAGCTCACGGGTACCCGACGCCTCCACGACGACGTCGAGTTCACCGTCTACGGGCGCTGCCTCGCCTCCGATGTGGAGCACGAGGGACAGGTGCTCGCCGAGGCCGGTTCGGACCTGGGGGACGTCGTCATCGACCGGCTCTACGAGGCCGGCGTCGACGAGGTCAAGGTGCGCTCGGTCCTCACCTGCGAGTCGCGCGTCGGTACCTGCGCCAAGTGCTACGGCCGTTCGCTGGCCACGGGTCAGCTCGTCGACATCGGCGAGGCCGTCGGCATCGTCGCGGCCCAGTCGATCGGTGAGCCCGGCACCCAGCTGACGATGCGCACCTTCCACACCGGTGGTGTGGCCGGTGACGACATCACGCAGGGTCTGCCGCGAGTCGTCGAGCTCTTCGAGGCCCGCACGCCCAAGGGCGTCGCCCCGATCGCCGAGGCCGATGGCCGCGTGACGATCGAGGAGACGGACAAGGGCCGGCGCATCCTGCTCGTCGCGGACCGCGACGGCGAGGAGCACGCCTACCCGGTGTCCAAGCGTTCGCGCCTGCTCATCGAGGACGGTCAGCGCGTCCCGGTCGGGACCAAGCTCGTCCAGGGCGCGATCGATCCCAAGCAGGTTCTGCGCATCCTCGGGCCGCGTCACGCCCAGAAGCACCTCGTCGACGAGGTCCAGAGCGTGTACCGCCAGCAGGGTGTGTCGATCCACGACAAGCACATCGAGGTCATCGTCCGGCAGATGCTGCGACGGATCACCATCCTCGAGTCGGGAGAGACGGGTCTGCTGCCGGGGATGCTCGCCGAGCGTGCTCGCTTCGAGACGGAGAACCGTCGTGTCGTCGCCGAGGGCGGTCGCCCGGCCTCGGGTCGACCGGAGCTCATGGGGATCACCAAGGCCTCGCTGGCCACGGACTCCTGGCTCTCCGCCGCCTCCTTCCAGGAGACGACGCGCGTGCTCACCGAGGCGGCGATGGAGGGTCGTTCCGACCCGCTGCTCGGCCTGAAGGAGAACGTCATCCTCGGAAAGCTCATCCCGGCCGGAACGGGCCTGCCCCGCTACCGGAACGTGGACGTCGAGCCCACCGAGGAGGCCAAGGCGGCGATGTACTCGCTGCCGAACTACGACGAGTACGCCTACCCGGTCTTCGGTCCCGGATCCGGCGAGGCGATCCGCCTCGACGACCTCGACCTGGACGTCTGAGCCGACTCGCTCCACGACGGGGCCCTGCCGCACCAGCGGTGGGGCCCGTCGTGCGTCCATCCACGGGTGCGCGGAGCGGCAATTCGTCGACGCGATGTGACGCACGGGGCGAATGAGGCGCGGATGACGCGAGATCGCCGGGAAATCAAGGGAAACACGCCGTGGTCCGAGTCGACTACGGACACCGGTTCGTGGTTGATTGGTCCCTGTTCGCTTCACGAACTTCACAGATGGAGATCCACATGAACAAGTCTGAGCTCGCCAGCGCCGTCGCCGAGAAGGCCGGCGTGTCCGCGTCCGCGGCTTCCGAGGTCATCACCGCTCTCCAGGCGGTCCTGTCCGAGTCCGTCGCGAAGGGCGAGAAGGTCACCGTCCCCGGCTTCTTCAGCCTCGAGCGTGTCGAGCGCGCCGAGCGCAAGGGCCGCAACCCGCAGACCGGTGCCGAGATGACGATTCCCGGTGGGCACGCCGCCAAGCTCTCCGCCGGCAGCGCCCTCAAGGCCGCAGCCAAGGGCTGATCGCCTGCACTGACGAAGGGGGGTCGGTCACCGCACACGGTGACCGACCCCCCTTCGTCATGACCGCACCACCACGACGATGAGGGAGGATGAGACCCATGCCCGAGTCCTCCCAGCCCATGACCGTGCGGGCGACCTTTGCCCGCTGGGCCCTGGGCGGGGTCCTCGCCGTCGGCGCGCTCGTCCTGCTGCTCAAGCCGGGTGGGGTGAGCAAGTTGCTCGCCCTGGTGCTCGCGGGAGCCGCTGTCGCGGTCTTCACGCGGCGGGCTCGCTCGGACGCCACGATCATCTCCGTGGTCCTGCTGGCCGTCGCGGGCTTCTTCCTGGTGGCCTTCGTCACCGGCAACAGCGAGTGGATCACGGAGCGGTACTGATGCGAGACGACCTGATCATCCGGCGGGAGACCGCCGCCGACGCCACGGCGGTCGAGCTCCTCCACGACGCGGTCTTCGGGGTCCCGCAGGGGCGACGGGAGTCCGTGGAGCGTGAGCTCGTGCGGGGCCTGCGCGTGGACGGTGACGTCCTCGACGAGCTGACCTTCGTCGCCGAGCTCGAGGGCGAGGTCGTCGGTCACATCGTGTGCAGCCGCGCCACGCTGGGGCAGGCTGCGTCGGTCGGTCTCGGGCCGCTGGCCGTGCGGCCCGACCATCAGCGGCAGGGGATCGGTGCGGCCCTGATGATGTCCGTCGTCGCCAGCGCCGACCGGGTCTGGGAGCCCGTGCTCGTCCTGCTCGGGGACCCGGAGTACTACGGGTTCTTCGGCTTCGTGCCGGCCGCGAGCCTGGGGATCGTCTCGCCGGGGCCGTGGGAGGAGCAGCACTTCCAGGCCTTGGCTTTGCGCTCCTGGCGCGCCGACCGGGCCGGGGACTTTCGGTACGCGCCCGCCTTCGACCGGCTGGGCGCAGGGTGACGGATTTGTGACGCTTTCCGCGCGCCGGTATCGTTGTCCAGCGTGCGTGGCGCGACCATGTCGTGACACGCATGAGGGAGGCCGGTAACGGTCGCTCTCACACCTCTCGCCGGGCGTCTCGGCGTGGTCCTTCCGGTCCACGACGCGAAGTGCAGGGGGGAGCACCGCCGAAGACACACCCGAGCGCGGGGGTCGAGGGCGGCATCCAAGGAGCGTCGATCGGGCTCGTGCCCGGTGGTCGCAGACCACATCACCGAAACGTACGGAGACACAGGTTGCCTACCATCAACCAGTTGGTCCGCAAGGGCCGGCAGGACAAGACGACGAAGAACGCGACGCCCGCGCTCAAGGGTTCACCCCAGCGCCGCGGCGTGTGCACGCGCGTCTACACCACCACCCCCAAGAAGCCGAACTCTGCCCTTCGTAAGGTCGCCCGCGTGCGCCTCACGAGCGGTATCGAGGTCACGGCCTACATCCCGGGCGTCGGCCACAACCTGCAGGAGCACTCGATCGTGCTCGTCCGCGGTGGCCGAGTGAAGGACCTCCCCGGTGTCCGCTACAAGATCGTTCGCGGTTCGCTCGACACCCAGGGCGTCAAGGGTCGTCGCCAGGCCCGTAGCCGTTACGGCGCGAAGAAGGAGAAGAAGTAATGCCTCGCAAGGGTCCTGCTCCGAAGCGTCCCCTCGTCGTCGACCCGGTCTACCAGTCCCCGCTGGTGACCCAGCTGGTCAACAAGATCCTGCTCGACGGCAAGAAGTCCATCGCCGAGTCCATCGTCTACGACGCCCTCGAGGGCTGCCGCGAGAAGAGCGGTACGGACCCCGTCCAGACGCTCAAGCGTGCGCTGGACAACGTCCGGCCCTCCTTGG
Organism: Janibacter sp. GS2; assembly: GCF_051200835.1. Lineage (GTDB taxonomy): Bacteria > Actinomycetota > Actinomycetes > Actinomycetales > Dermatophilaceae > Janibacter. The sequence continues at coordinate 1,201,016 of NZ_CP195161.1, forward strand.
AGGTCAAGTCCCGCCGCGTCGGTGGTGCGACCTACCAGGTGCCGATCGAGGTCAAGCCCGGCCGTGCGACCACCCTGTCGCTGCGCTGGCTCGTCGGCTACGCCCGTCAGCGTCGCGAGAAGACGATGACCGAGCGCCTGATGAACGAGATCCTCGACGCGAGCAACGGCCTGGGCGCCGCGGTGAAGCGTCGCGAGGACACGCACAAGATGGCCGAGTCCAACAAGGCCTTCGCGCACTACCGCTGGTGACAGCAGGTCGGGGCCGGCCCGCACCGCCGGACCGGCCCCGACCACCAGCCCACCGCCTTCTTTGGCACACACGACCGCAACGAGCGAGATGAGATAACGAGTGGCACAGGACGTCCTGACGGACCTGACCAAGGTCCGAAACATCGGCATCATGGCGCACATCGACGCCGGCAAGACGACGACGACTGAGCGCATCCTCTTCTACACCGGGGTCAACCACAAGCTGGGTGAGACCCACGACGGTGCCTCCACCACCGACTGGATGGAGCAGGAGAAGGAGCGCGGCATCACGATCACCTCCGCCGCGGTCACCTCCTTCTGGGACGACACCCAGATCAACATCATCGACACCCCCGGCCACGTCGACTTCACCGTCGAGGTCGAGCGCTCGCTGCGCGTCCTCGACGGCGCCGTCGCGGTCTTCGACGGCAAGGAGGGCGTCGAGCCCCAGTCCGAGACGGTGTGGCGCCAGGCGGACAAGTACGACGTCCCCCGCATCGCCTTCGTCAACAAGATGGACAAGCTCGGTGCCGACTTCTACTTCACCGTCGACACGATCAAGGACCGCCTCGGCGCGGAGCCGCTGGTCATGCAGCTGCCGATCGGCTCCGAGAGCGACTTCATCGGCGTCGTCGACCTGATCACGATGCAGGCGCTCGTGTGGCCCGGCGACGCCAAGGGTGACGTCACCCTCGGTGCCTCCTACGAGACCCGCGAGATCCCGGAGGACCTCGAGGCGAAGGCCGCGGAGTACCGCAACCACCTCGTCGAGCGGGTCGCCGAGTCCGACGACGAGCTGATGGAGAAGTACCTCGGTGGCGAGGAGCTGACCATTGACGAGCTCAAGGCGGGCATCCGCAAGCTCACGGTCACCTCCGAGCTGTACCCGATCTTCTGCGGTTCCGCCTTCAAGAACCGCGGGGTCCAGCCGGTGCTCGACGCGGTGCGCGACTACCTGCCCAACCCGCTCGACGTGCCGGCCATGGAGGGTCACGCCCCGGGCGACGAGGAGGAGGTCGTGCTGCGCAAGCCGAGCACCGAGGAGCCCTTCTCCGCGCTCGCCTTCAAGATCGCGGCCCACCCCTTCTTCGGCACGCTGACCTTCATCCGCGTCTACTCCGGTCGGCTCACCCCGGGGACCCAGGTCCTCAACTCGACCAAGGGCAAGAAGGAGCGCATCGGGAAGCTCTTCCAGATGCACGCCAACAAGGAGAACCCGGTCGAGGAGGCGATGGCGGGCCACATCTACGCCGTCATCGGTCTCAAGGAGACGACGACGGGTGACACCCTGAGCGACATCACCTCGCCGGTCATCCTCGAGTCGATGTCCTTCCCCGCGCCGGTCATCCAGGTGGCCATCGAGCCGAAGACGAAGAGCGACCAGGAGAAGCTGGGCAGCGCGATCCAGCGTCTTGTCGCCGAGGACCCGACCTTCCAGGTCTCCCTCGACGAGGAGACCGGTCAGACGATCATCGCCGGCATGGGCGAGCTCCACCTCGACGTCTTCGTCGACCGGATGAAGCGCGAGTTCAAGGTCGAGGCGAACATCGGCAAGCCGCAGGTCGCCTACCGCGAGACGATCCGCAAGGCCGTCGTCAAGCACGACTACACGCACAAGAAGCAGACCGGTGGTTCCGGGCAGTTCGCCAAGGTCCAGCTGACCTTCGAGCCGCTGGACACCCAGGAGGACGGCGAGCTCTACGAGTTCAAGAACTCCGTCACCGGTGGTCGCATCCCGCGTGAGTACATCCCCAGCGTCGACGCCGGTATCCAGGACGCCATGCAGTACGGCGTGCTCGCCGGGTACCCCGTCGTCGGGATCAAGGCGACGCTGCTCGACGGTCAGTTCCACGACGTCGACTCCTCGGAGATGGCGTTCAAGATCGCCGGGTCGATGGCCTTCAAGGAGGCCGCACGCAAGGCCGACCCGGTGCTCATGGAGCCGATGATGAGGGTCGAGGTGCGCACACCCGAGGACTACATGGGTGACGTCATCGGCGACATCAACTCCCGTCGCGGTCACGTCCAGTCCATGGAGGACATCAGCGGTGCGAAGGTCGTCACCGGCCTCGTCCCCCTGTCGGAGATGTTCGGTTACGTCGGTGACCTGCGGTCGAAGACCCAGGGTCGGGCGAACTACTCCATGGAGTTCGACTCGTACGCAGAGGTTCCCAAGAGCGTCGCCGAGGAGATCATCAAGAAGGTTCGTGGAGAGTGACCGGTTAGCATGACCGGCATCTGACACGACACGCACGACAACCCACCATCCACGCCACCCTGCCGGGCAAAGGCGTAACCAAGAAGACGTCCTGAGGAGGACAACACAGTGGCGAAGGCAAAGTTCGAGCGGAGCAAGCCGCACGTCAACATCGGCACCATCGGTCACATCGACCATGGCAAGACGACGCTGACTGCTGCGATTTCCAAGGTGCTCCACGACAAGCTCCCCCAGTTGAACGAGGCTTCCCCGTTCGACTCGATCGACAAGGCGCCGGAGGAGAAGCAGCGCGGGATCACGATCTCGGTCTCGCACATCGAGTACCAGACCGAGGGTCGTCACTACGCGCACGTCGACTGCCCGGGTCACGCTGACTACGTCAAGAACATGATCACCGGTGCGGCCCAGATGGACGGCGCGATCCTCGTGGTCGCCGCCACCGACGGCCCGATGCCGCAGACGAAGGAGCACGTCCTCCTGGCCCGCCAGGTCGGCGTCCCCTACATCGTCGTCGCGCTCAACAAGGCCGACATGGTCGACGACGAGGAGATCATGGAGCTCGTCGAGATGGAGGTCCGCGAGCTGCTGTCCTCCTACGAGTTCCCGGGCGACGACGTCCCGGTCGTCAAGGTCTCGGCGCTCAAGGCGCTCGAGGGCGACGAGAAGTGGAGCGACTCGGTCATGGAGCTCATGAACGCGGTTGACGAGTACGTTCCGGAGCCGGAGCGCGACCTCGACAAGCCGTTCATGATGCCCGTCGAGGACGTCTTCACGATCACCGGTCGTGGCACCGTCGTCACCGGCCGGATCGAGCGCGGCGTCCTCAACGTCAACAACGAGGTCGAGATCGTCGGCATCCGCGAGAACAAGCAGACCACGACGGTCACGGGCATCGAGATGTTCCGCAAGCTGCTCGACGAGGGTCGTGCGGGCGAGAACGTCGGCCTGCTCCTTCGCGGCACCAAGCGCGAGGACGTCGAGCGCGGCCAGGTCGTCTGCAAGCCGGGTTCGATCACCCCGCACACCGAGTTCGAGGGTCAGGTCTACATCCTCTCGAAGGAGGAGGGTGGCCGGCACACGCCGTTCTACGACAGCTACCGTCCGCAGTTCTACTTCCGGACGACCGACGTCACCGGCGTCGTCACGCTGCCCGAGGGCACCGAGATGGTCATGCCCGGCGACAACACCGACATGAAGGTCGAGCTGATCCAGCCGATCGCCATGGAGGAGGGTCTCCAGTTCAACATCCGCGAGGGTGGCCGCACCGTCGGCGCCGGTCGCGTCACCAAGATCGTCAAGTGATCCTGGGCTGACCCCGGTCAGCGTGGTGAAGGGCCCGTCTCCCCGTCAGGGGAGGCGGGCCCTTCGCCGTCACCGGGGGTCACAGTCGCCCGGCCGCGGACCACACCCCCGGGGGGATGAACCAGCCGTCGTCGACGAGGGCCTCGCGCAGGGCGGCGCGGTTGCGGGTGGGGCGATGGGCGGCCCGGTACCGGGCCCGGCCGCGTTCGAGGTGGCTGCGCACCGTCTCGGTGCGCAGGGTCAGGACCCGCCCGAGGTAGGCGGGGGAGTGTCCCCGGGTCCCCGCGTAGAGGCAGAGCACCTGCAGCTCGCGGTCGGTGAGTCGGGCGACGGGCGGCGCCGCGGCCGTGACCTGCGCGCGCGGTCGGGTCCGGTGCTGCGCGATCCGGCCGATGAGGTCGGCGGTCTCGGTCAGGCCGAGGGTCGGCTCGATCCAGGCCCACGCCCCTTCGGCGCTCGCGCGGCGGGCGAAGGGGGAGTCCCTCCCCGGTCCGAGGACGACGGCTCGGGAGCCGAGTCGGCGCAGGGCCCGCACCTTCAGGGCGAGTGGGACGTGGTCGTCGAGGAGGGCGTCGAGGACGACGATGTCGCCGGCGAAGTCCCACTCGACCTGGAAGTCGGTCCAGGAGTGCACGGAGCTGACCACGGTCACGGACGGGTCGCCCCGACTGAGCTCATCCCGCAGGGCCGTCGTCACCACGGGGGAGGTGTGGACGATGTCCAAGCGCAGGAGGGGGAACATCGGCATCATGGTCTCATGGCAGTCGACGCCGAGGTCGTGGTCTGGTCGGCGTGGTCCCTGCACGCCGACGCCGTCGTCGCCGCCCTGCGGCGGGGCGGTCTGGAGGCGCAGGGGGTGCGGGACCCCAGGGCCGCGGAGGCTCTGCTCGTGGTCGGCCTGCCCGTGGCGGACATGGGCCGGTTGCTCCGGAGCCGACGGAGCGAGGAGCGGGCGACGATCGTCTGGGGCGGCACCCTGCCCCTTCCGCGGATCGCTGCGCTGCGCGAGGCGGGGTGCGCCGGGTACGTGTCGATGTTGCAGTCACCGGGGGAGCTCGCCCGGGTCGTGCGGCAGGTCATCGTCGGTGCGGACGCCGTGTGGCCCGACCCGCTCCCGCACGGGCCGCCGCTGACTTCCCGGGAGCTCGAGGTGGCGCAGGCCTATCTCGTGAGGTGGGCGGATCGTCCACGCGCCGAGGTGGCCGCTCGGCTCGGGGTGAGCGATCGGACCCTCAAGGTGCACATCGCCAACATCCGTGCCAAGAGCGGGCACGAGGGCACCGCCACGCGGGAGGGACTGCGGCGCGCGCTCGTCCTCCAGGGGCGGTTGGACTAGTCCTTCTGAGGGCAAAACGCTCGGAGGCGCTGGGGCGTTCCTAGGGTGTGATCTGGGTCCCTCGACAGGGAGGGTCCCACGGGAGGAACCCACACCATCGCGCCGGGGCGAGCATGCTCGGCGCACCCCGTTCGCGCCTGTCCGCAGAGAGACCCGCCACGTGAACTCTGAGATCACCAGCCCCTCACGCCGCCAGATCGCGAAGGGTGCCGCTTGGGCCGTCCCCGCCGTCGCCGTCGCGGCCGCTGCCCCCTCGCTCGCCGCCTCGACCTGCCCCCCGCCCGTGGTCGCGGTCAACTGCCCGCCCCTGTTGACGACGCAGCAGCTGACCTTCACGATCACCAACCCCTCCAGCAGCACGTGCGACCTTCCCGAGGGGGAGGTCATCACGGTGGACCGAGGTGGGTTGGCCGGCGTCCAGGTGGGGCCGCTCAATGACCTCAACGTGGGTGTGGAGCTGTTGTTCACCGATGCGAACACGGCGGAGTTGACCGCGCCCCTCGCGCCGGGCGAGAGCATCACCTTCCAGGTCTTCCCCCGCGGTCTCGCTACCGTGTCGGCCCTGCAGAACGTGACCGTGGCCATCCAGGGGGCCTCCGCCACCCAGGGCTACACCATCATCTCGCTCCTCGGTCTCTCCGTGGCGATCTGCGGTCTGGGCTGACCTTCGTCTGCGCGCCACCCGCCCGCCGTCCGGATCCGGACGGCGGGCGGGTGCGTGTGCGGAGGGTGGGGGAGCCCCCTTCGCCCTAGGGTGGTCCTGACCGCCGCCCCCGACGACGAAGGCGCCACGCCCCATGGCCAGCGACACGACGACCGCCCCGGACGACTCCGGCCCGACGGGCGCCACCTCCGCCTCCGAGGAGGGGACCGCTGCTCCGCTGCGGCGCCTCCCCCCGCGCGGGTGGCTGTTCGCGATGAAGAAGGCGGTCAAGGAGTTCAGCGGGGACGGGTGCACGGATCTGGCCGCTTCCCTGACCTACTTCTCCGTGCTGTCGATCTTCCCGGCGATGCTCGCCATGGTCTCCATCCTCGGACTGGTCGGGGAGCCCGAGGAGACCAAGCAGACGGTCCTCGACGTGCTCCGGCAGCTCGGTCAGGGCCAGGCCGTCGAGACGATCTCGGGCCCGCTGGACCAGATGGTCAACTCGCCCGCGGCGGGAGTCGGCCTCGCGATCGGTCTCGCCGGCGCCCTCTGGTCGGCCTCCGGCTACGTCGGCGCCTTCGGCCGTGCCCTCAACCGGATCTACGACGTCGCCGAGGGGCGCGGCTTCATCAAGCTGCGTCCGGCCCAGCTGCTCGTCACCGCCGTCCTGCTCGTGCTCGCCTCCCTGAGCGTCCTGGCCATCGCGGTCAGCGGAGAGTTGGCCCGAGCGATCGGCGCGACGATCGGCCTCGGCCAGGCTGCGGTCACGACGTGGAACCTCGCGAAGTGGCCCGTCATCCTGCTCGTCGTCATCTTCATGATCGGCCTGCTCTACTGGGCCACTCCCAACGTCAGGCGACCGTGGCGCTGGCTGAGCACCGGCGCCGCCGTGGCCCTGCTCGTCGCCATCCTCGCTTCCGTGGCCTTCGGGTTCTACGTCTCCAACTTCAGCTCCTACAACAAGACCTACGGTTCACTCGCCGGCGTCATCGTCTTCCTGCTCTGGTTGTGGATCATCAACAACGTCCTGCTCTTCGGCGCCGAGATCGACGCGGAGCTGATGCGCTCCCGTCAGCTGCAGGCCGGGCTGCCCGCTGAGCAGGGGCTCCACCTCCCGCCGCGCGACACGACCAAGTCCGACGCCGCAGCGGCTGCCCACGAGGTCGTGACCGAGGAGGCCCGGACCCTGCGGATCAAGGGCCTGCAGGACCAGGGGAAGTCCACCGCAGAGCTGGCCCCGAAGACCCGCGACTAACCGGTGACGTCGGGCTGCCCGGGGCGGATTTGGACTGCGCGCGATCGCTCTGGCACACTGTTCAGGTTGCTTGTTGAGCGGTAACGCCGTGATCGGAATTGCCCTGATCGTACGGAATTGCCGCCGCCCCGATGACAACGCATCGAACCGCCCATGGCGGGGCGACACATCGGACGAGAGCATGATCCGGCGCGACCGGGTCGACGACCACGATGCACGACAGGGCCTCCGGGCGCGTCGCCGCGTTGCGGAGCGGGTGCGACACACCCGACCGCGTGGGTCGCAGACCTGATCGGGCCGACACAGACCAGGCAAGACGGCGAGAGAGAGACGGAAGCACAGATGGCGGGACAGAAGATCCGCATCCGGTTGAAGTCGTATGACCATGAGGTCATCGACAACTCGGCGCGAAAGATCGTCGACACCGTGACCCGTGCCGGCGCGACGGTGGTCGGCCCGGTGCCGCTGCCGACGGAGAAGAACGTGTTCTGCGTCATCCGGTCGCCGCACAAGTACAAGGACAGCCGCGAGCACTTCGAGATGCGCACGCACAAGCGCCTCATCGACATCATCGATCCGACGCCCAAGGCCGTCGACTCGCTGATGCGTCTCGACCTCCCGGCTGACGTCAACATCGAGATCAAGCTCTGATCCGGGGAGACGAGACATGACCAACACCATGACCAAGACCGTCAAGGGCGTCCTCGGCGAGAAGCTCGGCATGACGCAGGTCTGGGACGAGGACAATCGCCTCGTTCCCGTGACCGTCATCCAGGCTGGCCCGAATGTCGTGACCCAGATCCGCACCCCCGAGACGGATGGCTACTCGGCCGTCCAGCTCGCGTTCGGTGCCATCGACCCCCGCAAGGTGAACCAGCCCAAGAGCGGTCACTTCGCCAAGGCCGGCGCGACCCCGCGTCGTCACCTCGTCGAGCTGCGGACGACCGATGCTGCCGACTACACCCTCGGCCAGGAGGTGACCGTCGAGCTGTTCGAGACCGGACAGGCCATCGACGTCACCGGCACGACCAAGGGCAAGGGCTTCGCCGGCGTCATGAAGCGCCACGGGTTCCACGGCGTCAGCGCCTCCCACGGCGCCCACCGCAACCACCGCAAGCCCGGCTCGATCGGTGGCTGCGCCACCCCGGGTCGCGTCTTCAAGGGGATGCGTATGGCCGGCCGCATGGGCGGCGAGCGCCAGACCACCCAGAACCTCACGATCCACGCGGTCGACGCCGACAAGGGCCTCCTGCTCGTCAAGGGTGCCGTCCCCGGCGCCCGCGGCGGCATCGTCCTCGTCCGCGCCTCTGTGAAGGGAGCCTGACGTGCCGACCATCGACATCATCAGCCCGCAGGGTGCTGCCTCCGGCACCATCGAGCTGCCCGCCGAGATCTTCGACGTGCAGGTCAACGTTCCGCTGATCCACCAGGTCGTCGTGGCCCAGCTCGCCGCTGCGCGGGCGGGCACCCACTCGACCAAGACCCGCGCCGACGTGCGCGGCGGTGGCCGCAAGCCCTACCGCCAGAAGGGCACGGGCCGCGCCCGTCAGGGCTCGATCCGTGCGCCGCAGTTCGCCGGTGGTGGCATCGTCCACGGCCCGCAGCCGCGTGACTACAGCCAGCGCACCCCCAAGAAGATGAAGGCCGCCGCCCTGCGCGGAGCCCTGTCGGACCGGGCGCGTCACGGCCGCATCCACGTGCTGAGCAGCCTCGTCGACGGGGACGCACCCTCGACGAAGGCCGTCAGTGGCCTCCTCGGTGAGTTGGGCGAGCGCAAGAACCTGCTCGTCGTCATCGAGCGCGGCAACGCGATCGCGTGGAAGTCGGTGCGCAACCTCGCCGATGTCCACATCCTCGCTGCCGACCAGCTCAACACCTACGACGTCCTGTGCAGCGACGACATCGTCTTCACCCAGGCGGCTCTCGAGGCCTTCCTCGCCGGGCCCGCCCCCAAGACCACCCCGGAGGCGGACAAGTGAACAAGTCGCTCTCAAGTGCGTCCCAGATCAAGGACCCGCGCGACATCCTCATCCGGCCTGTCGTGTCGGAGAAGTCGTACGGCCTGCTCGACGAGGGCAAGTACACCTTCATCGTCGACCCGCGCGCGAACAAGACCGCGATCAAGATCGCCGTTGAGCAGATCTTCGACGTCAAGGTCGACTCCGTGCACACCATGAACCGTGTCGGCAAGGCCCGACGCACGCGGTTCGGCACCGGTAAGCGCAAGGACACGAAGCGCGCGATCGTCTCCCTCCGTGAGGGCACGATCGACATCTTCGGCGGCCAGGGCTGACGGAGAGGACAAGGAAGAACCAATGGGTATCCGTAAGTACAAGCCGACCACTCCCGGTCGCCGCGGCAGTTCCGTCGCCGACTTCGTCGAGGTCACTCGCACGACGCCGGAGAAGTCGCTGGTCCGCCCGCTGAGCAAGTCCGGTGGCCGCAACGCCTCCGGGCGCATCACCACCCGGCACATCGGTGGTGGCCACAAGCGCGCCTATCGCGTCATCGACTTCCGTCGCCACGACAAGGACGGCGTCCCCGCGAAGGTCGCTCACATCGAGTACGACCCCAACCGCACGGCCCGCATCGCGCTGCTGCACTACGCGGACGGTGAGAAGCGCTACATCCTGGCGCCCAACCGCCTCGCGCAGGGCACGACGATCGAGAACGGTCCGTCCGCGGACATCAAGGTCGGTAACAACCTGCCGCTGCGCAACATCCCCAACGGCACGACGATCCACGCCGTGGAGCTGCGTCCCGGTGGCGGCGCCAAGATGGCCCGCTCCGCCGGAGCCAGCATCCAGCTGCTCGCCAAGGAGGGCCAGCTCGCCACGCTGCGCATGCCCTCCGGCGAGGTCCGTCGCGTCGACGCGCGGTGCCGCGCCACCGTCGGTGAGGTCGGCAACGCCGAGCAGTCGAACATCAGCTGGGGCAAGGCCGGCCGCATGCGATGGAAGGGCAAGCGCCCGACCGTCCGTGGTGTCGTCATGAACCCGGTCGACCACCCGCACGGTGGTGGTGAGGGTCGCACATCCGGCGGTCGCCACCCCGTCTCGCCCTGGGGCAAGCCCGAGGGACGAACCCGGCGTCCCGGCAAGGCGAGCGACAAGCTCATCGTCCGTCGCCGCCGCACCGGCAAGAAGCGCTGATAGGAGCCTCAAGGACATGCCTCGTAGTTTGAAGAAGGGCCCCTTCATCGACGACCACCTTCAGAAGAAGGTCGACGTCCAGAACGAAGCGGGCAGCAAGAACGTCATCAAGACCTGGTCGCGTCGTTCGGTGATCTCGCCGGACATGCTCGGCCACACCTTCGCCGTGCACGACGGCCGCAAGCACGTCCCGGTGTTCGTCACCGAGGCGATGGTCGGCCACAAGCTCGGCGAGTTCGCACCGACCCGCACCTTCCGCGGCCACGTGAAGGACGACAAGAAGGGACGTCGTCGCTGATGCCCGGCACCGAGACCACTGAGCAGGAGGCGCTCATCGCGCGTGCCTCCGCACGCCACGTGCGCGTCACGCCGATGAAGGCGCGTCGCGTCGTCGACCTCATCCGCGGCAAGGACACCCAGACCGCGATCGCCACGTTGGAGTTCGCGCCCCAGGGTGCGTCCGAGCCGACCCTGAAGGTCCTCAAGAGCGCCATCGCCAACCTGCGCGTCAAGGCCGACGAGCACGGGGAGGCGTTCGACGAGCGCAATCTCGTCGTCACCTCGGCCTACGTCGACGAGGGCCCCACGATGAAGCGTTTCCGTCCGCGGGCCCAGGGCCGCGCCGGCCGGATCAACAAGCGCACCAGCCACATCACCGTCCTCGTGACGAGCAAGCCTGAGAAGGCCGCGAAGGGAGGAGCCCGCTGATGGGTCAGAAAATCAACCCGCACGGCTTCCGTCTGGGCATCACCAACGACCACAAGAGCCGCTGGTTCGCCGACTCCAACAAGGAGGGTCAGCGCTACCGCGACTACGTCAAGGAAGACGTGGCGATCCGCAAGCTCCTGTCCACGGGCATGGAGCGGGCCGGCATCGCTCGCGTCGAGATCGAGCGGACCCGCGACCGCGTTCGGGTGGACATCCACACCGCGCGTCCGGGCATCGTCATCGGTCGCCGCGGCGCCGAGGCCGACCGGATCCGTGGTGAGCTCGAGAAGCTCACCGGCAAGCAGGTCCAGCTGAACATCCTCGAGGTGAAGAACCCCGAGATCGAGGCCCAGCTCGTCGCCCAGGGCATCGCGGAGCAGCTTGCTGCCCGTGTGACCTTCCGCCGCGCCATGCGCAAGGGAATGCAGTCCTCCCTTCGCGCCGGTGCCAAGGGCATCCGGATCCAGTGCTCCGGTCGCCTCGGTGGGGCCGAGATGTCGCGTTCGGAGTTCTACCGCGAGGGCCGCGTGCCGCTGCACACCCTCCGGGCGAACATCGACTACGGCTTCTACGAGGCCCGCACGACCTTCGGCCGCATCGGGGTCAAGGTCTGGATCTACAAGGGCGACATGACCGAGAAGGAGTACGCGGCCCAGCAGGCCAGCGCGGCTCCCCGTGGTCGTGGCCCGCGTCGTGACCGCGACGACCGTCCCGCCCGCGCCCGCCGTGGTGGCGACCGCACCGAGGCCGAGGGCAAGCAGGCCCAGGCCCCCGCTGCGGAGGCTCCTGCCGCTGAGGCGCCGGCACAGACCGAGGGAGAGTCCTGAAGATGTTGATCCCCCGACGGGTCAAGCACCGCAAGCAGCACCACCCCAAGCGTTCCGGCATGGCCAAGGGCGGCACCGCCGTCACCTTTGGTGACTACGGCCTCCAGGCGCTCGCGCCGGCCTACGTCACCAACCGGCAGATCGAGGCCGCGCGTATCGCCATGACCCGCTACATGAAGCGTGGCGGCAAGGTCTGGATCAACATCTACCCGGACCGTCCGCTGACCAAGAAGCCGGCTGAGACCCGCATGGGTTCCGGTAAGGGCTCGCCCGAGTGGTGGGTCGCCAACGTCAAGCCGGGCCGGATCATGTTCGAGATCTCCGGTGTGGACGAGCAGGTTGCCCGCGAGGCCATGCGCCTGGCGATGCACAAGTTGCCGATGAAGTGCCGCTTCGTCGCGCGTGAGGGTGGTGACAACTGATGGCAGTCGGATCGAAGGACCTGACACCGGTGGACCTGCGAGAGCTGACCGACGAGCGTCTGGTCGACGAGCTGCGCAAGGGCAAGGAGGAGCTGTTCAACCTCCGGTTCCAGTCGGCCACCGGCCAGCTGGACAACCACGGCCGCCTGCGTGCGGTGCGCAAGGACATCGCGCGGATCTACACCGAGATGCGCGAGCGCGAGCTCGGGATCGGTGAGTCCAAGTGAGCGAGAATCTGAAAGAAGGCCCCGTGAGCTCCACCTCCGAGCGAAACGACCGCAAGACGCGCCGCGGCTACGTCGTCAGCGACAAGATGGACAAGACCGTCGTCGTCGAGGTCGAGGACCGCGTCAAGCACGCCCTGTACGGCAAGGTCATGCGCAAGACCCACAAGGTCAAGGCGCACGACGAGCAGAACACTGCCGGCACCGGGGACCACGTGCTCATCATGGAGACCCGACCGCTGTCGGCCAGCAAGCGCTGGCGCATCGTCGAGATCCTCGAGAAGGCCAAGTAAGGCCTACCCCGGTAGCGAAGGGGGCAGCGCCCCCTTCGCCCGGACGAAGACCACATCAGTTCGGCCAGGCTCGCCACGAGCGAGAACCAGCACGACGACAGGAGTGAGAAGTGATCCAGCAGGAGTCGCGACTGCGTGTCGCCGACAACACCGGTGCCAAGGAGATCCTGTGCATCCGTGTGCTCGGCGGCTCCGGCCGCCGGTATGCCGGCATCGGCGACACCATCGTCGCCACCGTCAAGGACGCCATCCCGGGCGGCAACGTCAAGAAGGGCGACGTCATCAAGGCGGTCATCGTCCGCACCACCAAGGAGCGCCGTCGGGGCGACGGCTCCTACATCAAGTTCGACGAGAACGCCGCCGTCATCCTCAAGGCTGACGGCGAGCCGCGCGGGACGCGCATCTTCGGCCCGGTCGGTCGCGAGCTTCGCGACAAGAAGTTCATGAAGATCGTCTCGCTCGCACCGGAGGTGATCTGATCCATGAGCAAGCTCAAGATCAAGAAGGGCGACCTCGTCCAGGTCCTGTCCGGTCGTGACAAGGGTCTGCAGGGCAAGGTCATCTCGGTCAACACCGAGACCGATCGCGTCGTGGTCGAGGGTGTCCAGCGGGTCACCCGCCACACCAAGGCCGGCTTCGGCGGGCAGGCCGGTGGCCTGGTCGTCACCGAGGCGCCGATCCACGTGAGCAACGTGGCGATCGTCGACCCCGAGGACAACAAGCCGACCCGCATCAGGACCCGCGTCGAGTCCGTCGAGCGCGACGGACGCACCAAGGCGAGCCGCACCCGCGTCGCGGGTCGCTCGGGCAAGGACCTCTGAGATGACTGAGACCATGGAAAACGCGAGCCAGACGGTGGAGTCCACGCCGCGTCTGAAGACCACGTACTCCGAGACGGTGGCCCCCGCGCTCAAGGAGCAGTTCGGCTACGCCAACACGATGCAGATCCCGCGCGTCGTCAAGGTCGTCGTCAACATGGGCGTCGGTGACGCCGCCAAGGACAGCAAGCTCATCGAGGGCGCCATCCGCGATCTGACCGCCATCACCGGTCAGAAGCCGCAGGTGACCAAGGCCCGCAAGTCGATCGCGCAGTTCAAGCTGCGCGAGGGCATGCCGATCGGGGCGCACGTCACGCTGCGCAACGCCCGCATGTGGGAGTTCCTCGACCGCCTCACCGCGGTTGCCCTGCCCCGTATCCGTGACTTCCGGGGGCTGAGCCCCAAGCAGTTCGACGGCAACGGCAACTACACCTTCGGCCTGAACGAGCAGTCGATGTTCCACGAGATCGACCAGGACAGGATCGACCGCGTCCGGGGCATGGACATCACCGTGGTCACGACCGCGACGAACGACGACGAGGGCCGCGCGCTGCTGAAGCAGCTGGGCTTCCCCTTCAAGGAGAACTGAGATGGCGAAGACCGCCCTGATCAACAAGGCGAACAAGAAGCCGAAGTTCAAGGTCCGCGGCTACACGCGGTGCCAGCGGTGCGGCCGGCCGCACTCGGTCTACCGCAAGTTCGGTCTGTGCCGCGTGTGCCTTCGCGAGATGGCCCACCGCGGTGAGCTCCCTGGCGTGACCAAGTCCAGCTGGTGACTTTCGGGTCGGCCCCGGCCGGCCACCGCGACCACGGTCGTACCCACACATCCACGAACAGTTCTACATCGAAGGTCGCCCCGGACACCGGGGTGAAACCGCGATGAGAGAGGGCAGGCAGAGCCCATGACCATGACCGACCCGATTGCGGACATGTTGACCCGCGTCCGGAACGCCAACTCGGCGCACCACGACGAGGTCTCCATGCCGTATTCCAAGCTCAAGTCGCACATCGCGGAGATCCTCCAGGCGGAGGGCTTCATCGCGGGCTGGCAGGTAGAGGAGGCGACCGTCGGCAAGACGCTGAAGGTCTCCCTCAAGTACGGCCCGAGCCGTGAGCGTTCCATCGCGGGGGTGCGCCGGGTGTCCAAGCCCGGTCTGCGCGTCTACGCGAAGTCCACCAACTTGCCCAAGGTTCTCGGCGGCCTGGGCGTGGCGATCATCTCCACGTCCTCCGGCCTCCTGACCGACAAGCAGGCCGCAACCAAGGGCGTGGGTGGGGAAGTCCTCGCCTACGTCTGGTAGGGGGTAGCAGACATGTCGCGTATCGGAAAGCTCCCTGTCGCCATCCCCAGCGGTGTCGACGTCGCCATCGACGGCCAGACCGTGAAGGTCAAGGGCCCCAAGGGCGAGCTCCAGGTGACCATCTCCGAGCCGATCGAGGTCGCCCAGACCGACGACGGCGTGGCGGTCACCCGGCCCGACGACGAGCGCGAGTCGCGTTCGCTCCACGGCCTGAGCCGCAGCCTCATCAACAACATGGTCGTCGGTGTCACCGACGGCTACGAGAAGAAGCTCGAGATCCACGGCACCGGTTACCGCGTGCTGGACAAGGGCAATGCCCTGGAGTTCGCTCTCGGTTTCAGCCACCCGGTCGTCGTCCAGGCGCCCGAGGGGATCAGCTTCACCGTCGAGAACCCGACCCGCTTCGCCGTGAAGGGCATCGACAAGCAGCTCGTCGGCGAGACGGCTGCCAACATCCGCAAGCTCCGCCGTCCCGACCCGTACAAGGGCAAGGGTGTCCGGTACGAGGGCGAGCAGATCCGTCGCAAGGTCGGAAAGGCTGGTAAGTAAGCCATGGCAATGATCGTCAAGCGAGCCAAGGGCAAGAGCGCCGCTCGTGGTCGTCGCCACCTGCGTGTGCGCAAGAAGGTCACCGGCACCGCGGCGCGTCCGCGCCTGGTGGTCACCCGCAGCAGCCGCCACGTCTTCGTCCAGGTCGTCGACGACACGGTCGGCAAGACCGTCGCGTCGGCGTCGACCATGGAGGCCGACGTGCGTGCCCTCGAGGCAGACAAGACCGAGCGGGCCAAGAAGGTCGGCGGTCTGGTGGCCGAGCGCGCCAAGTCTGCCGGCGTGGCCTCCGTCGTGTTCGATCGCGGTGGCAACCGGTACCACGGTCGCGTCGCCGCAATCGCCGATGGAGCCCGCGAAGGGGGTCTGGCGCTGTGATGCAGACCCAGAACGTCGAGAAGAGGAACATCTGATGCCCGGACCCCAGCGTCGAGGCGCCGGTGCCGCAGGCACCAACGAGCGCTCCACCAACGATCGTCGCGACAACCGCAGCGGCGGCCGTGACAACCGCGGCGGTGGCCGCGACCGCAACGAGAGCCAGTTCGTCGAGCGCGTCGTGACCATCAACCGCGTGGCCAAGGTCGTCAAGGGCGGTCGTCGCTTCAGCTTCACCGCCCTCGTCGTCGTCGGTGACGGCGACGGCACCGTGGGCGTCGGCTACGGCAAGGCCAAGGAGGTCCCGTCCGCGATCGCCAAGGGTGTCGAGGAGGCGAAGAAGAACTTCTTCACCGTCCCGCGCATCCAGGGCACGATCCCGCACCCCATCCAGGGTGAGGCCGCGGCCGGTGTCGTCATGCTCCGTCCGGCGTCGCCGGGTACCGGTGTCATTGCCGGTGGCCCCGTGCGCGCCGTGCTCGAGTGCGCTGGCATCCACGACGTGCTGAGCAAGTCGCTCGGCTCGGACAACGCGATCAACATCGTCCACGCGGTCGTCGCGGCCCTGAAGGGTCTCGAGCGTCCGGAGGCCGTCGCGGCCCGCCGCGGTCTGCCCCTGGACGAGGTCGCCCCGGCAGCCATGATCCGTGCGCAGGCCGCTGGTCGCGCCGAGGCCGCCGCAAAGTCGAAGGCGGGTGCATGATGGCTCGTATGAAGGTGACCCAGACCCGTTCGGAGATCGGTGGCAAGCAGAACCAGCGCGACACGCTGCGCAGCCTCGGTCTCAAGCGCATCGGCGACACCGTCGTCCAGGAGGACCGCCCGGAGATCCGCGGCATGGTCCAGACGGTTCGCCACCTGGTGACCGTCGAGGAGGTTGACTGATCATGGCTGATTCCAAGGCCACCGCCGGGGAGCCGAACGAGGCCCCCGCGCTCAAGGTGCACCACCTGCGTCCGGCCCCCGGAGCCAAGACCGCGAGGACCCGTGTGGGTCGCGGTGAGGCCTCGAAGGGCAAGACCGCCGGTCGCGGTACCAAGGGCACCAAGGCCCGGTACCAGGTGCCGGAGCGCTTCGAGGGTGGTCAGACGCCGCTGCACATGCGTCTGCCCAAGCTCCGCGGCTTCAAGAACGCGTTCAAGACCGAGTACCAGGTCGTGAACCTCGACCGCATCTCGGCCCTCTTCCCGGAGGGTGGCGCCATCGGCGTCGACGAGCTCGTGGCGAAGGGGGCCGTCCGCGACGGCCACCTCGTCAAGGTGCTCGGCTCCGGTGAGATCTCGGTGAAGGTCGACCTCACGGTCGACGCCTTCTCCGCGAGCGCCAAGACCAAGATCGAGGCGGCCGGCGGCAGCATCACCGGCCGCTGACCCCCTTCGGTCAACCGCGCGAGGCCGTCCCGTGTCACGGGGCGGCCTCGACGCGTCTGTCCACCTGATCCCGGCTGTGAGTCAGGTCGCCTCGCGATCTGTGCGCACCGGCAGGTATCGTCTGACAGGTTGTGCCGCCACCGGCGGCCCCTGCCCGCAGCTCACATCTGCACCCACGGCACCGTCCTGGAGGAACCCACGTGCTCTCCGTCTTCACTCGGGCGTTCAAGACGCCCGATCTGCGGCGCAAGCTGCTCTTCACGTTGGGCATCATCGTGCTCTTCCGCCTCGGCTCCTACGTGCCGACGCCGAACGTCAACTACACGGCCGTGCAGGACTGCATCGCCGGGGCCCGGGACGACGGCGGGAACAACCTCCTGGGGATGGCCAACCTCTTCAGCGGTGGGGCGTTGCTGCAGCTGTCGATCTTCGCGCTGGGGATCATGCCCTACATCACCGCGAGCATCATCGTGCAGCTGCTCACGGTCGTCATCCCCCGCTTCGAGGAGCTGAAGAAGGAGGGGCAGCAGGGTCAGGCCAAGATGACCCAGTACACGCGGTACCTGACCATCGCTCTGGCCGTCCTCCAGTCGGCGACCTTCGTCACCTTCGCGCAGAACCCCGCGGCCCTGTTCAGCAACGCCAACTGCGGTCCGATCCTCTACCGCGACACGACGCTGGACACGGTCTTCATGGTCCTGACGATGACCGCCGGGACCGGCCTGATCATGTGGCTCGGTGAGCTGATCACCGACAAGGGCGTCGGCAACGGCATGTCCCTGCTGATCTTCACCTCGATCACCGCGACCTTCCCCGGCTCGCTGTGGGCCATCCAGCAGCGCGACGGCCGCTGGGACATCTTCTTCCTCGTGATCTTCATCGGCCTGCTGATCATGACGGCGGTCGTCTTCGTCGAGCAGTCGCAACGCCGGATCCCGGTGCAGTACGCCAAGAAGATGGTGGGCCGGCAGATGTACGGCGGCACGTCGACGTACATCCCGATCAAGGTCAACATGGCCAACGTCATCCCGGTGATCTTCGCCAGCTCGATGCTCGCGCTGCCGCAGATGATCGCCCAGTTCCAGCAGGACCCGGAGGGCAACAACCCGGCGTACGTCGACTGGATCAACACCTACCTGGTGCAGGGCGACAGCCCGATCTACATGGCCGTGTTCACTGCCATGATCCTGTTCTTCACCTTCTTCTACGTGTCGATCACCTTCAATCCCACCGAAGTGGCCGACAACATGAAGAAGTACGGGGGATTCATCCCCGGTATTCGGGCCGGGCGACCCACGGCCGAGTACCTGAGGTACGTGATCAACCGCATCACCGTTGCGGGCGCCATCTACCTGTCTCTGGTCTCGCTGGTCCCGCTGATCGCACTCGTGCTCGTCGGCGCCAACCAGAACTTCCCGTTCGGCGGCACCTCCATCCTCATCATGGTGGGCGTCGGCCTCGATACGGTGAAGCAGATCGAGTCCCAGCTCCAGCAACGTCACTACGAAGGATTCCTGCGCTGATGCGTCTCATCATTCTGGGCCCCCCCGGGGCCGGCAAGGGCACCCAAGCAGGCCGGATCGCCGAGCACTACGGCATCCCGGCCATCTCCACCGGTGACATCTTCCGGGCCAACATCAAGAACGAGACCGAGCTCGGCCTGCAGGTGCAGGAGATCCTCGCGTCCGGTGGCTACGTCTCCGACGAGATCACCAATGCCATCGTCGAGGACCGCCTCGCCGAGTCCGATGCCTCCTCCGGCTTCCTGCTCGACGGCTTCCCGCGCACGACCGCGCAGGTCGTGGCCCTGGACGAGATGCTCGCCAAGACCGGATCGGGCGTCGACAAGGTCCTCGAGCTCGTGGTGGACAACGAGGTCGTCGTGCAGCGGCTGCTCAAGCGGGCCGAGGTCGAGGGCCGCGTCGACGACACCGAGGAGATCATCCGCGAGCGGATGGCCATCTACCACCGTGAGACCAAGCCGCTCTCAGACGCCTACGCCGAGCGTGGCCTGCTGGTCACGGTCGACGGCGAGGGCGAGGTCGACGTCGTCGCCGAGCGCATCCTCGCAGCGCTCGGAGCCTGACGCTCACGTGGGACTCTTCTCCCGTGAGCGCGTGCGCGCGCGCACCCCGGAGCAGCTGCGGGCGATGCGCGTCGCCGGCCTGCTCGTCGCCCGGGCCCTGGACGCCCTGCGTGTCGAGGTCCGCCCCGGCGTGACGACCGGCGAGCTGGACGCCGTGGCCGAGGACGTCATCCGCAGCGGGGGCGGCGTCCCCAACTTCCAGCTCGTCCCCGGGTACCGGCACACCCTGTGCACGTCGGTGGGGGAGGAGATCGTCCACGGCATCCCCGGGGGTCGGGTCCTCGCCGCAGGTGACCTGCTGAGCATCGACTGCGGTGCCGAGGTCGAGGGGTGGAACGGCGACGCGGCCATGACCCTCGTCGTCGGTGGCGACGAGGCCGGCGACCCGGCGGCGGTGCGTCTGTCCGAGGTCACCCGCCGCTCGCTCTGGGCGGGCATCGCCTCCCTTCGTCCCGATGGTGACCTCAACGACATCGGTGGCGCGGTCGAGGACTCCATCCGCGCGGACGCCCGCGCAGACGGCGTCGCCTACGGGATCGTGGAGGACTACACGGGCCACGGCATCGGTGAGCACATGCACCTGCCGCCCAATGTGCCGAACTACCGCGTCCGCGGCCGGGTCCCGCAGACCCCGGTCGGCGCCACCCTGGCCATCGAGCCGATGGTCACCCTCGGCGACCAGGCGAACCACGTCCTCGCGGACGAGTGGACCGTCGTCACCGACGACGGGAGGCCGGCCGCGCACTGGGAGCACTCGGTGGCGCTCACGGAGCGTGGCATCTGGGTGCTCACGGCGAACGACGGCGGCGAGCAGGAGCTCGCTGCGCTGGGCGCCCCCTTCGGTCCCCTCGACCAGTAGGGCTCCCGCGGGTCACCCGTCGGGTGTGAGGACGCCCTGCCCTGTCGTCGGGTCCCACGGCACCGACTCGTGCTGGTGGGTCAGGACCCAGCGCCCGTCCTCCCCGCGTCGGAGGACCCCCGTGGAGCGGACCCACATGTCGACGTCCGACCCGCCGTGCAGCGTGCCCGTCACCCGGTAGACGAAGGCGGTGACGGCGAGGCCTCCCTCGGAGATGATCCGGAGGTCGTGCACCCCGTAGGCGATGTCCGAGGCGTAGCCGTCGAACCACGCCTGCGTGCCCTCGACGAGGGTGTCGCGGCCCCGGACCCGGTGTGGCGGGAGCACGCCGAAGGAGTCCAGCCCGTCGGCGAACCTCGCCGCCAGGGGCGCTGGGTCCTTCGCGGCGACGGCCTGCACCCGTTCCTCGAGGAGGGCTCGGATCTCGGCGTCGGTGTCCCGTCGGTCGGTCGTGCGCCGACCCGAGTGCTCCTCCGCAGCCTCGGGAACCTCGACCTCCTCGACGTGGAAGGCCTGCACGGCATCGCCGAGATCACCCGCCGGCCCGCTGCCGCGGAAGGCCTCGAGGGCTGGCCGGTCGCGCCAGCGCTCGGCGACGTCGACGCGTCCGGCGCAGAGCGGGTCGGCGGTGACCGCGAAGTGGAGGCAGCCCTCGGTGTCGCGGGCCCGCCGGACCGACTCCTGGGAGAGCCGGACGAACCGGTCCCGGTCTGCGGGGTCGACGTCGAGGTGCCCGACGACGACGATCATGAGGGGCCCCCTTCGGTGGGGCGGACGTCGTAGACGAGCTCGACGGTCCCTCCGCCGAAGCGGCGCTCGTGGCGCAGGCGCAGGTCTGTCGCGAAGCCGTCCGGCAGGAAGCGCAGCCCGCCTCCGGCGACGTACGGGACGACGTACGCGCTCACCTCGTCGACGAGTCCCGCGCGCAGGGCGGACGCGGCGAGGGTCGGGCCGCTGATCGTCACGGCACCGTCGCAGGTCTCCACCATGGCGCGCAGCCGATCGAGGTCGAGGTGCGGCCACAGCTGCGTGCGGGCGGTGTCGACCGACGAGAGCGAGCGTGAGACGACCACGGTGTCCGTGGCCTGCCACGCCTCGGCGAACCCGCGGTGCTGGGGGGCCACCAGGTCAGCGGCCGGCGGGTCCTGCCAGTAGCGCATGGTCTCCCACATGTGCCGCCCGTAGACGTCGACAACCGCCCCGGCCTGGGTCTCGGTGAAGTGGTCGTGCAGCTGCGCGTCCGGCTCGGCCCACTCGAAGCCGCCGTCCGGTCCGCGGACGTAGCCGTCGAGCGAGACCAGCATCCCGTAGGTCAGGCGTCCCATCGCTGCTCCATGGTCTTCTCCTTCGAGTGGTGATTGCGATCTGCAACCACAACTCACGGTAGAGTAGAGTGCTTGCTCAGCACAACCACTAGGTCGGGGCCGGATCGAGAGGAGGGTCATGCGCAACGAACCGCGTTCGGGCTGCCCGATCAACGCGGCCGTCGAGTCACTCGGGGACCCGTGGAGCGTGGTCGTCCTCCGCGACATCATCTTCGGCGGGCGGCGCCACTTCCGTGAGCTGCTCTCCGGGTCCGAGGAGGGGATCGCGAGCAATGTGCTCTCCTCCCGGCTGAAGTCCTTCGTCGCCGGCGGGCTGCTGGTCCGGGAGGAGGCGGTGCGTGGTCAGCGGGCCCGCTACTCCCTCACCGAGGCGGGGATCCAGACGCTGCCGGTGCTCGTGGCGCTCGGCTCGTGGGGGCGGGTGAACCGACCGACGACACCGGAGCTGACCGTCCGCCAGCAACTCCTGGAGGACGGCGGTCCCGAGCTGGTGGCGGAGCTGATGGACGAGCTGCGTCACCTCCACCTCGGGGCGCCCCCTGTCACGGGGACGGGACCGAGCGTGATGCAGCGTCTGCAGGAGGCGTACGAGTCCCTGCAGTGAGGGCTCGCAGGACCGGGGAGGGCTCGTGCGAGTGTGGCGCACACGACGCGGACAGCCGGTCACCGGGGCGCGTGCGCTGGGTAGGGTGAGGCGTCAGTCAAGCCGTCGAGAGATCCGGTGGCGGGTCGATGAGGAGCGCTACGAGGATGACGATGCCCCCCGAAAGTCCATCCGGACGCGAGGACGTCATGAGCCTGGCCGCGGACTTCCCCCAGGTCGGGCCGGACGCGTGGGCGGACATGGCCGCTGCCGTGGTCAACAGGTCCCGTCCCGAGGACGCCCAGGTCGATGGCGACGGCGCCCGCGAGGTCCTCGCCAGCCACCTGCCCGGTGGCCTGGAGGTCGCACCGATCTACTGGTCGGGGGAGCACAGCGCGCTCGGCCTGCCCGGGGCGATGCCCTTCACCCGTGGCCGTGGGCCGCGTGACCCCAACCTGGCGTGGGACGTGCGACAGCTGCACGACGACCCGGACGCAGCGTCGACCCGCTCGGCCGTCCTGGCCGACCTCGAGCGCGGTGTCAGCTCCATCTGGCTGCACGTCGGCGACGACGGCGTCGCAGCGGGCGACGTGACCGAGGTCCTCGGTGACGTCATGGCCGAACTCGCTCCGGTCGTCGTCTCCTCCCTGACCGACCAGCCCGGCGCGGCTGCGGCCCTCATCGCCGCCTGGGAGGCGAAGGGAGTCGACCCCGCCGTCGTCCGTGGCAGCCTCGGGCACGACCCGGTCGGCCTCGCCGCCGCGGTCGGTGGGACGCCGGACCTCGCTCCGCTCGCCGACGCCGTGCACGCCTGCTCGACCCGCTGGACGGGCGTGCGGGCCATCACCGTCGACACCCGCGTGCACCACGACGCCGGGGCGAGCGACCAGGACGAGCTCGCCCTCGCCCTCGCGAGCGCCCTCGACTACGTGCGCCACCTCAGCGGGGCCGGCGTCACCCCGGCGGAGGCCTTCCGCCGGATCGACTTCCGCGTGGCGGTGACGGCTGACCAGTTCGTCACCATCGCCAAGCTGCGCGCGCTGCGCCGCACCTGGGCCCGCGTCGGTGAGGTCCTCGAGGTGCCGGAGGCCGACCGGGGCGCGTGGATCCATGCCGTCACCTCGTGGCGGATGCAGACCCGCACCGACCCGTGGGTCAACATCCTGCGCAGCACGATCGCCTGCTTCGGCGCGGCCGCCGGTGGCGCCGACGCCATCACCGTCCTGCCCTACGACGACGCGATCGGGCTGCCGACCCCCTTCTCCCGCCGCGTGGCGCGCAACACGCAGTCGCTGCTCGCCGCCGAGGCCAATGTCGCCCGGGTCGCCGACCCCGCGGGGGGCTCGAACTACGTGGAGAGCCTCACCGAGGCCCTCGCGCACGCCGCGTGGACCTGGTTCGGTGAGCTCGACGCCGCCGGTGGCGCCGCCGCCGGCCTGGCATCCGGGGCCATCGCGCAGCGACTCGCCGACACCCGCGCCGAGCGGGACACCGCCCTGGCCACCCGCGAGGTGCCGCTGACCGGCACGTCGACCTTCCCGTTGGCGGATGAGCAGCCCCTCGAGCGCACCGCCCGCGTCGCGCTCGCCCGGGACGGGCTGCCGCGCCGCCGTGACGGAGAGGTCTTCGAGACCCTGCGTGCGCGCACCACGGCCGGCGACGTCACCGTCCCGGTCATCGCGCTCGGTCCGGCCCGCGAGACCACCGCGCGGGTGTCCTTCCTGAGCAACCTCCTGGGGGTCGCCGGGATCCGCCCGCAGATCATCGAGGTCCCCACCGTGGACGACCTGCCGGCGGCGACCGAGCCGGCGAAGGGGGCCCCCGCCGCCATCCTCGCCTCATCGCGGAAGGGATACGAGGCGCTGGCGGAGCCGGCCGTCTCCGCCCTCCGGTCGGTGGACGTCGGCCGGGTCCTCGTGGCCGGCCCCGCCCGCGAGCTCGGTGACCTCACGGTCGACGGCGAGGTCCGCGACGGCATGGACGTCGTCGCCTTCCTCACCGACCTTCTTGATCTCCTCGGTGCCCAGCAGGCAGGAGCGAACGCATGAGCGACGCGCAGCCCATCCCCCCCTTCGACACCATCGAGCTCGGCGAGGCCCGGCCCGCGACCGACGCCGGCCAGCGGTGGCAGGAGGCGCTCGACGCGACCCCGGGTGCCGCCGACGGCTGGCAGACGCCGGAGCACATCGACGTCGCGCCGGTCTACACGGAGGCGGACACCGAGGACCTGGACTTCCTCGAGACCGCGCCCGGTGCCGCCCCCTTCCTCCGCGGTCCGTACCCGACGATGTACGTCAACCAGCCGTGGACGGTGCGGCAGTACGCCGGCTTCTCCACGGCGGAGGAGTCCAACGCCTTCTACCGGCGCAACCTGGCCGCGGGTCAGAAGGGACTCTCGGTCGCCTTCGACCTGGCGACCCATCGCGGCTACGACAGCGACCACCCGCGCGTCTCGGGTGACGTGGGCATGGCCGGTGTGGCCATCGACTCGATCTACGACATGCGCACGCTCTTCAGCGGCATCCCGCTGGACCGGATGAGCGTGTCGATGACGATGAACGGCGCGGTGCTGCCGATCCTCGCGCTCTACGTCGTCGCGGCCGAGGAGCAGGGGGTGAGCCCGGAGCAGCTGAGCGGAACCATCCAGAACGACATCCTCAAGGAGTTCATGGTCCGCAACACCTACATCTACCCGCCGCTGCCCTCGATGCGGATCATCTCCGACATCTTCGCCTTCACCAGCGCCAGGATGCCGCGGTTCAACTCGATCTCGATCTCCGGTTACCACATGCAGGAGGCCGGGGCGACGCAGGACCTCGAGCTGGCCTACACCCTGGCCGACGGCATCGAGTACATCCGGGCGGGCAAGGACGTGGGGCTCGACGTCGACTCCTTCGCGCCGCGGCTGTCCTTCTTCTGGGCCATCGGGATGAACTTCTACATGGAGGTCGCCAAGCTGCGCGCCGCGCGCCTGCTGTGGGCGCGCCTGGTCAAGGAGAACTTCGCCCCCGAGAACCCGAAGTCGCTCTCCCTGCGCACGCACTCGCAGACGTCCGGTTGGAGCCTCACCGCGCAGGACGTCTACAACAACGTCGCGCGCACCTGCGTCGAGGCGATGGCCGCGACGCAGGGTCACACCCAGAGCCTGCACACCAACGCGCTCGACGAGGCGATCGCGCTGCCGACCGACTTCTCGGCACGCATCGCCCGCAACACCCAGCTGGTCCTGCAGCAGGAGTCGGGCACGACCCGGGTCGTCGACCCGTGGGGTGGCAGCGCCTACGTCGAGAAGCTGACCCACGACCTCGCCCGGCGTGCGTGGACGCACATCGAGGAGGTCGAGGAGGCCGGCGGCATGGCGAAGGCCATCGAGGCCGGCATCCCGAAGCTGCGGATCGAGGAGGCGGCCGCGCGGACCCAGGCGCGGATCGACTCGGGGCAGCAGCCGCTCATCGGGATCAACACCTATCCGGTCTCGGAGAACTCGGCGGACGAGGCCATCGAGATCCTCAAGGTCGACAACGCCGCGGTCCGCGCGTCGCAGATCGCCCAGCTCGAGCGCCTGCGCGAGGAGCGGGACGAGTCCGAGACGAAGGCGGCGTTGGCGGCGCTGACAGCGGCGGCGAGGGCCGAGGGCGGGACGATGGAGACCAACCTCCTCGCCCTGGCCATCGACGCGGCGCGCGCCAAGGCCACCGTCGGAGAGATCTCCTCCGCGCTCGAGGAGGTCTACGGGCGCTACACCGCGCAGATCCGTACGATCTCCGGTGTGTACACGGACGAGGCAGGCTCGGGCGGAGCCGTCGAAGTGGTCCGGGCCAAGGTCGAGCAGTTCGAGCAGGACGAAGGGCGTCGCCCGCGCATCCTCGTGGCGAAGATGGGACAGGACGGTCACGACCGCGGGCAGAAGGTCATCTCGACCGCCTTCGCCGACCTCGGCTTCGACGTCGACGTGGGCCCGCTCTTCCAGACCCCGGGCGAGGTGGCGCGTCAGGCCGTCGAGGCCGACGTCCACGTCGTCGGCGTGTCCTCGTTGGCTGCGGGTCACCTCAGCCTCGTGCCGGCGCTGCGGGCGGAGCTGGACCAGCTCGGCCGCCAGGACCTGATGATCGTCGTCGGGGGCGTCATCCCGCCGCAGGACTTCGAGGAGCTGCGGGCGGCCGGTGCCGATGACATCTACCCCCCGGGGACGGTCATCGCCGATGCTGCGGGTCGCCTCGTCGACGCGCTGCGGGAGCGGGCCGCCGGCACCGATGGCTGAGTCGGTCGCCGATCTCGCGGCGGGGGTGCGGGATCGCTCGCGGGCCCACATCGCCCGGGCGATCACCCTCGTCGAGTCCTCGCGCCCGGACCATCGGGAGCGCTCGAAGGCCCTGCTGGCCGAGCTCGCACCGGACACCGGGGGTGGGATGCGGGTCGGCATCTCCGGCATCCCCGGCGCGGGGAAATCGACCTTCATCGACGCCCTCGGGACCCGGCTGATCGAGCAGGGCCACCGGGTCGCCGTCGTGGCGGTCGACCCGAGCAGCTCCCGGACCGGAGGATCCGTCCTGGGGGACCGCACGCGGATGGCCGCCCTCACGGCGAGCGACGACGCCTTCGTCCGGCCCTCACCCTCCGGCACGCACCTCGGGGGAGTGGCTCGGGCGACCCGGGAGTCGATGCTCGTCCTCGAGGCGGCGGGCTTCGACACCGTGATCGTCGAGACCGTCGGCGTGGGGCAGTCCGAGGTCGCGGTCGCCGAGATGGTCGACACCTTCCTCCTGCTGGCCCTCGCCCGGGGCGGTGACCAGCTGCAGGGCATCAAGCGCGGCATCCTCGAGATCGCCGACGTCATCGCGGTCAACAAGGCCGACGGCGAGCACGCCGGTGACGCACGCGTGGCCGCCCGCGAGCTGTCCGGCGCGATGCGCCTGATGAACCCCGACAAGGACGCGCGCCGCCCTCCGGTGCTCACGTGCAGCGCCCACACCGGTGACGGTCTGGACGAGGTCTGGGCGGCGGTGGTCGAGCACCGGGCGTGGCTCGAGGAGCAGGGCTCCCTGCACTCGCGCCGTGCGGAGCAGCAGCGCGAGTGGATGTGGGCGATGGTCGACGCCGAGCTGCGTGACGCGGTCCGTGCCGCACCCCGGGTGCGCGCCCTGCTCTCCGAGCTCACCCCCGGCGTGCGCGCCGGTGAGGTCAGCGCCGTCGACGGGGCCGACCGGATCATCGCCGCCTTCTCCGCGGACCTCGCCGAGCGTCCCTGACCCCCCTTCGCATCTGCCTAGGCAAATGCGCGGCCCCGTTCGCATCTGCCTAGGCAAATGCGCGTCCACTTCGCATCTGCCTAGGCAAATGCGAAGGGGGAGGGGGCGTCGGCCTCAGGGGCGGGCGTCCTCAAGCTCGGGTGGGGAGGTCGCCGGAGCCCCGAGCCTGTTCGGAGCGACCCCCACTCGCCGTGCCTGCCACAGCAGGATCGCCATCATCACCAGGGTGGAGACGGCGCTGATCCCGGCAGCACCGAAGGTGCTCGTCGTCCCCTCGGTGACATAGGCCCCCTCGAGCCCGCCCAGCAGCGTGAGCATGAGGATCAGGACGAGGTTGTTCACCACGTGCAGGGCGATCGCGGCCTCGAGGCCGCCGGTGCGCCAGGTGAGGTAGCAGGCGGCGACCGCCAGCGTGCCCAGGTCGAGGAGGATCCACGGGTCCAGCGAAGTGTGCGCGAGGGCGAAGAGCGCGGCCGAGAGGACCGTGCCGACGACGAGCGCGAGCACCGGCCGACGGATCCACGCGCCGACGCCCTGCATCAGTGCGCCGCGGAAGGCGACCTCCTCGCCGGCCGACTGCAGCGGGGTGGTGAGGAGCGTGATGACGAGCAGCCACGGCCAGTGCTGCGGGCGTTCCCCGGCCTCGCCGCCGTCGATGAACCACATGGCGACGAGCCAGGAACCCCAGATGAGCGTCGTCACAAGCATCGCCCGGCCGAGCCAGCGCCAGCGGATCCGACCGGTGACGGAGAAGAGCGCGCCCACCGGCCGCCAGTGCCCCACCCGGGTGGCGACGATGGCAGCGGGGATGAGGGCCGCGAGCATGAGGTTGCCCATGAGCATGGGGATCGGGGCAATGAGGTCGACGCCCGCCGGGTCCGCGGCGCTGTCGAGCATGCTCGGGTCGAGGACCGCCCACACCAGGGTGAGGGTGAGGGCGAGCACGACGAAGGTCGCGGTGCCCGTGGCCAGCGCCAGCAGGGGGCGCCACCACCGGTAGCCGGAGGTGCGCATCTGGTGGACGTAGCTGAGCGGCCCCTCGTCGGGCAGCGGGGCGAAGGGCGAGCGGGTCGGCCCGGGTGCGCCCGGCCGGGTGGTGGCTCGAGCTGCGAGGTGGGCTCGCGCCGCCGCGACGAACCCGGTGAGCAGCGGGTGCAGACCGGCGTCCGTGGCCAGGGGGTGGTCGACGAGCATGACGAAGGGGGCGCCCCCCGCCGTGATGACCGCCGGCTCGGCGCCCCGATGGGCCTCGGCGGACCAGAGCGTCCCAGCGGGGGCAAGGTACTCGGCGCCTCGGCGGGCGCCGTTCGCCGTCGCCGGCAGCTGGAGGGGTGCGTCTCCGAGCGATCCGGCCAGACGGCCGCCGGGCACGGGGCGAAGGGTGTCGCTCTCCCCTTCGCCGGAGCCGAGCGGGCCGACGAGGGGGAGGCACAGGTGCATCGCCCACGAGATCGTCAGGTCGTGGACCGTGGGGTCGCTGCCGGGGGGTGGGGCGAGCAGCCAGATCCCGTCGAGGTCGGTGGCCGGGGTCAGGCCCGGCGGCAGGTGGCTGATCCGGGCTTCCGGGGCCAGTGCTGCGAGGGCGCGCCGCGCGAGGGCCGCACCTGCCTGGTCCTCCCCGACGAGGGCGATGCTCAGGCCTGTCATGGCTCGAGCCTACGGTCCGGTGTCGGCGGCCCGGTGCAAGGGCCGCCGACACCGGTGGGGTCACCCCGTGACGTCGGTCCTGTCCTGGTCCTTCTCCTGCTCGGTCACGGGCAGCTCGCCCGTGACCTCACCGCGGTCCAGGGCCTCCCTGCCGGCGAAGACCGCCTCCTCAGGCACACCACGCACCTTGGTGACGAACTGCAGGTTCTCCTTGCGCAGGGCGACGATGAAGCTGATGCCGGCCAGGAACATCAGGGTGAACATCGGTAGCCCGATGACCGTGATGACTTGTTGCAGTGCCTCCAGACCCTTGTCTCCGGCGAGGACGATGAGCAGCGCCGCGAGGACGCCCTCGCTGACACCCCAGAAGACGCGCTGGTGCGTCGGACCGGCGTCGCCGTCACCGGTGCAGAGCATGTCGACGACGAGCGACGCGGAGTCGGAGCTCGTCGCGAAGAAGATCGCGACGATGAGCACGGCGAAGCCCTGGATGATGGTCGTGAGCGGGTAGTTCTCGAAGAAGGCGAACATCGACAGGGGGATCGACTCGGCGACGGCCTCGGCGATCGGCCCCTCGGAGCCGTTCATGCCGTCGATGCGCAGAGCCGACCAGCCGAAGACGACGAACCAGATGATGGTGAAGATCGTCGGCGCGAAGAGCACACCGAGGACGAACTCACGCACCGTGCGGCCCTTGGAGATGCGCGCGAGGAAGATGCCCATGAAGGGGGCCCAGCTGACCGTCCACGCCCAGTAGAAGACGGTCCAGCCGCCCTGCCAGCCCCAGCCGTCCTCCTTGGTGACCGGGGACAGGGCGTCGTTCCAGAGCATGAGCTCCGGCAGCGCCGAGATGAAGTTGCCGGTGGTCTCGAAGAGTTCCCGGGTGAGGAAGAGCGTCATCCCGCCGGTGAGGAAGACGAAGACCATCAGGCCGATGGCCATGACGATGTTGATGTTCGACAGCAGCTTCACGCCCTTGTCCATGCCCCGGATGATGGAGGTGACCGCCACGATCTCCAGCGCGACGATGATCAGCACCTGCAGGGTGGTGGTGTTCTCCCACCCGAAGAGCTCGCCGAGTCCGGCCCCGATCTGCGAGGTGCCCAGGCCGATGGACACGGCGACACCGAAGAGGGTTCCGAGGATGGCGAGGATGTCGATGGAGCGACCGATCGGGCCGTAGATGCCGTCCTTGAGGAAGGGGTAGAAGACCGAGCTGACGCGCACGGGCAGCTCGTAGCGGTGGATGAAGTACGCGAAGGCGAGGCCGGGAAGGCAGAAGATCGCCCAGGTGTGCAGGCTCAGGTGGTAGAGCGCGAAGTTCATCCCGTCCGTGGCCGCCTCCACGCTGTACGGCTCGACGCCGGCCCTCGGGGGGGTGGAGTAGTGCGAGATCGGCTCGGCCACGCCCCAGAACATGAGGATGGTGCCGATGCCACCGGCGAAGAGCATGGCGAACCACGACGGGAAGCTGTACTGCGGCGGCTCGTCCTTGCGTCCCAGCTGTACCTGTCCGTACGGGCTGATCGCGACGCCCAGCAGCATGACGACCCAGACGGTGACACCGAAGATGAAGTACCAGCCGAGGTTGGTGACGATCCACTCGCGGCCCGCGCCGAAGCTGCTGTTCAGCTGGTCGGGGAAGAGGAGGAGGATGATCAGGAAGAGGATCATCAGACCGGCCGAGACGAAGAAGATCGTCGGTTGGGTCCGCAGTCGGAGTTTGCGTGCCAATGCGTCCATGTCGGTTCCTTCCCGAGTGCGGGTGACGAGCGTCCGGCCGCGTCGTCCGGTGTCGGACACGACCAAGGGATCCGGCGAGTGTCGCAGGTCAGGGGTCGCATGGGTGGATTTCGCCGCGCCCACTGCGTGGCGTATCCTCGAGTGTCGGTCCCGTGTGTGCTGCACCTTCCCGATGACGGAGGGTGCGCACCAGCGTGACCGGACACCGGTGGCGGCCATCCAGGCACCACCATCAACGGATTGAGAGGGTATGGCCAAGAAGGACGGTGTCATCGAGGTCGAGGGCACGATCATCGAAGCACTCCCGAACGCGAGTTTTCGGGTGGAGCTGACGAATGGTCACAAGGTTCTCGCCCACATCTCGGGCAAGATGCGGCAGCACTACATCCGGATCCTCCCCGAGGACAAGGTCGTGGTGGAGCTCAGCCCGTACGACCTGACCCGCGGCCGTATCGTCTTCCGCTACCGCTGATCGAGGCGGTCGTCGCCTGACGACGACCGACGAGTGAGGCACACGAGCACGACCCGTCGCCACGCACCGGGGGCGGGACAGATCGAGACAGATGCGAGACGGCAATGAAGGTTCAGCCGAGCGTCAAGAAGATCTGCGACAAGTGCAAGGTGATCCGCCGCAACGGCCGGGTCATGGTGATCTGCGACAACCTGCGCCACAAGCAGCGCCAGGGCTGATCGCGGTCCACCAGGACCGGTAAGGCGGGGAACCGGGCTCTTGTCGCCCAGATCCTCGAGCAACGCCACGAAGAAGCACGCACCACCCGGCCCCTCTCCCTTCGCGGGAGCGGACGTCACCCTCGGCTCGGAGGCCGAGGACCGCACGGCCCGCACACGAGCGGGACACCCCGGCGGACTGGTGGTGTACCAGACCTCCGAACAGAAGATAAGGAAGCCATCACATGGCACGTCTTGTTGGAGTCGACCTCCCGCGCGAGAAGCGCATCGAGGTCGCCCTGACCTACATCTTCGGTGTGGGACGCACAACCGCACAGAAGGCTCTCGCCGCTACCGACATCGACCCGAGCGTTCGCGTGAAGGACCTGGGTGACGACCAGCTCGTCGCCCTCCGCAACCACCTCGAGACGAATGTCCAGCATGAGGGTGACCTCCGCCGTGAGGTCGCCGCTGACATCCGCCGCAAGGTCGAGATCGGCACCTACGAGGGTCTGCGGCACCGTCGCGGTCTCCCGGTGCGCGGTCAGCGCACGAAGACCAATGCCCGGACCCGCAAGGGCCCGAAGCGGACCGTCGCCGGCAAGAAGAAGTCCTGACGCCTCACCAGAGCGCAGGGGTGCGACAGCGCCCAGCGGCCTCGTGAGCACCACACACCGAAGCACTTCGTAGGAGAAACATGCCCCCCAAGACCCGCGCCACCAAGGTGCGCCGCAAGGTCAAGAAGAATGTGTCCGTGGGCCAGGCCCACATCAAGAGCACGTTCAACAACACCATCATCTCGATCACCGACCCCACCGGCGCCGTGATCTCGTGGGCCTCTGCCGGCCAGGTCGGCTTCAAGGGTTCGCGCAAGTCCACCCCGTATGCCGCCCAGATGGCCGCCGAGGCCGCCGCGCGTCGCGCCATGGAGCACGGCATGAAGAAGGTCGACGTCTTCGTCAAGGGCCCCGGTTCCGGTCGTGAGACCGCGATCCGCTCCCTGACCGCTGCCGGCCTCGAGGTCGGCGCGATCCAGGACGTCACGCCCAGTCCGCACAACGGTGTCCGCCCGCCCAAGCGCCGTCGCGTCTGAGCAGCAGAGATACGGGAGAGAAGATAACCCATGGCTCGTTACACCGGCCCCATCACCAAGAAGTCCCGTCGACTCAAGCTCGACCTCGTCGGCGGCGACAAGAACTTTGAGCTCCGTCCCTTCCCGCCCGGCCAGCACGGCCGTCGGCGGATCCAGGAGAAGGAGTACCTGACCCAGCTGCAGGAGAAGCAGAAGGCTCGCTTCACCTACGGCATCATGGAGAAGCAGTTCGTCCGGTACTACAAGGAGGCGGCCAACCGCCCCGGCCAGACCGGTCACAACCTGCTGATCATCCTCGAGTCGCGACTCGACAACGTCGTCTACCGTGCCGGGCTCGCCCGCACGCGTCGTCAGGCCCGTCAGCTGGTCACGCACGGCCACTTCGAGGTCAACGGCACGCGCACCAACGTGCCCAGCCAGCGTGTCGAGCAGTACGACATCGTCACGGTCCGCAAGCAGTCGGTCGAGGCCTTCCCGATCCAGCTCGCACGTGAGACCTTCGGCGAGCGTCCGACTCCGGCGTGGCTCCACGTCATCCCCGGCAGCCTCAAGATCCTCGTGCACCAGCTGCCGACCCGTGAGCAGATCGACACGCCGCTCACCGAGCAGCTCATCGTCGAGCTCTACTCCAAGAACTGACCCCAGTTCATCCAGGGTGGCCCCCGCGGACCGATGCGGGGGCCACCGCCCGGGTCACGCCCGGGCGCCTTCACGAGGCGTCATATAGCGGTCGCCCGTGGGAAGGAAGATCACCGTGCTCATCGCACAGCGCCCGAACCTGACCGAAGAGGTCCTCGCCGACAACCGTTCGCGGTTCGCCATCGAGCCTCTCGAGCCCGGCTTCGGCTACACCATCGGCAACTCCCTGCGCCGCACTCTGCTCTCGAGCATCCCGGGTGCCTCGCTGACCTCGATCCGGATCGACGGGGTGCTCCACGAGTTCTCCACGATCCCCGGGGTCAAGGAGGACGTCACCGAGGTCATCCTCAACATCAAGTCCCTCGTCGTCTCCAGCGAGAACGACGAGCCGGTCGTGATGTACCTGCGCAAGTCCGGTGCCGGTGCGGTGACGGCCGCCGACATCAACCCGCCGGCCGGTGTCGAGGTCCACAACCCCGACCTGCACATCGCCACGCTCAACGACAAGGGCTCCGTCGAGATGGAGCTCACCGTCGAGCGCGGCCGCGGTTACGTCTCCGCGCAGCAGAACAAGTCCGGTGACCAGGAGATCGGTCGCATCCCGGTCGACTCCATCTACTCGCCGGTGCTCGCCGTGACCTACAAGGTCGAGGCGACCCGTGTCGAGCAACGCACCGACTTCGACAAGCTCGTCGTCGACGTGGAGACGAAGAACTCGATCGCCCCCCGGGACGCGCTGGCCTCCGCCGGCAAGACCCTCGTCGAGCTCTTCGGCCTCGCCCGCGAGCTCAACGTCGAGGCCGAGGGCATCGACATGGGCCCGTCGCCGACGGACGCCGCTGTTGCCGCCGACATGGCGCTGCCGATCGAGGACCTCGACCTGACGGTTCGTTCCTACAACTGCCTCAAGCGCGAGGGCATCCACACCGTGGGTGAGCTCGTCGGGCGCAGCGAGGCGGACCTGCTCGACATCCGCAACTTCGGTGCCAAGTCGATCGACGAGGTCAAGGCCAAGCTGCACGAGATGGGTCTGGCCCTCAAGGACAGCCCCCCCGGCTTCGACCCCACGTCCATCCCCGGCTACGGCGAGGACGACTACGACGAGTCCGGCGACGAGGATGCCTCGTTCGCCGAGGACGAGCAGCTCTGACCCACCGCCCTTCGACCTGACCGCCACGAGCGGTGAGGTCAGACCTCTTTAGGAGAACACCATGCCCACCCCGACCAAGGGCCCCCGTATCGGGGGCGGCCCGGCCCACGAGCGCCTCATCCTGGCGAACCTGGCCACGTCGCTCTTCGAGTACGACCAGATCACCACGACCCAGGCGAAGGCCAAGCGGCTTCGCCCGCTCGCCGAGCGTCTGCTCACCTTCGCCAAGCGCGGTGACCTGCACGCCCGTCGCAAGGTCATGACGGTGATCAAGGACAAGGGCGTCGTCCACCGTCTCTTCGTCGAGATCGCCCCCGACGTGGCCGACCGCCCGGGTGGCTACACCCGGATCACGAAGATCGCGCCGCGCAAGGGCGACAACGCCCCCATGTGCGTGATCGAGCTCGTCCGCGAGCCGCTCAACGCCAAGCCGAAGCGCGCCGTCGTCGCCGAGGCGGAGGGTGCTGCGAAGCGCTCCGCCAAGGACGAGGCAGCCACGGACGAGGCAGCCACGGAGGCCGTCGAGACCGAGGCCACCGACGAGCCCGCCGAGACCGAGGCCACCGACGAGACGGCCGACACCGAGGGCAAGCAGACCGACGCCTGAGTGTGACCGCCGCAAGGGCGCCGCTTCCCACCAAGGGGGCGGCGCCCTTCGTCGTGATGAGAGGGCCCTGCTGCCGGCGGCCCCGTGCGGTGGTGCCGGTGCCGGGACCACCGCTTCGAGGCACCCGGCGCTCGCCTACGCTGACCCGCATGCGGCTGCGTCTCGACCTCGCCTACGACGGCACCGACTTCCACGGCTGGGCCGCTCAGCCGGGGCTGCGCACGGTCGAGGGCGAGCTGACCGCATCCGTGGCGAGGGTCCTGCGCCTGTCGGAGCCGGCGCGGGTCACCGTCGCCGGACGCACCGACGCCGGCGTGCACGCGCTCGGCCAGGTGGTCCATGTCGACCTCGACCCCGCTGACCTCGAGCAGGCCAGGGGCCGCTCGGACCGGGCCCCGCTGCAGGCCCTGCTCACCCGGCTGCGCGGCGTGCTGCCCGACGACATCGTGGTGCAGGCGGCGACCGAGGCGCCCGAGGGCTTCGACGCGCGCTTCTCCGCGACGAGCCGGCGCTACCGCTACCTCGTCGGCGATGACCCGTCGACCGCGGACCCCCTTCGCCGCCGGGAGGTGGTCGCCCTGCGCACCCCCCTCGACGTCGAGGCGATGAACGCCGCGACGCAGCGACTGCTCGGCCTGCGCAACTTCGCCGCCTTCTGCAAGAAGCGACCGGGGGCGAGCACGACGCGCACGCTGCTGCGCTACGACTGGCGGCGGCGGGAGGACGGCCTGCTCGAGGCGACGGTCCTCGCGGACGCCTTCTGCCACTCGATGGTGCGGGCCCTCATCGGGGCGCTGGTCCCGGTGGGGGCGGGGGAGCGCGGCGTCGAGTGGCCGGAGCGGGTGCTCACCGAGGCGGCCCGCGACCCGCGGGTCAAGGTCATGCCCGCGCACGGCCTCTGCCTCGTCGAGGTGACCTACCCCCCGGCGGAGCAGCTCGCCGCCCGGGCGCAGGAGGCCAGGGCACGCCGCGAGGACTAGCTCACTCGCGCAGGGCGCTGCCCGGAGGCAGCGGCCACCAGCGCCAGCCCAGGACGCCGACGACCTGGTCGGCGCGCACGAAGCGCGCAGTGCACTGGACGTCACCCGTGCTGCCCCGGCAGGCCGAGACGGAGTCAGCGCTGTCGGAGCGGTTGTCGCCGAGGACGAGGTAGGAGTCCGTGGGCACGGTGGTCCGGGCGAAGCAGCGTGGCGAGGGTGACCCCTCCCCGGTGCAGTCCCGCTCCCCGCGATCGAAGGGCAGGTCCCGCTCCACATAGGGCTCCTCGAGAGGGGTCCCGTCGATGAGGACCCGTCCCTCCGGGTCGCAGCACGAGACGGTCTCGCCCGGCAGGCCGATGACCCGCTTGACCGTGTGGGCCCGGTGGCTCGGGCCGACGCCGAGGACGTCGCCGACGTGGCGCACGAGGTTCTTGACCGCGTCGGGCTCCCGGATCCGGTCCTCGTCCCAGGTCTCGCCGTGGCCGAAGACGACCACCTCGCCGCGCTGGAGGTCCTCCCCGTCGACACCGAGGACCTTCGCGACGACACGGTCGCCCGTCATGATCGTCGGCTCCATCGACCCGGAGGGGACGACGAAGGGCCGCACGAGCGTGTGGGTGACCACGGCGATGACGGCGAAGGAGATCACGAGCCGGACGAGGACGTCGAACGCCCAGTGCCGCTGGCGCCTCTCCGGTCGTTGGCTCACGCAGGCCAGACTATGCCCGGCGCGGGAGCGGGGTCAGGCCGACGACGGCCGTGACCCGCCGGGCCCCGGGGGTGCCGGCGCCGCGACGCCGGTAGCGGTCGAGGACCGCACCGAGCTCGGCTCGCAGGGCCGCGAGCTGGGTCTCGTCGACGAGGACCTCCGTGTCGTCGAGCCCGCACTCCTCCTGCCACACCAGGGGCCAGGAGACCTGCGCGTCGACCCAGCCGTGGAGTCGCTGGG
Organism: Janibacter sp. GS2; assembly: GCF_051200835.1. GTDB lineage: Bacteria > Actinomycetota > Actinomycetes > Actinomycetales > Dermatophilaceae > Janibacter. The sequence continues at coordinate 1,237,642 of NZ_CP195161.1, forward strand.
CGTGGTGGTCGACGAGGTCGTGGGCGAGCCAGAGGGCGTCGGCGAGCTCGTCGGCGTCGGAGATCGTGCTCACGGCGACCGAGGTGTCGACCCCGCGCTCCTCGTCCTCCTCCGCCGCGGCCCAGACCCGGGAGCGGCCGTCACCGAGCCCCGTGTCGTCGACGAGGCCGGCCTCGGCGAGGACCCGCGCGTGGTAGCTCGTGGCCCCCGTGTTGCTGCTCAGCGCCCGGGCGAGGTCGGCCGCCGTCGCGGCGCCGTGCAGCCGCAGGTGGGCGAGGATGCGGGAGCGAAGGGGGTGCGCCAGCAGGCGCCAGGGGGCGGGCCCGGAGGCGCCGGGAGGCTCGTCGACCATGCCCCGATGATTGCACAAGTATTGTGCAATCATCGGCGGCCGCCGCGGGCGTGACCGGCCGATGCCCCGAAGAACCCCGGTATGGCGCGGGTTTCGGGGCTCCCCGGTGGATTTCGGTCGCCCGTCGCGCGTCCGTAGAATGGTGTGCAGCGGCGCCGCGCCCTCACCGGCTGGCGGCGCCACCCCCTTCGTCCGGCGAAGGGGGCCGCACGTACCCACGAGAGCAGAAGGCATCACTCATGCGCACGTACTCCCCCAAGGGCGGTGAGATCACCCGTCAGTGGCACATCATCGACGCCACCGACGTCGTGCTCGGCCGACTCGCGAGCCAGACCGCCACGCTGCTGCGCGGCAAGCACAAGACGACCTTTGCCCCCCACCTGGACACGGGCGACTTCGTCATCATCATCAACGCCGACAAGATCGCGCTCACCGGAGCCAAGGCCGAGAAGAAGCGCGCCTACCGCCACTCGGGCCACCCGGGCGGCCTGTCCTCCATGAACTACACCGAGATGCTCGAGAAGCACCCGACGCGCGCCGTCGAGAAGGCCGTGCGTGGCATGCTCCCGCGCAACAGCCTCGGCCGCCAGCAGCTGGACAAGCTCAAGGTGTTCGCCGGTGCCGAGCACCCGCACGCCGCCCAGCAGCCCACCCCCTACACGATCTCGCAGGTCGCGCAGTAAGCGCTGCCGAGAAGGAAATCAGAGGCAATATCGTGGCTGACACCACCGAAAACGCAGAGCAGTCCCAGGTGCTCGAGGGCGACGAGCCCGAGCTGAGCTCCTACACCTCCGAGTCCGACGGCTCCGTCGGCACGAGCGAGGAGCCCGCGCGCCGTCCCTCGGCCTCCGCTCCCGGCGCGTCCACCGGCCGTCGCAAGCAGGCCATCGCCCGCGTCCGGATCGTCCCGGGCACCGGCGAGTGGAAGGTCAACGGGCGCACGCTCGAGGAGTACTTCCCGAACAAGGTCCACCAGCAGATCGTCAACGAGCCGCTCACTGCGCTCGAGCTCGACGGCGCCTACGACGTGCTCGTGCGCGTCCACGGCGGTGGCCCCTCCGGCCAGGCCGGCGCCGTGCGTCTCGGCGTCGCCCGCTCGCTCAACGGGGTCGACCCGGAGCTCAACCGCGCCACGCTGAAGAAGGCCGGCTACCTCACCCGGGACGCCCGCGTCCCGGAGCGCAAGAAGGCCGGTCTGAAGAAGGCCCGCAAGGCGCCGCAGTACAGCAAGCGCTGATCCGCAGCTCCACGCGCGAAGGGCGCCGCTCCCCGATCGGGGGCGGCGCCCTTCGTCCGTGCTGGGGGCGACGAGGTGCCTCGACGGGCGTCGTCGGCCGGCTCAGGGAAGGGGACGACCGGCGCGCATCTCGTCGACGAGGGCGCGGGTCACCGAGACGAGGTCACCACCGTGATCGGCCGCGACGGCGAGCTGGCGCTGGTAGCTCGCACCGGTCCGGATGATGTCCTCGACCATGGCCAGCTCCGCAGAGCAGCCGAGCCGGCGGGCAACCGGCTCCAGGCGCTGGAGCAGGTCGTGCAGCTCGTCGGTGACCAGGCGTTCCCGGTTGCGCGAGTCGAGGATGATGATCGCGTCCATCCCGTACCGGGCGGTGCGCCACTTGTTCTCCTGGACGTGCCACGGCGGCAGCGACGGGATGGTGCCGCCGTCGGTGAGCCGGTCGTCAAGGTGGACGACCAGGCACTGCGTCAGGGCGGTGAGCGCGGCGATCTCCTGCAACGTGGGGACGCCGTCGCAGACACGCATCTCCAGCGTGCCCAGCGGGGGCGCCGGTCGCAGGTCCCAGCGCACCTCCTTCAGCTCGTCGATGACCCCGGTGACGAGCAGGTCGCTGACGTACCGCTCGTACTCGGCCCAGTGCTCGAACTGGAAGGGCAGGCCCGCCGTGGGCAGCTGCTGGAAGAGCAGCGCCCGGTTGCTCGCGTAGTCGGTGGGGACCCCGCCCCACCACGGGGAGGAGGCGGAGAGCGCCTGCAGGTGAGGGGCATAGGAGAGCATGCCGCTGAGGAGGGGCAGGACCTTGTCGCGGTGGGTCACGCCGACGTGGGTGTGCAGCCCGTAGATGATCATCTGCCGGCCCCACCAGCGGGTGCGGTCGATGAGGGTGGCGTACCGCTCACCCTCGGTGACCTCCTGGCTCTCCCAGCGGGCGAAGGGGTGCGTCCCGGCCGAGAGCAGCTCGAGGCCGAGGCCGTCGGTGATGCCCCGCAGCCGCTCGAGGCTCGCGGAGAGGTCCTCGATGACCTCGGGGACGGTCTGGCAGACGCCGGTGACGAGCTCGACGGTGTTGTTGAGCAGCTCGCGGTGCACCTTGGGGGAGAAGCCCTCGTCACCCGCGAGGGCGTCGAGGACGCTCTCCGCGAGGGGGACGAGGTCCAGGGTCTCCCGGTCGAGCAGTGCGATCTCCCACTCGACGCCGAGTGTCGGGCCCGCAGACGGCGTGAACTCGATCATCGTGGCCTCTCGATGCCGTAACGGTGGGGCGGCCAGCGTAACCGAGCGGTATCGTGGCGGAGCCCGTCCTCGTGGCCCTGCCACCAGCATGTACCCGGACGGTCGTCCCACGGAAGGTTCGCACCATGCCCCGACTCTTCGGCACCGACGGTGTCCGCGGCCTCGCCAACGGCGAGGTCATCACCGCCGACTTCGCCCTCCGTCTGGCCCAGGCCGCCGCCCGCGTCCTGCGTGACCCGGAGGGCACCGAAGGGAGGCGCCCCGTCGCCGTCGTGGGGCGGGACCCGCGCGCGTCCGGGGAGTTCCTCTCCGCGGCCGTCGTGGCGGGCCTGGCGAGCAGCGGGATCGACGTGCTCGACGCGGGGGTCGTCCCGACCCCTGCGGTGGCCTTCCTCACGGGCGAGGTGCACGCCGACTTCGGCGTCATGCTGTCCGCCTCGCACAACGCGATGCCCGACAACGGCATCAAGTTCTTCGCCGCCGGTGGCCACAAGCTGCCCGATGCCGTCGAGGACGCCATCGAGGCGGTCCTGGGCGAGGTGCCCGA